>CANRBT010000066.1 GCA_947628935.1 uncultured Roseburia sp. | reverse complement strand
CTCCAGGCGTTGACAAACAACAGCAGCGGACGCCCCTTCAGATCCTGGATCTTTTTCATATCCGAGGTCCCGACAAGCTTATCCATATTGATATCGGTATTCTCGATCCAGCGGATGTGCTCATAGGGAAGATTGTCCATGCGGATCTCCACGTTGTACTCGTTCTCCAGGCGGTAGCGCAGCACGTCGAACTGGAGCACGCCGACGACGCCGACAATGACCTCCTCCATGCCCATGTTGTACTCCTGAAAGATCTGGATCGCCCCTTCCTGCGCGATCTGCTGCATCCCCTTCATGAACTGCTTGCGCTTCATCGTGTCCACCTGCCGCACCCTGGCGAAATGCTCCGGCGCGAAGGTCGGTATGCCCTCAAAACAAAACGGCTTTGCCGTCGTAATCGTATCTCCGATGGAAAAGATGCCCGGGTCAAAGACGCCGATGATGTCCCCCGCGTACGCCTCCTCCACGATGTGGCGCTCCTGCGCCATCATCTGCTGCGGCTGGGAAAGCTTGATCTTCCGGTTGCCGCCCTGCACATGCGTGACCTCCATCCCCGCCTCAAACCTGCCGGAGCAGATGCGCATGAACGCGATGCGGTCGCGGTGCGCCTTGTTCATGTTCGCCTGGATCTTGAACACGAACGCGGAAAACTCCTCCCCGAACGGGTCGATCTCCCCGATGTCCGCCCTGCGCGGAAGCGGCGAGTAGGTCATGTTCAAAAAGTGCTGCAAAAAGGTCTCCACGCCAAAATTGGTCAGCGCCGAGCCAAAGAACACAGGAGAAAGCTCTCCCTTTGTCACGAGCTCCTGGTCGAACTCCGCGCTCGCGCCGTCCAACAGCTCGATCTCCTCCATTAATTTGTCGTATGCCGCCTGCCCGAGTTCCCCGGCCAGAGCCGGATCGTCCACGGAAATGTGTGTTTCGGTTCCCTCCTTCGTCCCCTTGAGGGTATCGGAAAAGGTCATGACCTCTCTGGTATTGCGGTCGTATACGCCCTTAAAGCCCTTCCCGGAACCGATCGGCCAATTGATGGGACAGGTCGCGATCCCGAGCTCCTTCTCGATCTCGTCGAGCAGGTCGAACGTGTCGTTCGCGTCGCGGTCCATCTTGTTGATAAAGGTAAAGATCGGAATATGCCGCATCACGCAGACCTTAAAGAGCTTCCTTGTCTGCGCCTCAACGCCCTTGGAGCCGTCGATCACCATGACCGCGGAATCCGCCGCCATCAGCGTCCGGTACGTGTCCTCCGAGAAATCCTGGTGTCCCGGCGTGTCCAGGATATTGATGCAGTAGCCGCCGTAATTGAACTGCAGCACAGAGGAGGTGACGGAGATTCCTCTTTCCTTTTCAATCTCCATCCAGTCGGACACGGCATGGCGCGCCGTCGCCTTTCCCTTGACGGAGCCGGCAAGATTGATCGCTCCGCCGTAGAGCAGGAATTTCTCCGTCAGCGTCGTCTTCCCCGCATCCGGGTGGGATATGATCGCAAATGTGCGCCTCTTTTCGATCTCTTTTCTCAAATCTGCCAAGGTGACACCCTCCAGAATCTATAGACTTCCATGCATGATCTCATGGATGCTCTGCGTACTTTGGCACTATACCATATTTTTCAATGGAAGGCAACTTCCATTTCCCGCACACGTTCCCTCCACCCCGAAATAGACAAGCACAGTCGCCGCGATATCCGAAAAGCTCTCCCTCGTGCCGTAATTTTTCCCGGCCTGCACGGGATTTCCATAGAGGACGAGCGGCGTATACTCTCTGGAATGATCGGTAGAGGGCGTGCTCGGGTCACAGCCGTGGTCCGCCGTGATCATCAGGATGTCCTCCTCCCCCAGCCCCGCCAAAAGCTCCGGCAGACGCTCATCAAACCGGGTCAGCGCCTTCGCATAGCCGTCCACATCGTTTCGATGCCCGTACAGCATGTCATAATCCACCAGATTTGTAAAGCAGAGCCCGTCAAACTCCTTCTTCATATAGGCAAGCGTCTTTTCGATGCCGTCCTCGTTGCCCGTCGTGCGCACATATTCCGTGATGCCCTGCTCCGCAAAGATATCGACGATCTTTCCCACAGCGAGCACGTCATATCCCGCTGCCGAAAGCGCATCGAGCATCGTCGGCCGGGGCGGCTTAAGGGAAAAGTCATGGCGCCTCACAGTGCGCGTGAACTGTCCCGGTCTCCCCTCGAACGGCCGGGCGATCACCCTTCCGACCCCGTGCTCGCCCTGCAATATCCCGCGCGCGACCCGGCAATATTCATAGAGCGTCTCCACTGGAACGATATCTTCATGGGCAGCGATCTGAAACACGGAATCCGCCGAGGTGTATACGATCAGCTTTCCCGTCTCCATATGCTCCGCCCCGTAATCACGGATGACCTCCGTGCCGGAATACGGCTTGTTGCAGAGCACGCCCCGCCCCGTTCTCTCGGAAAACGCATCGATCACCTCCTGCGGGAATCCCTCGGGGTAGGTCGGCAGCGGCGCCTCCGATACCACGCCAGCGATCTCCCAGTGTCCGATGGTCGTATCTTTCCCTTTCGACGCCTCGCTCATACGTGCGAACGCTCCCCTGGGCGCTGCCTCCCGCTCTCCGATGTCCACGCCGTCAATATTGAAAAACCCAAGCTTTCGCATATTGGGCATCGAAAAGTACGGGCTCTTCGACGCCGCCCGGATGGTGTTGCTCCCCGCGTCGCCATAGTCCGCCGCGTCCGGCATCTCCCCGATGCCAACGCTGTCCAGCACGATCAAAAAAATCCGTTTCATTTTCATCCCCTGCCTTTCCCGATAGTTCCTTTTCTCATGTGATCGTAAGCGCCGCCGCGTCCGATACCCTTTCCCGCATCCGGCCAGAGCTCGTCCAGCGCCTGCTCCCACGCAGCTTCCGGAAAATCCGGCCACTCGTATGTCCCCTCACAGATCTCCTTTGCCCGATCATGCACCTGGCTCATCCGGTTGACGCCGGTCCGTATCATCTCCTGTGTCATCCGCGCCCACACAGGCGCACGCCGGTTCAGCCCGCTCTCCTCGAACTCGCGCAACACCTGCTCCTTGTCAAAGGGAACACGCAAAAGGCGGCACCTCCAGCCTGTCCCGTCTCCCGTCAGAACGGCATACTGCGCCTTTCCTTCATAGTACATCGGCATGCCGACGGCTCCCGGGTTGATCAAATGCTTTCCCCGGTACTCCCACTCCGACTGGACGTGCGTGTGCGCACAGAGCAGATAATCGGCGTCCATGTCCCGCATCACCCTCTTCGTGTTCTCCTCCCCCTCAAACAGAAGCTCCCCGGCGCTGTCCGGCGACCCGTGACAGACCAGCAGCTTCGGACAATTTCCGTAGGTGCATTCCGCGCGGATGGGAAGCGACGCGAAAAAATTCAGGTCGCGTACCGTCAGATTCTCATAATTGTACAACAGAGATCCCGAACCGGACCCGTCCTTCCAGTTTTTCTTCTGTGATCTGTGATAGTCGAGCACATATTCCTCCCGGTTTCCCCGAATACAGGTACAGTCATAATGACCGATCAGCAGGTACAACAGCTCCATGGTCCGCTGCGGATAGGGACAATCGCTCACATAATCGCCCAAAAAGATGAATTTTTCAATCCCCTGTGCCAGCGCATGATCGACGCATGC
The DNA here is from genome assembly GCA_947628935.1 of uncultured Roseburia sp. Classification (GTDB taxonomy): domain Bacteria; phylum Bacillota; class Clostridia; order Lachnospirales; family Lachnospiraceae; genus Roseburia. The sequence goes on along the minus strand of CANRBT010000066.1, from coordinate 7,143 downwards.
CTCAAATGCCGTGTGGTTGTTGTGAATGTCCGCCATGACCGCGACCTTCACTTCCCGTTCCTCCCGTCCGCCCATCCGCAAGAACTGCATCATCACCTCATAGTTCTTTGGCTGATGCGGAAAGGTACACTTCACACAAGATTTGATCTTTCGTCCGTCCCTTCCCAGGATCCATTCCGGGCTTCCGGGGCAATGCTTTCTCATATAGAGGGGGCAATAGCAGAACAGACAGTTCAGCTCCCCCTCCATCTCATGGCACGGATAATAGGCACATGCTCTGTTTGCAAAAAAACGATGCGATGCTTCCATAGATATCAAACTCCTTCCGGCAAATTGATGATATCATGTTCCCGGATGCATCGCAATGTTTTCCTACTCTGCGTTCGTCTCCACTTCCCCGACCACGATCGGCGTGATCACGATCTGATCTGCGGGAACGTTCGTCTTGCGCTTTACGATATCCTCGATCTGTGCGCGCTTGGCATCCGTCACCTCGCCCATATTGAGCACGACATCGCAGCTGTCGTCCGTGATGCTGACGACCACATCGCTGAATCCCTTTGCCTCAAGCAGCATTTCCGCCGCCGCCTCCCGCTCCGCAATGTCCGTCATCGCGATCATTTTATCGACGGCATCCTGCTTCAGGTTCTCATCTATGGAGGTGTTGTTGACGATCTCCAGCAATGCCTCCTTGTTCTTGGAACGGATCTGCTCGCGGTTAAGCTTCATCTCCGCCGCATAGTCGAGATTCGCGACCGTCGTGCTCGTCAGCACCGCTTCGCCCGGATTCTCCACATCGGAAGCGCCGTCCTCCGCCGCGACCTCCGCCGTCTCCGCCGCCGCATCATCGACCTCGGCGATCTCCGTTCCGGTCTCGACGCCTTCCGCCTCCGCGATCTCCTCTCCCGTCCCCTCGTCGGTAAAGATCTCGCCCTCGATCTGGATATCCTCATCCGAGATATCGTATGTATCTTCCACGTACTCCACATCAGCGCTCACCTCCGCTGCGACCTGGTTATCCTCGATGTTATTGTTCATGTAGCTAAAGTACCCTGCCACAGCAATCATAAGTGCCAATGCCGTAATGACCAGCTGGTTCTTGCGAAAAATTTTTTTCACGTCTATTCCTCCTTGGAACACATCTTAACTACCTTAATTCTATGCACCTCTACCGGCAATAATGCCTGCACGGAAGCAGAAATATCCGAGACGACCACAGGGTTCCCTCCCCCTTCCGCGACCACCACGACCCCGACCACAGTCGGCAGTCGTTCCTTTTGTACATACGGGTACGTCTCCTCCCCTGTCTTCACATAAACCGTCTCCTCCCTCGTGCCATCCTCCGAGACCGTCCGGCTGCCTCCCGCCGCGTCCGTCTCCTCCGTGACGTTCCTGTCGCGCTCCACATCCTTCTCCACCACGCGCTCCCCGGCGTCCGAGACCGTGACCATGACCTTCACGTTTCCCACTCCATCGACCCTGGCGAGCATATCCTCCAGCTTCTCCTCCAAATACGCTACATATCGCTCCTCTTCCGACTGTACCACAGTGTCATCCGGGGACGTTTCCGACGCGGGAACCGCACCCTTCTGCTCCTCTCCCTCCCCTTGCCGGCCGGACGGCATCGCGATGACCAGCAACAGTACCCCGCACAACGCCAGTACCACCCAATCGCTCTTTTTCCACCGCTTCCGCTGTTCCGGCGAAAAAAAATCCTTCCAATGCATCATCCCTCATCCCCCTTATCCGTCACAAGATCGTCCATATACCGTATCTCGATCGCAGAGCGGTCCACCTGATAATAATCCGACAGCTTCTGAACCAGTCCCGCATAGACTGCATCCTCCTCCTTTGCTTCCCCCAGGCTGATCCGCTCGATCGCAATCTGCGCCTTCGTCTGCTCTGCGATCCAAAGATCGATCCGCTCGACCGTATAGTCGGAAGAAAGCGTCACCCTGGCATCCTGCACCTGATATCCATACGCCTCCCCGGTCTGTTCTGCGAGCAGGCGCACATCCTCCGAGATCGCGCGCTCATACTCCTCGATATATCCGTCATTCCGAATATATTCCACCCGCTCCATATCCTTCGCGATGCCGGAAAGCTCCTCCGTAAATTCCTCGTAATCCACCAGCGCCAGAAATTTCTCGCTGTCATACACGAGCGAAAGGAGAGGCATCAGGATCCCGATCGTCAGGACCAGCTCCGCGAAAAAACGGATATATTTCTGATAGGTCCTTCCTGGGGGCAGGTAGAGCACGACCGCCACCAGCACGAACAGCGCCAGAAATCCCTGTATATAGGAAAGCATTTTTTCCCCCTCCTTATCCTGCCAGACCACCTGCCGCCGTGGCAAGCGCGACCGTCACAAGCAGCAGCGCCAGACAGTAGATGACCAGCTTTACATACAGCATCCCTCCCTCTGCCATTCCGTGAAGGCATCCGGCGATCCGCTTGTCTGCCGCCGGCTCCACCACTGCCGCCGCGACCTGATACAACAGCGAAATGCCAAGCAGCTTCAGTACCGGAGTCAGTCCCAGAACCACCAGGATCAACAGCGCCGTCACGCCCACGCCGTTCTTGATGAGGATGCCTGAACCGAGCAGCAGCTCGCCCACGCCGTTGATCGTATTTCCGACCCCCGGTATCATCGCAGCCGCTCTGCTCACAGTCCCGCTCATCAGGCGGTCTTTTGCCGGTGCGATCAGTCCCTGTACCACGTTCAGCCCCAGCACAGCGATACCGGCGCTTTTCATGCTCCACTCGGCAACGCCGCGCAGCAGCCCGGTGAGGTTGTCAAATTTCTCATCCTCAAAAAAATGGCTGCAGAGCACCAGGACAATGTAGATCTGAAGCAACGGCAGCAGCAGCCGCAGAAACAACCACTGAATGAGGTAGATCACCAGAAACGCGATCTGGTAAAATCCGGCGGCGCTCTCGCCGCCGGAAGAGAATACCATGCCCACGGACATCACAGGCACCAGCGCCCGCATGAAATCCACGCTCTGGACCAGCGCGTCCCCGGCAATGTCACGGTAGCCCGCAAAGGATTGCAGCAGAAGCACCGCGAGAATACAATATACCATCAGAAAACAGATCTGCGAAATGTACGCCTCCTGAAAAGCCCCCGAAAAATGCTTCAATACGGAAAATCCGACGGCGAGCAATACCGCCTGCGCGAGCAGACCCCGGCTCTGCTCAAACTCATAGAACAGCACATCCTTCATCCAGTCCGCCAGCAGGGTGTAATCAAAGCCGAAAAATCCCTCCGAAAGCAGCTCCGTAAGGACATCCGAAAACCGGATCCTCTGCCGCATGGCAGGAAACAGCTCATCGCCTGTCAGCTCGTCCAGTTCGGAAAAGTCCAGCTCCCCCATCCAGAGCTCTGTATAATCCTCCGCCGTCTCCTGCGCCGCCTCCGCCGGAACCGGCGCAAGAAAAGACAGAAGCAGAGCGATCACAAACCATATGCGTTTTTTTCTCATAAAAAGCTCCCTATCGTCTCCAGAAAGGCGTTCAGCACGGGAACGCTGACTACCAGGATCGACAATTTTGCAAAGATCTCGATCTGGCTCGCGACGGACGCATACCCCGCATCCCGGCAGATATTTACGGCAAATTCCGCCACATAGGTGATTCCTGCCATCTTTAACAGCAGCGCAATATATCTGCCGTCCACATGGATCAGCGTCGTGAGCCGTTCCACAAAGGAAAGGATCGTCTCCACCTTTGAGAGCGCATACACGAACACGCAGATGCCGACTGCCATCGCGATAAAGGTGCTGTACTCCCCCCGCTCCCTTTTGAACGGAAGCGCAAGCAGAACGCCCGCTATCCCTAAGACCGCAATCTTGATCATATCCATAACGCAGCGCCCCCTACAGTGCAAACAGTGACTGCATCGTCTCGAACAGCTCGTAAATATAAGGCACGATCCAAAACAACACGATCACCAACCCTGCCAGACTTGTCAAAAAAGCGTGTTCCTCCCTGCCACTATGTTTCAATACCTGGCTGATCACGGTCACAAGGATCCCCACTGCCGCAATCCGAAATATTAAGTTTACGCTCATCGCTTTTCCGACATCCTTTCTACACCAGCAAAATCACCAGCATCAGCCCGCCCAGCACGCTCACAGCCCCGTACACCCTCTGCTTTTCCCTCTTTTCCCCGCGCGCGGTATCGATCGCGTGGTCCAGGCGCTCCAGCTGGATATTCAACCGCCTTTTATTTTCCTCCGTGCTCTTTCCAAAAAAGGCGCTGCCCGCCGTCTCGACGATCTCCTGCTCGTCCGCGGAAAGTCCCAGCTCCTTCCCGTGCGCCGCAAACATCTCCTGCCACACCTCCTCTCCGCGCCCCTGCTCCTTCTCCATCAGCCGGTCCGCGATCTCTTTACAGACGGCATCCAACCGCTCGTCCCCCGTGCGGATAAAGCAGCCCAGCAGAATTTCCACGGGCTGCATGGACTGAAACGCCGCATAGGAGAGATCCACGAACATCCGGCGGATCACATAGAGCAGACGCAGGTGCGCGGTAAGCTCCTGGCACAGGCAGAATGCCATCCCCACGCTCGCCGTCACAACGAGCAGACTCCCCGCAGCCTTCAGCATAGGCGCTCCATCCTGGCGCCATAGACACCCATATGCCGCGCCCCGTCTCTCCCGCGCTCAATGACGATGTACCTCTGGAACAGCTGCCGCTCCACCCAGCAGCTCAGATACGGTTTTTCCGCCAACTCCTTCACACTCCCCGCGTGCACGGTTCCCAGCACCTTGCTGCCCGCATAGACCGCCTGCTCCACAGCAAGGAAATCCGTCTCGCTTCCCAACTCGTCCACAGCCAATACCTGCGGCGACATTGCCCGCAGCAGCAGCTGCATCCCCTCCGGCTTTCCGCAGCCGTCCAGCACGTCCGTGCGCGGTCCCAGATCATTCTGTGGGATGCCCAGATGGCACGCTGCCAGCTCCGAGCGCTCGTCCACCACACAGACCCGCATCCCTGCACGCCCGGCATCCCCCTCCGAGAGCAGACGAATACAGTCACGCAGCAGCGTGGTCTTTCCGCCTCCCGGCTCCGAGAGGATCAACGTATTGTAGATACTGTCACCGTGCCGTATGCAGGACAGCACGTCCTTCGCGCAGCCCTTTTTCTCATGCGCAACACGGATATTTAAAAATGTGATATGCGGGATGCCGGCGATCCTTCCGTCCGCGAGCGCCACGCTCCCCGCCATACCGATGCGATGCCCTCCCTCGATCGTGATATATCCCTGCCGGACCTCCTCCTGATAGGCGTAAAGCGAATAGCTGCTGATATAGCTCAGCATCTCCGCGATATCCTGCACCGTTGCGCGGTAGGTGTGTTCCTGATAGCCGCTCCCCGCACACTCCGGGAAACGGCATGTCCCATCCTGTATCGTAAGCCAGCGCGCTCCTGCCGCCGTCAAAAACTCCACAGGCTGTCCCACACGGATCCGTATCTCCTCCAGCCCCTGCGGCCACGGAGTGCCAGCCAGACTCTCCCGCATATGCGTGGGAAATATCCTCTCAATCCCCTGCTTCATCTGTCTCCTCCTTTCCTCACATTCTTCTGCCATGTTTCATTCTATGAACCGGCTCTTCATTTATGACTAAAACTTTCCGCCTATTGACAAAGGAACCTTCCGGTGCTATTGTCCTATAAAAACAAGAAGGAAGGTCGGATCGTATGAAAGCAGAAGAACTCGCACAGGAGGCGGTAACACAAAAGGAACAGCTCGTCGCGGACCGTCGTTATCTGCACACGCATCCCGGATGCGGCTTTGACATTGCGGACACGGTTTCCTATGTAAGGGACGCCCTCGCCGCCATGGGCTATGAACCAAAGGAATGCGGAAAGGCAGGGCTCGTCGCGCTCGCCGGCGGAAAACAGCCGGGGAGGGTATTTCTGATCCGCGCGGATATGGACGGACTTCCGATCCGGGAGGAGGCCGATGTCACCTTTGCGGCGGATAACGGAAGGATGCACGCCTGCGGACACGATATGCACACGGCCATGCTGCTCGGCGCCGCAAGACTCTTAAAGGCGCATGAGGACGAGATCTGCGGCACGGTCAAGCTGATGTTTCAGCCTGCGGAGGAGCTGTTTGAGGGTTCCAAGGACATGCTGGACGCGGGTTTGTTACAAGCTCCCGATGTGGACGCCGGTCTTATGATCCATGTCATGGCGAACATGCCCATCCCCGTCGGGACCTCTATTGTCTGCGACGGCGGCGTCAGTGCTCCCGCGGCGGATTATTTTACCATCCGCATCCAGGGAAAGGGCTGTCACGGCTCCATGCCGAACACAGGCGTCGATCCGGTCAATGCCGCCGCCCACATCATTCTTGCATTGCAGGAAATTTCCGCCAGAGAGCTTGCCATCTCTGACGAGGCAGTGCTCACCATCGGTTCCATTCACGGCGGCGGCGCGGCAAATGTCATTCCCGACACGGTCGAGCTTTCCGGCAGCATCCGCACCTACGACGAGGATATCCGCACCTTTTTAAAAACCCGCATGGCGGAGATCGCACAGAGCACAGCCGCAACCTTCCGTGCGTCCGCCGAGGTCTCCTTTGGAAGCGGATGCCCGACGCTCGTCAACGACGCGGAGCTCTCCGACTGCACAGTCCGCTATATCCGGGAGCTGTTCGGACCTGACCGGGCAATGACCGCAGGACAGATGAGCGCGCTTGCCGGCACAAAAAAAGCTGCCAAAACAACAGGCTCCGAGGACTTTGCCTATGTGAGCCATGCTCTCCCGACCATTATGCTCGCGCTCGCTGCGGGGGATCCAAACACGGGCTGCCGCTATCCGCAGCACCATCCGAAGGCAAAGTTTGACGAAGACGCCCTGCCCTACGGCAGCGCCATCTACGCATACACAGCGATGCGCTGGCTGGAGGAGCATTCGGACCGCTAAAGACAGCTCGTCAATCTGAAAAAGGAGGCTGCGCCGATACGGCACAGCCTCCCTTCTTTTTTGTTCAATTCGATTTCCGCCGCGGATCAGCCGACCCGCTCTTTTTTTCTCCAAACCGACGCCAGCGCGCCCAGGCAGACAGCCGCTGCCACAGCGTTAAGACCGCTGTTTCCGGTCTCGCCGGTCTTCGGGGAGACAAGCTG
>CANRBT010000065.1 GCA_947628935.1 uncultured Roseburia sp. | reverse complement strand
CCGCCCGGAACCGGAAAGACCAGCATCGCGCGCTCAGTGGCGCGGGCGCTCGACAAGCAGTATGTGCGCATCTGCCTGGGCGGCGTGCGCGACGAGGCGGAGATCCGAGGACACAGAAAGACGTACGTGGGCGCGATGCCGGGGCGTATCGTGAACGGTCTGCGCAGCGCGGGCGTCAAAAATCCGCTCATGCTGCTCGACGAGGTCGATAAGATGAGCAGAGATTACCGCGGCGATACGGCGTCCGCGCTTCTTGAGGTGCTCGATTCCGAGCAGAACAACAAGTTCCGCGACCACTATGTGGAGGTGCCGATCGATCTGTCCGAGGTGTTGTTCATCGCGACGGCAAATTCCGTGCAGGATATCCCGCGGCCGCTCCTGGACCGCATGGAGCTCATAGAGGTCACAAGCTATACGGAGAATGAAAAATTCCATATCGCCCGCGAGCATCTGTTCGCGAAGCAGTGCGAGCGGAACGGCATCAAGCCGGGACAGCTTTCCATCAGCGACGGCGCGATGGAGAAGATCATCCGCGGCTACACGCGGGAAGCCGGCGTGCGTGGATTGGAGCGAAAGCTGGGAGAGATCGCGCGCAAGGCGGCGCGTGAGATCTACGAGGGCGCGCGGCAGGAGGTAAAGCTTACCAGCCATAACCTCGAGAAGTATCTGGGCAAGGAAAAATACAGCTTTGACAAAAAGAACGAGACGGATGAGGTCGGCATCGTGCGCGGGCTGGCGTGGACCAGCGTCGGCGGCGACACGCTGGAGATCGAGGTCAACATCATGCCGGGCAAGGGAGAATTTCAGTTGACAGGACAGCTCGGAGACGTGATGAAGGAGTCCGCGCAGGCGGGCATCAGCTACATCCGCTCCGTCAGTGCGGAATACCAGATCCCGAAAAAGTTTTTCCAGGAGAACGACATCCATATCCATATCCCGGAGGGCGCCGTGCCCAAGGACGGTCCGTCGGCGGGCATCACGATGGCGACGGCGATGCTCTCCGCGATCACAAAGACGCCTGTGCGCGCGGATGTGGCGATGACGGGCGAGATCACGCTCCGCGGACGCGTGCTCCCGATCGGAGGGCTCAAGGAAAAGATACTGGCGGCGAAGAACGCCGGCATCAAGACGGTCTGCGTTCCGAGGAAGAATGAGAAGGATGTGGACGAGATCGCCTCGGAGATCAAGAAGGGGCTGGATATCGTGTTCGTCGACAATATCGGACAGGTGCTGGATACGGCGTTTTCCCGCGCGTGAACACGCAGAAGGAAAGGATGCAGGACTATGGTGATAAAAAATGTGAGCCTGGAGACGGTATGCGGCATTACGAGCAGGATCCCGGACAATCCATATCCCGAGGTCGCCTTTGCCGGGAAATCGAACGTCGGGAAGTCCTCGCTCATCAATGCGCTGATGAACCGCAAATCGCTGGCGCGCACCTCCGCCCAGCCGGGGAAGACGCAGACGATCAATTTTTACAACATCAACGACGCGATGTACCTGGTGGATCTCCCGGGATACGGCTACGCGAAGACATCCCGCAGCGAGCAGGAGAAGTGGGGCGGCATGGTGGAGCGTTATCTCCATACGTCTGGGCAGCTGCGGGCTGTGTTTCTGCTGCTCGACATACGGCACGCCCCGTCGGACAATGACCGCATGATGTACGAGTGGATGACTTACCACGGCTATGCGCCGCTCATCATTGCGACCAAGCTGGACAAGCTCAAGCGGAGCCAGGTACCAAAGCAGCTGAAGACGATTCGGGAGGGACTTGGCATTTCGACCGGAACGAAGCTGTTTCCGTTCTCCGCGGAGACGAAGCAGGGGCGGGAGGAGCTTTGGGAGCAGATCGACGCGCTGGTCCTGCCGGGGACCGGGGAATAGCACAGAAAGGCAGGGTTCGTGAAATGAAAAAGAAAAAAATCGTAATTGCACTGGGACATGAGGCGTTGGGGACGACCCTGCCGGAGCAGAAGGAGGCGACCAGGCGCACGGCAAAGGCAGTCGCGGATTTTATCCGGGAGGATTATCAGGTCGTTATCACGCACAGCAATGGACCGCAGGTCGGCATGATCCACACGGCGATGAATGAGTTTTGCCGCCTGCACCCCGAGTATACGGCGACGCCCATGTCGGTCTGCTCGGCGATGAGCCAGGGCTACATCGGATATGACCTGCAGAACGCGATCCGGACGGAGCTTCTGGGAAAGGGCATCTATAAGACGGTCTCCACGGTGCTGACGCAGGTCGTTGTGGATCCGTACGACGAGGCGTTCTATCAGCCGGGAAAGATCATCGGCAGGCTGCTGACGGAGCAGGAGGCGGAGGCGGAGGAGCACAAGGGCAACCACGTCACCAAGGTGGACGGAGGCTACCGCCGCATCGTCGCCGCGCCGAAGCCGATGGATATCGTGGAGATCGACGCGATCCGCGCGCTTCTGGATGCCGACCAGATCGTCGTTGCCTGCGGCGGAGGCGGGATCCCCGTACTCGAGCAGGATCACCGTCTCAAGGGCGCCAGCGCGGTCATCGAAAAGGATCTGGCGGCGGGCAGGCTGGCGGAGCTTCTGGATGCGGATATGCTTGTCATTCTCACCAGTGTGGACAACGTATGCCTGGACTACGGGACGGAGCAGGAAAAACCGCTCAGCACCATGACAGTGGCGGAGGCGAAGCGGTACATAGAGCAGGGGCAGTTCGGGGAGGGCGATATGCTGCCGAAGATCCAGGCGGCGATCGGCTTCATCGGCGATTCCGCGATCCGTTCCGTGCTGATCACCAAGCTGCGGGGGGACGCGGATCAGGTGTCCGGCGGCATGGGGACGATGATCCGTCTAAAATAGAGAAAAGGGGAGCGCCATGTTTAGAAAGACGAAGATTGTTTGCACCTTGGGACCGTCGACGGACGATGAGAGGATCCTGCGGAGACTGATCGCGGAGGGCATGAACGTTGCGCGGTTCAATTTTTCACACGGCTCGCACGAGGAGCAGCTTGCGCGCCTGACGAAGCTGCGCAGCCTGGAGGAGGAACTGAAAGCTCCGGTCGCGGCGCTCCTGGACACCAAGGGACCGGAGATCCGGCTGGCGGAGTTTGCGGAGGGAAAGGCGGAGCTGGTGGGCGGACAGGAGTTCACGCTCACGACGGAGGACATTGTCGGAGATTCCGCGCGCGTCTCCATCACCTACAAGAAGCTGCCCTCGGACGTGAAGCCGGGAGATACGATCCTGATCGACGACGGGCTGATCGGTCTGACGGTCAAGAGCATTCGACCGGTCGAAGGGGCGAAGCCGGATGACGAGGGAAACCTTCCTGCCGATATCGTGTGCACAGTCTTAAACGGCGGACCGGTCTCGAACCGCAAGGGCGTCAATGTGCCAAACGTGGCGCTGTCCATGCCGTATATCAGCGAGAAGGATTACAGCGATATCCTGTTCGCGGTCGAGCACGATTACGACTTTATCGCGGCGTCCTTCGTGCGCACGGCGGATGATGTGCTCGCCATCCGGGAGATCCTGGAGGAAAAGGGCGGGGAGGATATCTGCATCATAGCCAAGATCGAAAATATGCAGGGCGTGCAGAACATCGACGAGATCATCCGCGTGTCGGACGGGATCATGGTGGCGCGCGGGGATATGGGAGTGGAGATCCCGCTGGAGGATGTGCCGGTCATCCAGAAGATGATCATCAAGAAGGTGAGCGGTGCGGGTAAGGTCGTCATCACGGCGACGCAGATGCTGGATTCCATGATGCACCATCCGCGCCCGACGCGCGCGGAGGCGACGGACGTGGCGAACGCGATCTATGACGGCACGAGCGCGATCATGCTCTCGGGGGAGACGGCTGCCGGGCAGTACCCCGTCGAGGCGCTGCAGACGATGGTGCGCATTGCCGTCCGCACGGAGCAGGACATCAACTATCTCCAGCGGTTTCGGACGCGCGAGTCGATGAGCAATCCCGATGTGACCAATGCGATCTCCCACGCGACCTGCACGATGGCGCTGGATCTGAATGCGGCGGCGATCATCACGGTCAGCAAATCGGGACGGACGGCGCGCATGATCTCAAAGTACCGCCCGGATTCCCCCATCGTGGGGGGATGTCTCGACGGAAAGGTATACCGCCAGTTGGGGCTTTCCTGGGGCGTGGTACCGCTGCTGCTCGAGGAGATGACGGATGCCGAGGAGCTGTTCAACCATGCCGTGGATACGGCGGAGGAGGCAGGCATCATCAACAAGGGCGATGTGGTCGTGCTGACGGCGGGCGTACCGCTCGGCGTGTCGGGGACGACGAACCTTATCAAGGTGCAGGTGGCGGGACATATCCTCGTGAAGGGAACGGGCATTACAAGGAAAAAGGTCTGCGGGAATCTCTGCGTCTGCCATACGGAGGAGGATCTGGCGAATTTCAAGGAGGGAGATATCCTTGTGGCTGCCGATACGAACAACCGTATGGTCGAACAGCTGCGGTCGGCGTCCGGGCTGGTCGTGGAGGCGGACGGCGAGAACTGCCACGCCGCGATCGCAGGCTTGAGCCTGGATATTCCCGTGCTGGTCGGCGCTAAGAATGCGCTTGCCATCCTGAAATCCAGCGCCTATGTGGAGCTTGACGCCGCGGAGGGCGTGGTGCACACGGCAGCGCATTCTGCAGCGCATCCTGCGCGCAAGAGCAAATAATGCTTTCCAAGCGGAGGGGAATGTGCTATACTGATCGAAGAGTATAGGATGTTTCGCAATGAAAGACAGAGAGGGTGTTGAGGAACGATGACAGAGAGCGGATTGTTGATTTTTCTGGGGCTGTTGCTGCTGTTGGTCGTTATCGTAGCGGCGATCGCTGTGATCGCTTCCGTATCGGGCGCGGCGGCTGCGATCGTAGATGAGGAGGACGACGAGGAATAGACGGCGGAACAAAAGGGAGGACTGCTGCGGCAGTCTTCTTTTTTTATGAAAAAAATATTAAAAAATACGGGAGGGGCTTGCATTTTCCGGGGAAGTGAGTAAACTGGAAAATGCCGACCGACTGGTCGGACGACAGAGAGACAGTTCGGAGGATGGAGCCTTGATAGCAAGATTCAGTGTCAGAAAACCATATACCGTCATCGTGGGCGTGATCCTGGTGATCGTGCTCGGCGTGGTGTCGTTCACGCGCATGACGACGGATCTGCTGCCAGCCATGAGCCTGCCCTATGCGCTTGTCATCACGACAGACGTCGGCGCAAGCCCGGAGGAGGTGGAGACGGATGTCACGGCGCCGATCGAGGCGGCGATGGCGACGACGTCGAACATCGAATCTGTCAGCTCCGTCTCCTATGACAACTATTCGATGGTGATCCTGGAGTATGCGCAGAGCGCCAATATGGATTCCGTGCTGATCGAGATGCAGCAGCAGCTTGACCAGCTCTCGGGAACCTGGCCGGACACGGTCGGATCGCCGATCATCATGCAGATCGACCCGGATATGCTGCCGGTCATGGTGGCGTCGGCGGACGTGGAGGGCATGGAGCTCTCGGAGGTCTCCTCCTATGTGGAAAACGAGCTGATCCCGGCGATCGAGAGCATTGAGGGCGTGGCGTCCGTCTCGACGACGGGGACGCTTACCGAGTCCATCCAGGTGACGATGGATCAGAAGAAGATCGACGCGCTCAACGACCGGATCCAGGAAAAGATCGCAGAGCAGTTTGAGGAGGCGCAGGCGGAGCTGGACGATGCCTCCGCAGAGATCGAGAAGGGAAAGGATCAGCTCGCGAGCGGACAGCGGGAGATGGAGGACCAGCTTTCCGGCGCGCAGAATGAGATCGTCAACGGGAAGATCCAGATGTCGGCGGCGGAGACGCAGATGACGACCAACCTTACCATGCTGACGCAGACCAAGGCGCTTTTGGAGCAGATCATTCCGATCCTGCAGCAGACCTACGACCAGGGGCAGCAGCTCAAGGAGCAGATCGCGCTGCTTACGGCGATGCAGGGACAGGGGCAGGGCGATGCCGTCGGACTGCCGGAGCTGCCTCCCGTGGAGCTGACGCCGGAACAGCAGGCGCAGCTTACGGCATTGCAGGCGCAGCTTACGGCGCTGAACGGGACGGTCGCGTCGCAGTCGCAGCTGCTGCAGAGCCTCGGGGTCATCGCCGGTACGATCGACGACCTCCCGCAGGCGATCGCCGATCTTACCGCGCAGCTTGCCCAGGTGAATGCCGGGATCGCGGCGCTCCAGAATGCGCAGCTGCAGATCGCGAGCGGGAAGACGACGCTGGACGACGCGCTGATCGCATTGACGGAGGGGCAGATCGAGGGACTTTTGGAGATGAGCAAGGCGTCCGCGCAGCTTGCGGATGCCGAGGGGCAGCTTACCCTGGGGCAGACCCAGCTCGATTCGGCGCGGGAGGAGGCCGAGGAAGCCGCGGATCTGGACAGCATCCTCACGATGGATATGCTGGGGAACCTTCTGGTGGCGCAGAATTTTTCCATGCCGGCAGGATATGTGGGACTGCCGCGCAATTATGACGGGGCAGAGGATGAACAGTTCATGGTGCGCGTGGGCGACAAGCTGACTTCTATGGAGGAGCTCTCGGATGTCGTGCTGATCGATATGGGACTGGATGGTCTGGAGCCGATCCGGCTGTCCGACGTCGCAGAGATCGAGATGGTGGACGACGCGGGGGAATCCTATTCCAAGGTCAACGGGAATCCGGCGATCATGCTCTCGATCGAAAAGCAGACCGGGTACTCGACGGGGGACGTGACGGACCGCGCGAAGAAGCGCTTTGCCTCGCTGGAGGAGGAATACGAGGGACTGCATCTGTCCATCCTGATGAACCAGGGGATCTACATAGATATTATCGTGGAATCGGTCCTGCAGAATATGATCCTGGGAGCGATTTTGGCGGTCATTGTCCTGATCGTGTTCCTCAGGGATATCAAGCCGACGCTGGTCATCACCTGCTCGATCCCGTTAAGCGTGATCTTTGCGATTGTGCTGATGTATTTTTCGGGCATTACGCTCAACATCATATCCCTGTCGGGTCTGGCGCTCGGCATCGGAATGCTGGTGGATAACTCCATCGTCGTGATCGAGAACATCTATCGGTTGAAGAACGAGGAGGGCTTCTCCATCCGGAAGGCGGCTGTGGAGGGAGCGGGTCAGGTGACAGGGGCGATCATCGCTTCCACCCTGACGACGGTCTGTGTGTTTGCGCCCATCATTTTTACCGAGGGCATCACCCGGCAGCTTTTTGTGGATATCGCGCTCACCATCGCCTATACGCTGACGGCGAGCCTGATCGTCGCGCTGACCTTTGTGCCGATGATGTCCGCGGGCATCCTAAAGAGCACGAAGGAGATCCGGCACGATTTCTTTGAGAGGGTGCAGGAGGGCTATGGAAAGGTGCTTTCCCTCGCGCTGCGCTTTAAGCCCGTGGTGCTGATCGGCGTGGTGGCGCTGCTCGCGCTCAGCGCGGTCGGGGCGTACTCCCGGGGCTTTGCCTTCATGGATATGAACATGGAGACGGATCAGCTGACGGTGACGGTCGCGCCGAAGGAGGACGAGACGCTGGAATTTGAGGAGCTGACCGCGCTTTCCGATGAGATCGTGGAGCGGCTGTCTGCGATCGAGGGGATCGAGACGATCGGAGCGATGACGGGAGGCGGCGGCATGACGATGTCGCTGGGCGGCGACAGTGCGGAGAGCGTGACGATGTATCTGATCCTGGCGGAGGATTCCGACGTCTCGATCGCGGACATTACCGCGCAGGTGGAGGAGAAGACGGCGGATCTGGACTGCGAGATCAGCGTGGATGCCTCGGCGTCGGATATGACGGCGCTGTTCGGCAGCGGGATCAGCATTGAGGTCAGCGGAAGGGATCTGGACCGCATCCAGGAGCTCGCCGAGGAGGTGGCGTCCGTCGTGGAGGAGACCGAGGGGACTGTGGATGTGAACGACGGGCTGGACAACACGACGCCGTCTCTGACGATCCACGTGGACAAGGCAGCGGCGGCAAAATACGGGATGACGACGGCGCAGGTGTTTCAGCTCGTCTATGCAAAGATGGCGTCCGACACCTCGCCGACGACGATCTCGACCGATGTGAAGGATTACGACGTGTACGTGCAGACCGAGGAGCAGGCCGAGGTCACGGTAGACGATATCCGCGCCCTGACGTTCCCCTATACGGATCAGGAAGGCAACGAGGAGGAGATTGGGCTCGACGAGATCGCGGACTTTGAGGAGGGCAGGGATCTGAGTACGATCCGGCGTGCGTCGCAGACGCGCTATATCAATGTGACGGCAGGGATCGATGAGGACCACAATGTGACGCTGGTCAGCAATGAGATCCAGCGGAGGATCGCGGAGCTGGACCTGCCGGAGGGATATGCGATCACGATGGCGGGAGAGGATGAGATGATCGCGGATGCGATGCAGCAGATGTATTTGATGCTGCTGCTGGCAGTCGTCTTTATCTATCTGGTGATGGTGGCGCAGTTCCAGTCCTTCCTGTCGCCGTTCATCATCATGTTCACGATACCGCTTGCCTTTACGGGCGGACTGTTTGCGCTGTTTCTGACGGACAACGAGATCAGCGTCGTCGCGATGATCGGGTTCGTCATGCTGGCGGGCATCATCGTCAACAACGGTATCGTGATGGTGGATTATATCAATCAGCTGAGGAGAGCGGGAATGAGTAAGCGGGAGGCGATCGTGGAGTCCGGAAAGACGAGGCTCCGCCCGATCCTGATGACGGCGCTGACGACGATCCTCTCGATGTCCACGCTCGCCTTAGGGCTGGGCGACGGCTCCGAGATGATGCAGCCGATGGCGATCGTCACAGAGGGTGGTCTGATCTACGGAACGCTGCTGACCCTGATCGTCGTGCCCTGTATCTATGATGCGTTCAACCGCGAAAAGAGCATGGTGGAGGAGGAGCTGTGATGGAGGAAAGGAAGTTTTGGAGCGACCCTCCCGAAAAGGTCCTCCTGATGTACCAGGCTGTGGCGGATATGATAGCGGAGGGTGCGGACGTCAACAGCATGAAGGTGTCGGACATCACGACCCGGGCAGGCATCGGCAAGGGGACCGCTTATGAATATTTTTCCTCGCGAGAGGAGATCATCACGGGCGCGCTCGTGTACGATATCCGGCAAAAATGGAAGGAGCTTGCCGCCGTCACAAGGAGGGCGGAGCGCTTCGAGGAGAAGGTGTACGGCATCCTGGATTATCTGGAGGACAAGTTCGCGGACCGAAGGTTCTTCTGTACGCTGGTGCGCATCGGCACAGGCTCGATCGAGGTCTCGGACACCTTCCGGGAGGAATACCGGAAGATCCGGGAGGGAAGAGGTGACAGCGAGGTGGAGCAGGTGTTCGACCTCGTGATCGAACAGGGACTGGCGGAGGGCTTGCTCACGGAGCGGGATCCCTGTCTGGGGCGGATCGCGCTGAGCGGACAGCTGCTCGCGTTTGCGACGTTTCTTGTGATGCGCGAGCAGGGAGGGGAGCTGACCGTCACGACCGGACAGGCGAAGGAGTTTGTCTATCGGGCGCTGGTGAGCAGTCTGAGCGGAACGTGATTTTGTAGAATAACGATCAAAAAATAGTACAAAATAAAATGCAACATTTTCCTGTAAAATGTTGCATTTTTCATATTCATCCGATGTTGTTTACGCAGTATATATCGGAGTGCATTTCTAAAACTTTACCCCCAAAATTCATTTTTTTCAAAATCCAGCTTTAAAAACACAGAATCCCGTTCGTCCTGTTCGATGCCAAGGTAGCGCTTGGTGATCTGGTAGGACGAGTGGTTGTAGATGTCCATGAGCAGCGCGGGCGGGGTGCCCTGCTTCCAGGCGTAGTAACCGAAGGTCTTGCGCAGCGAGTGACAGCTTACGGGCGTGTCGCGAACGGTCTGTTCTGCGGCGCGCCGGACGATGCGGTATGCCTGCGAGCGGCAGAGAGGCGCCTGGTAGCAGGTGCTCTTGGTAAAAACGAAGTCGTCCGGCAGGGCGTCGTTTCGCTCGGCGCGGTACTGCCCAAGGGCGCGTATGACGTGCGCGTTCAGGGCGATGCGGCTGTGCTTTCCCGTCTTTTTTTCATAGAGGTCCAGATGCTCCCGGTAGCGGCGGGTCTCATGATCGTAGAGATCTCTCCACCGGAGCGGCAGGATGTCGCTGATGCGGAGCGCCGTGTGCACGCCCAGTATGACGAGCGCGTAATTGCGCGCGGACGGTTCGACGCTCCTGTAATATTCGAGGAAGTCCCGGAGGGCTTCCCTGTTGCGGATCGGTTGTGCGGTTCCCATATGAGTTCCTCCTCTCGTGAATTTTTCTGCAACAGAAAATGCAACATTTTACAGGAAAATGTTGCAAAAGCAATCCCCATTGGATGTGGTGGCAAAACAGGGAGGTATGTCTATGTTAAAGCTTACGTTGCGGCAGGGAGAGTATCTGGATATCGGCGAGAAGGTCCGCGTCATTTTTTCCGGCGGCTCCGCGAACAACATCCATCTGCTCATCGACGCGCCGCGGGAGATCAACGTCGCGCGCAGCTCTGCGGGGCGGCAGGAAAACGAAATGCGCTATTACAAAGAAAAGGGCATCTCGGAGGAGGCAAAGCGTGAGATCAATGCGATCCTGCGCCGGGAACGGCAGAAACAGGCGGAGAAGAAAACGTCCCGCACGTGAGACATCTGTGGTAATATTGCCGGACTAACCTAGGGGTTCGGCTCTATTATAAAGCCGGGAACGGAATCCCGGCGGATCCGGAAGCGATTGGCTTCAAAATTATATCACACGGAGGTAACAGTTATGGTAGTACAGCACAACTTGACG
>CANRBT010000064.1 GCA_947628935.1 uncultured Roseburia sp. | reverse complement strand
TTGCGCGCTCCGTGCGCAGACATGAAATACTCCAGCACGTCCAGACCCTCGCGGAAATTGGATTTGATCGGCAGCTCGATCGTGCGTCCCGTCGTATCTGCCATCAGACCTCGCATGCCCGCAAGCTGCTTGATCTGCTTATCGGAACCACGCGCACCGGAATCCGCCATCATAAAAATATTATTGTACGCATCCAGCCCCTCGAGCAGCGCTTTTGTCAGCTCATTATCCGTCTCTTTCCAGGTCTCGACAACCTCCTTGTATCGCTCCTCCTCGGTGATCAGTCCGCGCTTGTATTGCTTCGTAATGCGGTCTACCGTATTCTCCGCTTCCTTGATCATATCCGGCTTCTGCGGCGGCACCGTCATATCGGAAATAGATACCGTCATCGCCGCGCGCGTGGAATACTTATATCCCATCGCCTTCACCGCATCCAGCACTTCCGCCGTCTTTGTCGCGCCATGAATGTTGATGACCTTCTCCAAGATCTGCTTGTTCTGCTTCTTTGCCACGAGGAAATCCACCTCGAGCTTCAGCTCGTTCCCCGGAATGCTGCGGTCCACGAAGCCCAGATCCTGCGGAATGATCTCGTTGAACAGGAATCTTCCCAGCGTAGACTCGATGATATCGGAAAGCACAGTGCCGTCCGGCATCGTCTTTGTCATGCGCACCTTGATCCTGGAATGCAGCGTGATGACGCCGTTCTCATACGCCAGGATCGCCTCGTTGACATTCTTGAAAAACTTGCCCTCTCCCTTTACGCCCGGGCGCTCCTGCGTCAGGTAATAGATGCCAAGCACCATATCCTGTGACGGAACCGCGACCAGACCGCCGTCGGACGGCTTTAACAGGTTGTTCGGCGAGAGCAGCATGAAACGGCACTCCGCCTGCGCCTCCACGGACAGCGGCAGATGCACTGCCATCTGGTCGCCGTCAAAATCCGCATTGAACGCGGTACACACGAGCGGATGCAGCTTGATCGCCTTGCCCTCGACCAGGATCGGCTCGAATGCCTGAATGCCCAGACGATGCAGGGTAGGAGCGCGGTTCAGCATGACCGGATGCTCCTTGATGACGTCCTCCAGGACATCCCACACCTCGGTCTGAAGCCGCTCGACCATCTTTTTTGCACTCTTGATGTTATGCGCCGTGCCGTTCGCGACCAGCTCCTTCATCACAAAGGGCTTGAACAGCTCGATCGCCATCTCCTTCGGGAGACCGCACTGATAGATCTTCAGCTTCGGCTCCACGCAGATCACGGAACGACCCGAATAGTCCACACGCTTTCCGAGCAGGTTCTGGCGGAAGCGGCCGGATTTTCCCTTCAGCATATCGGACAGGGACTTTAATGCGCGGTTTCCCGGTCCCGTCACAGGGCGTCCGCGCCGTCCGTTGTCGATCAGGGCGTCCACAGCCTCCTGGAGCATACGCTTCTCGTTGCGCACAATGATATCCGGCGCGCCAAGCTCCAACAGCCTGCGCAGACGATTGTTTCGATTGATGATCCTTCGGTACAGATCATTTAAGTCCGAGGTCGCGAAACGACCTCCGTCCAGCTGCACCATCGGGCGCAGGTCGGGCGGGATCACAGGGATCACAGTCATGATCATCCACTCCGGCTTGTTCCCGGACTCGCGAAACGCCTCCACGACCTCCAGCCTCTTGATGATGCGCGCGCGCTTCTGACCGGTCGCCTCCGCGAGCTCCGCCTGCAGCTCCGCGGAATCCTTCTCCAGGTCGATCGCCTGCAAAAGCTCCTGGATCGCCTCCGCGCCCATGCCGACACGGAAGGCGTTCCCGTACTGCTCGCGCGCCTCCTGGTACTCCCCCTCGGAAAGCACCTGTTTGTACTGAAGCGCGGTATTTCCTCCGTCCAGCACGATATAGGAGGCGAAATACAATACCTTCTCCAACGTCCGCGGAGAAAGATCCAGGATCAGTCCCATGCGGGACGGGATCCCCTTAAAATACCAGATATGGGAGACCGGAGCCGCCAGTTCGATATGTCCCATGCGCTCGCGGCGCACGCTTGCCTTGGTGATCTCCACCCCGCAGCGGTCGCAGACCACGCCCTTGTAGCGGATCTTTTTGTATTTTCCACAGTGGCATTCCCAGTCCTTGCTCGGTCCGAAGATCTTTTCACAGAACAGCCCGTCTTTTTCCGGCTTTAATGTCCTGTAATTGATGGTCTCCGGTTTTTTTACCTCGCCTCTGGACCACTCGTGGATCTTCTCTGGCGACGCCAGACCAATCTTAATCGCGTCAAAAGAGATCGACTGACCGGATGTCTCTTTCATGTTTGTCTCTGGCATATATGACACTCCCTTCCTAATATAGTGGCAGTTCACTTATTCCTCGTCGAAGATTTCCTCTGCTTCCTCGTCAAAATATTCGGAATCATCCTCCGGCTCTTCCTCCTCGATGTCGATCAGCTCCTCGTTCTCCGCGTCGAACTCCTTCTGTGAAAAGCCCATCTTTGAAAAGGAATCGCTATCCTCAAATGCAAAATCCTTATCGCCTGAAATGATCGAATTCAGATCTGTGTTGCCATATTCGCTGGTCTCGATCAGCTCCACCTCGTTCCGCTCCTCGTCAAGCACCTTGACATCCAATCCCAGGGATTGCAGCTCCTTTAAGAGCACCTTGAAGGACTCCGGAATACCCGGCTCCGGAATATTATCTCCCTTGATGATCGCCTCGTAGGTCTTGACACGTCCGACCACATCATCGGATTTCACAGTCAGGATCTCCTGCAGTGTGTAGGACGCTCCATAAGCCTCCAACGCCCACACCTCCATCTCGCCGAAACGCTGTCCGCCAAACTGCGCTTTTCCTCCCAACGGCTGCTGGGTCACAAGGGAGTACGGTCCGGTCGAACGCGCATGGATCTTGTCGTCCACCAGGTGATGCAGCTTGAGATAATGCATGTGCCCGATCGTGACCGGCGAATCGAACGGCTCACCGGTACGCCCGTCGCGGAGCTGTACCTTCCCGTCACGGGAAATCGGCACGCCTTTCCAGACCTCTCTGTGATCGCGATTGTCATAAAGGTACTGCATCACTTCCTTATTCAGAGTATCTTTGTATTTCTTCTCAAAATCCTCCCATTCGGAGTTTACATAATCATTTGCCAGCTCCAGTGTGTCCTGAATATCGATCTCCTTCGCCCCATCGAACACGGGAGTCTCAATATTAAATCCAAGCGCCCTGGCCGCAAGGCTCAGATGAATTTCAAGCACCTGTCCGATATTCATACGGCTCGGCACGCCGAGCGGATTCAGCACGATGTCCAGCGGACGACCATTCGGCAAAAACGGCATATCCTCCACCGGGAGCACACGCGAGACGACGCCCTTGTTGCCATGACGCCCTGCCATCTTGTCACCGACGGAGATCTTTCTCTTCTGCGCGATGTAAATGCGCACAGCCTGATTCACGCCCGGAGACAGCTCGTCGCCGTTCTCTCTGGTGAACACCTTCGCATCGACCACGATACCGTACTCGCCGTGCGGCACCTTTAAGGACGTATCGCGCACTTCCCGCGCCTTCTCGCCAAAGATCGCCCGAAGCAGCCGCTCCTCCGCCGTCAGCTCGGTCTCGCCCTTCGGCGTTACCTTGCCGACCAGGATATCCCCGGCACGCACCTCCGCTCCGATACGGATAATGCCCCGCTCATCGAGATCCTTCAACGCATCATCGCCGACGCCGGGCACGTCCCGGGTGATCTCCTCCGGTCCCAGCTTGGTATCGCGCGCCTCCGCCTCATACTCCTCGATATGGATGGAGGTATACACGTCATCCTGCACCAGACGCTCACTGAGCAGCACGGCATCCTCATAATTATAGCCTTCCCAGGTCATAAATCCGATCAGCGGGTTCTTGCCGAGCGCAAGCTCTCCGTTAGAGGTGGACGGACCGTCTGCAATGACCTCCCCCTCCTCGACACGGTCGCCCTTCAGCACGATCGGCCGCTGGTTGTAGCAATTGGACTGATTGCTGCGCGAAAACTTCGTCAGCTTGTATACATCCCTTGTTCCCTCATCGCTCTTGATCACGATCTGACTCGACTCCGCGCTCTCCACGACGCCGGAACGCTTTGCGACCACGCACACGCCCGAGTCCACCGCCGCCTTCGTCTCCATCCCCGTACCGACAACCGGAGCCTCCGTCGTCAGAAGCGGCACTGCCTGACGCTGCATGTTCGAACCCATCAGCGCACGGTTTGCATCGTCATTCTGCAGGAACGGGATCAACGCCGTTGCCACGGAAAACACCATCTTCGGAGACACATCCATGTAATCGAACATGGTCTTCTCATACTCCTGTGTCTCATCCAGATAGCGACCGGACACGGAGTTACGCACAAAATGTCCCTCCTCGTCCAGCGCCTCATTTGCCTGCGCTACATGGTAGTTATCCTCCTCGTCCGCCGTCATATACACGACCTCGTCCGTGACGCGCGGATTCTTGGGATCCGATTTATCGATCTTGCGGTACGGCGCTTCCACAAAACCGTACTCGTTGATCCTTGCATAGCTTGCCAGCGAGTTGATCAGTCCAATGTTCGGACCCTCCGGCGTCTCGATCGGGCACATCCTCCCGTAATGGGAATAGTGCACGTCACGCACCTCAAATCCCGCGCGATCTCTGGACAGACCGCCCGGTCCCAAAGCCGAGAGACGTCTCTTGTGCGTCAACTCGCCCAACGGGTTATTCTGATCCATGAACTGTGACAGCTGCGAGGAACCGAAGAACTCCTTCACTGCCGCCGTCACAGGCTTGATATTGATGAGACTCTGCGGGGAAATGCCATCCAGATCCAACGTCGTCATGCGCTCGCGCACCACTCTCTCCAAACGGGAAAGACCGATGCGGTACTGGTTCTGCAGCAGCTCTCCGACCGCGCGAATACGGCGGTTCCCCAGATGATCGATGTCATCCTTTCCGCCAATACCGTACTCCAAATGCATGTTGTAGTTGATGGACGCAAAGATATCATCCTTCGTGATGTGCTTGGGGATCAGGTCGTGCACATTCTTGCGGATCGCCTCCTTCAGCTCCTCCGCATCCGGATGCTCCTCCATCAGCTGTGCCAGGATCGGATAATATACCAGCTCCGTGATGCCCAGCTCGCGCGGGTTGCAGTCTACAAAATGCGTCAGATCGACCATCATGGAGGACAGGACCTTGACGTTTCTGCTCTCTCCCTGGATCCACACATACGGGACAGCCGCATTCTGGATATCGTCCGCAAGCTCACGAGTCACCTCTGTTCCGGCTTCCGCAATGATCTCGCCGGTCGTCACATCCACAACATCCTCCGCGAGGACCTGCCCGCGAATACGGTTGCGAAGCGCTAACTTTTTATTGAATTTATATCGTCCCACCTTGGCAAGGTCATACCTGCGCGGGTCAAAGAACATCGCGGTGATCAGGCTCTCCGCGCTTTCCACAGTCAGCGGCTCCCCCGGCCGGATCTTCTTGTATAACTCCAGAAGTCCCTCCTCATAATTCGTCGCCACATCCTTGCCGAAGCTGGCAAGAATCTTCGGCTCCTCCCCGAACATATCGAGGATCTCCTGGTTGCTGCCGACGCCAAGCGCACGGATCAACACCGTGATCGGCACCTTTCTGGTTCTATCTACACGAACATAGAATACGTCATTGGAGTCTGTCTCATACTCTAACCATGCGCCACGGTTAGGGATCACAGTGCAGGAATACAGCTGCTTTCCCACCTTGTCATGTGCAATCCCGTAGTAAATTCCGGGAGAGCGGACCAGCTGGCTGACGATGACACGCTCTGCGCCATTGATCACAAAGGTGCCCGTCTCGGTCATCAGCGGAAGATCTCCCATAAAGATCTCGTGCTCATTGATCTCGTCGGTCTCCTTATTGATCAGTCTGACTTTCACCTTCAAAGGCGCCGCGTAAGTCGCATCCCGCTCCTTGCACTCCGGAATCGTATACTTCACATCATCCTCGCACAGTGTGAAATCTACAAATTCCAAACTCAGGTGGCCGCTGTAATCCGCGATCGGAGAGATATCATCGAAGACTTCTTTCAAGCCTTCCCTGAGAAACCACTGATAGGAGTCTTTCTGAACCTCTATCAGATTCGGCATTTCCAATACCTCTTTCTGCCTCGAGTAACTCATACGCATGCCTTTTCCGGCTTTCACCGGACGTATTCTGTTTTTCTCCATTGACGTTTCACCTCTCGTTCTTATTCGCGTCAATCCGCCCAAACCACAAGATGATGTATAGGCGAATCCGACCGCCTACTACGCAAAAAACCGCGCAACAAGCCTAATGCACCACAATAGTGCACTCTATATATTAGCACAAGCTTTCGGAATCCGTCAAGAAGTTTTGGTAACATTTTCACAAAAAAAGGATGGGGGCTTCCCCATCCTTTTTCAAACCTATCCGTTGTCCTATGCAAACAGTGCGCGCATCCGCGACGCCTGATCCTCCTGTTTGCGCCGCTGCATAAACAGCATATACTCCTGAAGCGTCTCCTTCTTCTTCTGCTCGGAGATCGCCTTCGGGAAATCCAGATCCTCCAGCCGGCTCTGCGCCGCCGTCGTATTCAGGCGGGCATTTGTGTTATAATTGTACGCATAGCCAAGCCGATTGCTCTGCGCCCCGAGATCGCCTCTGGCGGAATTCACCTTCTCCAGCGCATCGTCAATGTCCTGAATGTTAAAATCTCCGGTCACATCAAAATCCGCAATGCCCAATGCCTCCAGAGTCGCATTCCCGGCATTGACCGTCAGACCGTTTCCGTTGCTGTCCGTCGCAATATGGAACTCATCCTCTGAGCCGTCCAGCAGTCTCTTGGTATTGAACGTCGTCTGGGACGCCACATCCCCGATCCCCTGCTTGAGCTGGTCTACCTCCGCCTGCAGAGCCGCCCGGTCGCTGTCAGTCATCGTCGCCGTGTTGGACGCCTGTACTGCGATCTCACGTATTCTCTGCAGATAGTCCGCAATGCCGGACATCGCGCCGTCCGCCACATTCAACATATCCTGCGCCGTGCCGACGTTGCGCTCGCCTGCCTTCAGCCCTCTCGACTGAGATTCCTCTTTTTCTATGATAGCAAGCTCCGCTGCGCCGTCCGCCGCACTCTGTACCCGCTTACCGCTTGCAAATCTGCCGTAATCCTGATAAGAACTATAACTGCCAACTGAAGAAATACCACTCATCATGCAGTCCTCCTTCCATGAAAGACCTAAGCGCCTACTTTGTTATCCTTATTGTAATGCAGGATGGAAAAAAATGCAAGATACAAGATATAGAAAAAGAGCCGCAACCGGAAACAACCTTCCGCCTCGGCTCTTTTTATGTTCCTGCCCTGCCCGCAGTGATCGCGATTACTTCAACGTAACCTTTGCGCCCTCTGCCTCAAGCTTTGCCTTGATATCATCGGCAGTTGCCTTGTCAGCCTGCTCCTTCACGATCTTCGGAGCGCCGTCTACAAGATCCTTTGCCTCCTTTAAGCCAAGACCGGTCGCCTCGCGAACCACCTTGATGACCTTGACCTTGTTCGGACCGACCTCGGTCAGCTCTACGTCGAACTCCGTCTTCTCCTCAGCCTGAGCCGCGTCACCGCCGCCTGCTGCCGCAACTACCACGCCTGCCGCTGCAGATACGCCGAACTCCTCCTCGCAAGCCTTTACCAGATCGTTCAGCTCTAATACGCTTAACTCCTTGATCGCATCAATAAACTCTGCGGTTGTCATCTTTGCCATTTCTTTTTCCTCCATTCATAATTGATCGTTGTGATGCCGGCTCCTACTCCGCCGGCGTCTCTGTGCTCTCCTGCGCCGGAGCCTCTTCCTGCTCTGCGGATGCTGCTACCGCCGAATCGGACGCCCCGCCCTGCTCTGCGATCTGATTGAGTACGCGAGCCAGGTTCGTGATCGGGGACTGCAGGCTGCCAAGCAGCTTGGAAAGCAGCTCCTCTCTGGACGGTACGGCTGCGATCGCCTTCATCCCTGCCTGATCGTAAAAGCTGCCTTCTACCACGCCGGCTTTGATCTCAAGCGCCGGGGCAGTCTTCGCGAATTTCGCCAGGACACGCGCCGGAGCAGTCGCATCTGTCGTAGAGATCGCAAATGCATTCGGTCCCTCCAGCACATCACGAAGGCTCTCAAACGGAGTCCCCTCAACAGCGCGGCTTACCAGGGTATTCTTGTACACCTTATAAGCAACGCCTGCTTCGCGCAGCTCACGACGGAGCTGTGTGTCCTCTGCGACCGTGAGTCCGCGGTAGTCCACAACGACGACAGACTGCGCGTCTTTGATCTTGTCGGAAATCTCCTGTACGATAGGCTGCTTTAATTCTACCTTTGCCACGAATCGTGCACCTCCTTTTTTATTTTTGTTACATAAAAGCCGAAAAAAATTCCTCCCCGCAAAGACGGAGAGGAATCTGCATCATCAAAAATTCCCTCGGCAGGTCACTGTGGTTACGCCCTTCGGCACCTGCTGTCTTCGGCATTCGCATGATATTATAACATTGTGTATTGCGGCTGTCAACAAATTTCTGCCACTAGCTCATGAGTTTCGTCACATTTAACCGCACGCCCGGTCCCATCGTAGAGGTGAGCGTCGCGCTGCGGAGATACTGACCTTTCAAGCTGGACGGCTTTGCCTTGTTGATCGCACCCAAAAGGGTCTGGAAGTTGTCGCTTAACTGCTCTTCGGTAAAAGAAGCTTTTCCCACTGGCACATGGATAATGTTTGTCTTGTCCAGACGATACTCGATCTTACCTGCCTTGATATCTGCAATTGCCTTTGCAACATCCATCGTAACGGTTCCTGCCTTCGGGTTCGGCATTAAGCCCTTCGGTCCAAGCACACGACCCAAACGTCCGACCACACCCATCATATCCGGGGTAGCCACCACCACGTCAAAGTCCAGCCAGCCCTCATTCTGGATCTTCGGGATCAGCTCCTCGCCGCCCACGAAGTCAGCGCCTGCCGCCTGTGCTTCATCCAGCTTTACGCCCTTTGCAAATACCAAGACCTTCACTTCCTTACCGGTTCCGTGCGGAAGCACGACCGCACCACGGATCTGCTGCTCCGCATGACGTCCGTCACAGCCGGTTCTGATGTGAAGCTCGATCGTCTCGTCGAACTTTGCGGTTGCATTCTTCTTGACAATGCTGATCGCTTCAGCTACGTCATATTGCGCTGCCTTATCATAAGATTTCGCCGCTTCCTGATATTTCTTTCCTCTTTTCATAAATAAAAACCTCCTTGTGGTCTTATCGGGAGAGGACCCTCCCACATTCTGTTCTCATCAATTCTGACCGCTTACTCCTCGACCTGCACGCCCATGCTTCTCGCGGTTCCCGCGATCATGCTCATGGCAGCCTCAAGGGATGCCGCATTCAGATCCGGCATCTTCAGCTCCGCGATCTCCTGGATCTTTGCCTTGGAAATGGTCGCCACCTTTTCCTTATTCGGCTGCGCGGAACCGGACTTGATATTGCAGGCCTTCTTGATCAGCACGGGAGCCGGCGGAGTCTTGGTCACGAAGCTGAAGCTCCTGTCTGTGTACACTGTGATCACGACCGGAATGATCAGGTCTCCCTGGTCAGCCGTCTTTGCATTGAACTGCTTTGTGAACTCCACAATGTTCACGCCATGCTGTCCAAGCGCCGGTCCAACGGGAGGAGCCGGCGTTGCCTTGCCAGCCGGGATCTGCAATTTGATATATCCTTCTACTTTCTTTGCCATTTGGAATTGCCTCCTTTACTTCCTTATTACTTACTAAGCCTTACATCTGCGAAACTTATCTCTACCGGCGTTTCGCGGCCGAACAGCTCAACGTTGATCGTCACGCTCTGCTTGCTCTGGTTCATGGACTGGATCACCCCGACGGTATCTTTCCAGACGCCTCCGGTCACCACGACCGAATCCCCTTCCGCAAAGTCGACCTCCACGTTCTCCGTCTTGATTCCCAACGGTCTCATTTCCATATCGGTAAGTGGTACCGGCTTCGATCCCGGACCGACAAATCCGGTCACACCACGGGTATTTCTGACAACGTACCAGGTATCGTCATTCATGATCATATTGATGAGCACATACCCCGGAAACATTTTCTTCGATACGGATTTTTTGGCGCCATTTTTCATCTCGACCACTTCCTGCATCGGAACCCGAACCTCCAAAATCTGATCCTCCAGATGCCGGTTCTCGATCGTCTTGTCAATGTTCGCCTTCACCTTATTCTCATACCCTGAATAGGTATGAACCACATACCAATGTGCCTCTGCCATAAATCACTACGCCTCCATTAAAAACTGAAACCGATCAGGAAATCCACGCCATATTGGATCAGATAATCCATAAGCGCGATCACAAGACCCAGCACCACGGAAACGGCGACCACAGCCGTCGTCTGTCTTGCAAGTGATTTTTGATCCGGCCAAATGATCTTCTTGAATTCAGCCGAAAGGCCCGTAAAAAAGCTCACCTTTTGAGCTTTGTTCTCGGTCTCACCCATGCTCTCACTCCTTTTTTGCTTCGCATACCGAATGGTTCTGCGCCGGTTACTTGGTTTCCTTGTGTAACGTATGCGTCCTGCAGAAACGGCAGTACTTCTTCGTCTCCATTCTGTCCGGATGAGCTTTCTTGTCCTTGGTCATGTTGTAGTTACGGTTCTTGCACTCCGTACATGCCAATGTGATTTTCGTGCGCACAACTTCCACCTCCATTAAAATTCTTTTCGTCTTTTTGTCATGCTAAAAAAGAGCATAAAAAAAAGACCTAACTTCCATCGCCCATCTACTATAGCACACTATGTCCGT
>CANRBT010000063.1 GCA_947628935.1 uncultured Roseburia sp. | reverse complement strand
GACGGGAAGCTCAAAAGGGTTGCGGAAAAGCTGCGTTACCTCCCGGTCGACAGGCGCGCCGTGCGTCTGCTACCGCTGGCGGCGCTGGGACGCTTTCTGGCGGTCCCGGCAGCAGCCGGATGGGCGGCGCATCTGCTGGCGGCGTTTCTTGGCGGGGGGACGGTCGGATGGTGGGATGTCTGTTATCCGATCCTGGCGGCGTGGGTATATCCGTTTGCCGCGGGAGCCCTGCTGTGCCTGGCGGACAGCAGACCGTGACAGGGTCATAACAGCTTCATCTTCTTTTTGACGGTCTTTTTGGGAGCGGGACCGGCGTCTGGGGTCTTGACGGGAGCCTTGACCTCGGGCGGCACGACGGGCGACGACGCGCCGCCGTCCTGCATCGTGTCTATGGTCTGCTGCTGCAAAAGCTGCTGGTTGCGCTGCGCAGCGGCAAGCTTGCGCTTGCGGAACCGTGCGGTCGTCTCCTGGATGTAACGGTCTGCGGAAAAATGCTTGAGCGTTTCCTCGTCGATGGCGATGCGGTTATCCATCGTCTTCATGATATCCAGCACGCGCAGGGAGTCGCCGAGAATGGGATCGCTCAGGTCGTAGATCATATTGTTGGAGAACTTTAATACCATCGGGTGGATGAAGTCCGCGGCATTCTCTACCAGAACGAGAGCCTTTTCCCCGTCTGACAGGTCTACGCAGGAGCCGGTCGGCAGGATGTGGATGCATTCCGCCAGCGCCCCGATGACCAGCGGGTTGTAGGAGCGGATATGCTTGCGCAGATATCCCATCGCGGCGACCTCGGACATCGGAGACTTGTTGATGTTCATGGCGGTCAGACGGTCAAAGCGGTCGGCGACGATCAGAATGTCGGTCAGAAGCCGGACGATCTCCGAGGGCTCCTTGATCTTTAAGTTTTCGCTGTTGCGGAAAATGATCTGCTGGATGATCTCCAGAGAGTTTTTCGGCAGCTCGCATTCGTCATAGCGGGGGCGGATCGCTTCATAGCCGCGTTCGAGGTTCATCTGTATGAAGCTGCGGTCGCTCTCGGAGAGCTCCTCCCCCTTGTCGAGCACGATCTGCGGCACATACAGATAGCCGAAGTCATACATGAGCGCCGCCGTGATCAGGGCGGTCGCGTCAGCGGGCGCCAGGCGCATCTGATTGGCGATCAACGCACACAAAATGGCTGCGCTTATGGAGTGCTTATAGACAAAATCTGCGGAGCTTCTGAGGTTTTGCGTGAAGTTCAGCTTGTGGTCGAGCACGCCGTAGCGTGTGTAGATGTCCTTCGTGAGAGCCGTCAGAGTGTCGGGAACCTGATTTTCCATGAGCTTATCCATGTTTTCCTTCAGCCGGAACATGTAGATGGTCTGGAACTGCTCGAACTCCAGATCCTCCTGGGACAAGGGCGGTACGGGCTCGGCGGGCTCCAGAACGAAGATGCCGATGAGCCCGAAGTTTTCGATGCTGTTGATGCCCTGGACGGTCAGCTTGGTATCGCGCTCGTAGAGTAGCACACCGGATTTGTTGTAGATCGGTTTTGCCAGACGCATGCCCGGCTTCAGGTCCGCGGTTTTGAAAAATTGCATAGAGATCCTCCGTTTTCTGCGTTCATATCAGGTTGAAAGCTTTGCGCCAATCTGCTATGATGATCTGTAGAAGTTTTTAATGGTCATAACGTATTATACTCTATATTTTATCGGATGAACATGAGGGATTTATGATAAGGTCACTATGGAAAAGCGGCGGTTTTGGAAAAATGTCCGCCCGGAGGCTGATCGCGGCGGCGCTGGCGGCGGTTCTTCTCTCGGGGACGACCGCCTACGCGACGACGCAGGATAGCATTGACGATACGAAGAATCAGATCGATGCGCTACAGGATCAGAAGGATGCTGCCGAGGATGAGGTGGATGATTTCTCAAATCAGCGGAAGAATCTGGAGGGCGACCTCAGCTCGCTCAACGGACAGCTTTCCGAGATCGTGTCGAAGATCAACGGGCTGGAGACGCAGATCGCGGACAAGGAGTCTGATATCGCCGTTGCGGAGGAGGATCTCGCTGCCGCGGAGGCGCAGTGCGCGCAGCAGTACGAGGATATGAAGCTGCGCATCCAGTTCATGTATGAGAACAGCAGCGTGTCAACCTGGCAGATGCTTTTGGAATCCTCCTCGATCACGGAGTTTTTAAATCGGACGGAGTACATCGCCCAGATCAACAGCTATGACAGACAGATGCTCACAAGGTATCAGGCGTTGCAGGAGGATATCGAGGAGCAGAAGCGGACGCTCGAGGGCGACCGGGACGAGCTGGTCGCCATGCAGCAGGATATGGAGGAGAAGAAGGCGTCCGTAGACAGCCTGATCAGGAACACGCAGAACGATCTGGACCAGGTCGGACAAAAGCTTGCCGACGCCCAGGGAAATGTGGAGGAGCTAGAGCAGAAGATTGCCCGGATGGAGGAGTACGAGCGTCAGCTCGAGCTCCAGAAGGCAAGGGAGGATGCCGCACGGCTCGCGGCGATCCAGGCGCAGGAGCAGGAGGACACCTCATCGGTCGTCTATGTGCCGACAGACAGCGACGCTTATCTGCTGGGCGCCATCATCCAGTGCGAGTCGGAAGGCGAGCCCTACGAGGGAAAGCTTGCGGTCGGCAGCGTGGTGCTCAACCGCGTCAGGAGCTCCTATTTCCCGAACACGATCTCGGGCGTGATCTATCAGAGCGGACAGTTTTCCCCTGTGGCGAGCGGCCGGCTTGCCTACCGGCTGGAGGCGGGCGTCGACGCTGCCTGTCTGCAGGCTGCGCAGGAGGTGCTGAACGGCAACGTCACGAACAACTGCCTCTACTTCCGGCGCAACAACGGTATCATTCAGGGCATGGTGATCGGGAACCATGTGTTTTACTAGCAAAAAAAGAGCGGTTTTGGCAAATGTGCACAAAAATCGCTCTTTTTTTTGTGCAGGAAAGGGATTCACATGATAAATTATTAACAAAGACGGGAAAATGGCGCGGACATTGAGAAAAATCGCGGAAATGAAACTTTCAGAAAAGGATTGCAAAGGGATGGGAAATATGGTAGCATAAAAAAGTACTGGAAAGCTGGTAAAAATGCCGATAGTTTTTATTTTTTTACCAAAAGATTGTTAAAAAATTAACAGCATTTTTCGGCAAATTTCAAATTTTAGAGAAGGAGACGAGAAAATGGCAAACAAAGTAGTATTAGCAGGTGCATGCCGTACCGCGATCGGCAAGATGGGCGGCGCATTGAGCAACACTCCGGCGGCGGATCTGGGCGCGATCGTGATCAAAGAGGCGCTGAACCGCGCGGGCGTCAAGCCGGATCAGGTGGATGAGGTCCTGATGGGCTGTGTCATCCAGGCGGCACAGGGACAGAACGTTGCGCGCCAGGCTTCCATCAAGGCGGGACTTCCGATCGAAGTGCCGGCTGTGACGCTGAATGTCGTGTGCGGTTCCGGTCTGAAGTGTGTCAATGAGGCGGCTACGATGATCCTTGCCGGACAGGCGGATATCGTCGTCGCAGGCGGTATGGAGAACATGTCCATGGCGCCGTATGCCATGACAAAGGCTCGTTTCGGATATCGTATGAACAACGCGACGATCATTGATACGATGGTGAACGATGCGCTGACCGATGCGTTCAACCACTATCACATGATGATCACGGCTGAGAACGTGTGTGACAAGTACGGCATTACGCGGGAGGAGTTGGACGAGTTCTCCGCGAACAGCCAGCAGAAGTGTGAGAAGGCGATCGCTGAGGGTAAGTTTAAGGATGAGATCGTTCCGGTTCCTGTGAAGGTAAAGAAGGAGACCGTGGACTTCGTGACGGACGAGGGACCGCGTCCGGGTACGACGGTCGAGACGCTTGCAAAGTTAAAGTGCTGCTCCGGCAAGGAGGGCGGACTTGTTACCGCCGGCAATGCATCCGGTATCAACGACGGCGCCGCTGCGATCGTCGTGATGAGCGAGGAGAAGGCGAAGGAACTCGGCGTGAAGCCGATGGCTACCTGGGTTGCGGGCGCGCTTGGCGGCGTGGAGCCGGAGATCATGGGTGTCGGTCCGGTCGCTTCCACCAGAAAGGTGCTGGCAAAGACGGGACTCACGATCGACGATATGGATCTGATCGAGGCGAACGAGGCATTCGCGGCGCAGTCCGTCGCAGTTGCGAGAGATCTGAAGTTCGATATGTCGAAGGTGAACGTCAACGGCGGTGCGATCGCACTCGGACATCCGGTCGGCGCATCGGGCTGCCGCATCCTTGTCACGCTGTTGTATGAGATGCAGAAGAGAGATGCGAAGAGAGGTCTTGCGACCCTGTGCATCGGCGGTGGCATGGGCTGCTCCACCATTGTAGAGAGAGACTGACGGTAAAAGGCGCATGAGAGGGAACGGATGCCGCGTGAGCGCGGCGTCCCGTTCCCTTAGCGTGTGTTCAGGTATTTAGGATCAAGTGTCCAAGAAATTTTAGTTTAGGAGGAACAGACATGAAAGTTGGAGTTATCGGCGCTGGGACTATGGGACAGGGCATTGCGAAGGCATTTGCCCAGGTGGACGGATATGAGGTCGCGCTCTGCGATATCAAGCAGGAGTGGGCGGACAACGGCAAGGCAAAGATCGAGAAGGGCTATGCAAGACTGGTGGAGAAGGGCAAGATGACCCAGGAGGCTGTGGACGGCATTCTCGCAAAGATCACGCCGGGCTTAAAGGAAAACCTTTGCGCGGACTGCGATCTGATCGTGGAGGCTGCTTTTGAGAACATGGAGGTCAAGAAGACCACTTTTTCCGAGTTAGACAAGATCGCGAAGCCGGAGTGCATTTTCGCTTCCAATACGTCCAGCCTTTCCATCACGGAGATCGGTAACGGACTGAGCCGTCCGATGATCGGCATGCACTTCTTTAATCCGGCGGATCGCATGAAGCTGATCGAGGTGATCGCGGGCGTCAATACCCCTGCAGAGACGGTCGAGGCGATCAAGAAGATCTCCGAGGAGATCGGCAAGACGCCGGTACAGGTCAACGAGGCGGCGGGCTTTGTCGTAAACCGCATCCTGATCCCGATGATCAACGAGGCGGCATTCATCAAGATGGAGGGCGTTTCGGATATCGCAGGCATCGACACAGCGATGAAGCTCGGTGCGAACCATCCGATGGGACCGTTGGAGCTGGGGGATTTCATTGGGCTGGACATCTGCCTTGCCATCATGGATGTGCTCTATAACGAGACGGGGGACAGCAAATACCGCGCATGCCCGCTGATCCGCAAGATGGTACGCGGCGGCAATCTCGGCGTCAAGAGCGGAAAGGGCTTCTACATTTACAATGCGGACCGCACCAAGACTCCGATCGACGCGCAGTAGTCAGGGCGCGATCCCAAAGCAGTGATTGTGTAAATATTTAGACATGGAGGAATAGAAATCATGGATTTTTCTTTAGATAAAAAGCATGAGATGGCGCGTTCCCTGTTCCGGGAATTTGCCGAGAACGAGGTAAAGCCTCTGGCTCAGGAAGTGGATGAGACAGAGGAGTTCCCGATGGAGACCGTCAAGAAAATGCAGAAGCTCGGCTTCATGGGCATTCCTGTGCCGAAGGAGTACGGCGGGCAGGGCTGTGATCCGCTTACATATGTGATGTGCGTGGAGGAGCTTTCCAAGGTCTGCGCGACGACAGGCGTTATCGTGTCGGCACACACATCCCTCTGCATCGACCCGATCATGACCTATGGTACCGAGGAGCAGAAGCAGAAGTATGTGAAGGCGCTTGCGACCGGCGAGAAGATCGGTGCGTTCGCGCTGACGGAGCCGGGCGCAGGAACCGACGCGCAGGGCGCACAGACAAAGGCGGTCTTGGACGGCGACGAGTGGGTGCTGAACGGCTCCAAGTGCTTTATCACGAACGGCAAGGTCGCAGATGTCTATATTGTCATCGCCATCACGAGCGTGACGGAGGACAAGAGAGGACGCAAGAAGAAGAACTTCTCCGCATTTATCGTAGACAAGGGAGCTCCGGGCTTCTCCTTCGGAACGAAGGAAAAGAAGATGGGCATCCGCGGATCCTCTACCTATGAGCTGATCTTTGAGGACTGCAGGATCCCGAAGGAGAACCTCCTGGGTACGGAGGGCAAGGGCTTCCCGATCGCAATGCATACGCTGGATGGCGGACGTATCGGTATTGCGGCGCAGGCGCTCGGCATCGCGGAGGGTGCGCTTGACAGGGCAGTCGCCTACACGAAGGAGAGAAAGCAGTTCGGCCGCACGATCGCGCAGCAGCAGAACACGCAGTTCAAGCTGGCGGATATGGCGACGAGAGTGGAGGCTGCGCAGCTTCTGGTCTACAAGGCGGCGATGGCAAAGGCAAATCAGAAGGTATACTCTGTTGAGGCGGCAAAGGCGAAGCTGTTCGCAGCGGAGACTGCGATGGCTGTGACGACCGAGGTCGTTCAGCTCTTCGGCGGCTATGGCTACATCCGTGAGTACGACGTGGAGCGCATGATGCGCGATGCAAAGATCACGGAGATCTATGAGGGAACCAGCGAGGTACAGCGCATGGTCATCTCTGGCGCACTGTTGAAATAATCAGATTTCCTGATGTGAGGTCTGGCGGGGCGGCAGAAGGGCTCCGTGTCAAAAATATAGAATAAGGAGTGACAATACCGTGAAGATAGTAGTATGTGTAAAACAGGTACCGGACACCAAGGGCGGCGTAAAGTTCAACCCGGACGGTACATTGGACAGAGCGGCGATGCTCACCATCATGAATCCGGATGATAAGGCAGGACTTGAGGCGGCGTTGCGGCTGAAGGAGCAGTATGGAGCAGAGGTCACAGTTATTACGATGGGACTTCCGAAGGCGGACGAGGTGCTTCGCGAGGCATTGGCGATGGGTGCGGACAAGGGCATCCTTGTGACGGACCGCGTGCTGGGCGGTGCGGATACCTGGGCGACCTCCACGACGATCGCGGGTGCGATCCGCAATCTGGAGTATGATCTGATCATCACAGGACGGCAGGCGATCGACGGTGATACCGCACAGGTAGGACCGCAGATCGCAGAGCATTTGAAGCTGCCTGTGATCTCCTATGCACAGGATATCAAGGTTGAGGGCGACTCTGTGATCGTGCAGCGTCAGTATGAGGACAGGTATCATGAGCTGAAGGTAAAGATGCCGTGTCTGATCACAGCGCTTTCCGAGCTGAATCAGCCGCGCTATATGATGCCGGGCGGGATCTTTGACGCCTATGACAAAGAGGTGACGGTCTGGGGCAGGGCGGATCTGAAGGACGTGGACGATTCGGATCTCGGTCTGAAGGGTTCTCCGACCAAGATCGCAAAGGCATCCGACAAGGTGCGCAAGGGCGCGGGCGAGAAGGTCGTGCTTGATACCGAGGAGTCGGTCGCATACCTGATGGGCAAGTTCAAAGAGAAACACATTATCTAACAAAATAGAAGGAAAAGTGGTGAATAAAATGGGTTTAGAAGAATTTAAGGGAGTATTTGTCTTTGCACAGCAGGTCGATAACGTCCTGGACGGCGTTGCATTTGAGCTGCTCGGAAAAGGAAAGGATCTCGCAAAGGATCTGAACACAGATGTGACGGCGGTATTGATCGGATCCGGCGTGAAGGGGCTTGCGGATAAGCTTGCAGAGTACGGTGCAGATAAGGTCATCGTGGTCGATGATCCGGAGCTGAAGGATTATCGTACCGAGCCGTATGCACATGCACTGGCTTCCGTGATCAACGAGTATAAGCCGGAGATCATGCTGGTCGGCGCGACCGCGATCGGTCGTGATCTTGGACCGACGGTATCTGCGCGTGTCAAAACAGGTCTTACCGCTGACTGTACCGTACTTGAGATCGGCGATTTCCCGCTGGTCGCAAAAGAGGGTGAGGAGCAGCTGCACAACCAGCTTCTCATGACCCGTCCGGCGTTCGGCGGCAATACGATCGCTACGATCGCGTGCCCGTACAACCGCCCGCAGATGGCGACCGTGCGTCCGGGCGTGATGCAGAAGATCGCTCCGATCGCAGGCGCAAAGGCAAACGTCATTGAGTTCAATCCGGGCTTTACGCCGGATAACCGTTATGTGGAGATCCTGAATGTCGTCAAGGCAGTCAAGAACACGGCGAACATCATGGATGCAAAGATTCTGGTATCTGGGGGTCGCGGTGTCGGTTCCAAGGAGAACTTCAAGCTGCTGGAGGATCTGGCAGAGGTGCTTGGCGGTACGGTGAGTTGCTCCCGCGCCGTGGTCGAGAACGGCTGGCAGCCGGTAGACCTTCAGGTAGGTCAGACCGGAAAGACGGTACGTCCGCAGATCTATTTTGCGATCGGTATTTCCGGTGCGATCCAGCATGTGGCTGGCATGGAGGATTCCGACCTGATCGTGGCGATCAACAAGGACGAGGATGCGCCGATCTTTGATGTGGCGGATTACGGTCTGGTAGGCGATCTGAACAAGATCGTTCCGGCTCTGACCGCTGCGTTAAAGGCGGAAGTAAAATAGGAGCGCAGTATCAACATCAAAAAGAAAGCAGATGGGATCGTGCAGCACAGGGAGGTTTCTGTGCTGCACGATTTTTGCGCAAGGAGCAGAGATGGAAATGTTGTTTCAAAAGCAGGATCTGAAAAAGCTGATCGTGCCGCTTATTTTTGAGCAGACGTTGGCGATCACGGTCGGGATGGCGGACACGATGATGATATCCTCTGTCGGTGAGGCGGCGGTATCTGGTGTGTCGCTGGTGGATATGTTCAACAATCTGGTGATCAGCGTGCTTGCGGCGCTCTCGACCGGCGGTGCGGTCGTGACGTCCCAGTATCTCGGGGCGGGAAAACGGGAGGAGGCATGCCGTTCGGCAAAGCAGCTTCTCTACACGGCAGGGGCTATCACGATCGTGGTCTCCACCCTGATCATTCTGTGCAATCGCCCGATCCTGCGGCTGTTTTTTGGGAGCATTGAGGAGGATGTGATGCGCAACGCCGTCATCTATCTGGCGATCTCGGCGGTTTCCTTTCCGCTTCTCGCTGTGTATAACGCAGGCGCGGCGCTGTTCCGCTCTATGGGAAATTCACAGATCACCCTGAAAGTCTCCATCCTGATGAATATCATCAATATCGCCGGAAACGGGCTCTGTATCTACGCGCTGCATATGGGCGTTGCAGGCGTCGCCATCCCCTCCCTCATTTCCCGCGGCGTTGCGGGCGTAGTGCTCTGCGTTTTGCTCCGCAACCCGGAAAATGTCATCTGCCTGCAGCGGGAGCGTTTCCGTTTTGAGTGGGAGGTCGTAAAAAAGATATTGTTCATCGGGATTCCCAGCGGAATCGAAAACGGACTGTTCCAGCTGGGACGTGTGCTTGTCGTGAGCATTATCGCCGGCTTCGGGACCGCACAGATCGCGGCGAACGGCGTCGCCAACAGCCTGGACAGCCTGGGTTGTATTGTCGGGCAGGCGATGAGCCTTGCGATGATCACTGTGATCGGGCGCTGTGTGGGAGCGAGGGATGAAAAGCAGGTGCGTTACTATACGAAATGGCTGCTCGGCCGGACCTATCTTTTTACCGCCATCATCAACAGCATGATTCTGTTGTCGCTGCCCTGGATCCTGCGCTTATACGGATTGAGCGAGGAGACGACGGAGCTTTCCTATCTCCTTGTCATGATACACAACGGAATGGCGATCTTTCTCTGGCCGGCGTCCTTTGTGCTGCCCAATATGTTGCGTGCCTGCAACGACGTGAAATACACGATGGTCGTCGCTGTTTTCTCAATGGTGACGTTCCGTATCGGGTTCAGCTATGTGATCGGCGTGCATATGGGCTTGATGGCAGTCGGTGTGTGGATCGCCATGGTGATCGATTGGGTCTTCCGTGTGTGCTGTTTTGTGGGACGGTATCTGAGCGGAGGATGGAAAAGGAAATGCGGACTTGCCAGAGAGAAGGACAAGTGCTATACTGCATAGGATATTCCTGAAAAAACAGTGAAACAGAGGGGGAGGTATCATTATGCCGGAAAACGGAAATTGCAGCAGCGCGGAAGGCTGCAGCAAGGAGAGCTGTGAGGGCTGCCCCAGCAGAGAGGGCGGCGGTATTGCAAAGGAGCCGATGAATGCGGCTTCCAACATTAAAAAGGTCATAGGAGTCGTCAGCGGGAAGGGCGGCGTAGGAAAATCGTTTGTCACAGCGTCGCTGGCGTGTGCGATGCAGCGTGCAGGGCATACCGTCGGTATTATGGACGCGGATATCACGGGACCGTCCATTCCCAAAATGTTTGGTCTGCACGGTCAGGTGTTCGGCACGGAGATCGGGATGGAGCCGATGGAGACGGCGGAGGGCATGAAGGTGATGTCGATCAATCTCCTGCTCGACGACGAGGAGGCTCCGGTCATCTGGCGGGGACCGGTCATTGCGGGCGTTGTGAAGCAGTTCTGGAGCGAGACTGTGTGGGGCGATCTGGACTATCTCTTTGTCGATATGCCGCCGGGAACCGGGGATGTGCCGCTGACCGTCTTTCAGTCGCTGCCTGTGGACGGGATCGTGGTCGTGACATCGCCGCAGGAGCTTGTTCAGATGATCGTGAAAAAAGCGTACAACATGGCGGAGATGATGCACATTCCTGTACTTGGCGTTGTGGAGAATTTCAGTTACCTGAAATGCCCGGACTGCGGAAAGGAGATCCGGCTGTTCGGCGAGAGCCATATCGACGAGGTTGCCGGAGAGCTCGGTGTCCCGGTATTCGGGAAGCTCCCGCTGGATCCGGCGTTCGCGAAGAGCGCGGACGAAGGCGTGTTCGCAAGTCTGGAGCAGACGCAGCTTACGGCGGGCGTGGAAAGCCTGGAGCGTCTGTTGACCTGAAAAAAAGAAC
>CANRBT010000062.1 GCA_947628935.1 uncultured Roseburia sp. | reverse complement strand
TTCAAGGTAGAGGTGGACGAGAGAGAGACCGCCATTCTGGAGGTGCTTCCGGGAAATAACTGTGGCGGTTGCGGATATGCCGGCTGTTCCGGTCTTGCGGCTGCCATTGTCAAGGGCGAGGCGCCTGTGAATCAGTGTCCGGTCGGCGGCGCGCCGGTCGCGGCGAAGGTCGGCGAGATCATGGGTGTCGCTGCCGAGGAGGGCGCTCGCCAGGTGGCGTTCGTCAAGTGCGCAGGCACCTGTGAGAAGGCGGGCAGGGATTACGAGTACTCCGGAAACGAGGACTGCGGCGCCATGGCGTTCGTGCCGAACGGCGGTCCGAAATCCTGTAACTATGGATGCCTGGGCTACGGCTCCTGCGTCAAGGCGTGTCCGTTCGACGCGATCCATATTGTGGACGGCATCGCCCTTGTGGACAAGGAAGCATGCAAGGCGTGCGGCAAGTGTGTGGCGGCGTGTCCGAAGCATCTGATCGAGCTCGTGCCGTATGAGGCGAAGCATATCGTACAGTGCAGCTCCAAGGATAAGGGAAAGGATGTCATGAAGGCATGCTCCGTCGGCTGTATCGCGTGCCACCTGTGCGAGAAGAACTGTCCGAAGGATGCGATCCATGTCGAGGACAATATCGCATACATCGATCAGGAAAAGTGTGTCGGCTGCGGCATCTGCGCGCAGAAGTGCCCGAAGAAGATCATTTTATAAAGAGGGCAGCGTATTCTGACAGAAAACAACGACGGAAAAGACTCCGGGAATCTTCCCGGGGTCTTTTTCATAGGACGGGAAGTTCAGTGTGATCGGTCAGAAGGTCTGACAGGGGATCCTGCTTCCCATGCCGGAGCTCATGTGCAGCTCATAGTCGTCCGTGATAAAGATCGCCTCTGTGTCGGGAAGTCCCTCTACGAGCTTCATTCCGTCCTCCAGCCCCAGAGAAAAGCAGATGGTTGACAGAGCGTCGGCGTCTGCGGAGGACGACGTGATGACGGTGACGCCGAGCAGTCCGTTGTCGTAGGGATAGCCTGTGTCGAGGTTTAAGATATGGTGATAGAGCGTGCCGTCCACAGTGAAGCAGCGCTCATAGACGCCGGAGGAGACGACCGTCTCGTCCGTCACATCCACAGTGGCGATCACGGAGCCGTCCTCGGAGAACGGCCGCTGGATGCCGATGCGGTAGGGGGCTCCGTCTTTTTTTTCGCCGAGTGTGAGAACGTTGCCCCCCAGGTTGATGAGACCGCTCGTCACGCCGTTTTCGTTCAGATATTCCTTCATGCGGTCCGCGATGTAGCCCTTGGCGATGCCGCCGAGGTCGATCGCCGCATCCGGGTTGTCGAGAGACACCTCGTTTCCGTCGATACGGATGCCGCGGTAATCGACTGTGGCGCACGCCTGCCGGATCTCCTCGCCGGAGGGGATCATGGAGGCGTCCGTCTCATCGAGCAGAGCCTTGGTCGGGATATCCCAGAGATCGGAGAGCGCGCCCAGCGTGATGTCGAACGCGCCGTCGGAGAGCTCCCCGTAGGAGATGCCGAGCTTCAGCAGCTCGATCGTCTCGTCGTGCACGGCGACGGGCGCGCCGTCCGCAGCGTTGATCCTGGCGATGTCGCTGTCTGGCACGGTGGCGGAAAAATAGCCCTCGTACCGATCGGCGAGGGAAAAGCAGCCGTCCAGCAGCTCCTCGGAGCCGTGCTCGTAGAGCGTGACGGTGATGACCGTATTAAAATAAAAACCGGATCTGCTGACCGCATCTTCGGACGGACGGGTACAGCCGGAGCACGCCGCGCCGAGCAGCAGAAGGACGGAGAGCAGCAGAGAGAGCTTTTTCATGGCATTTCCTTATCTTATGATCTGGTTGATGGTTCCGAATAAAAATGTATCACAAAAAGGACGCCGGCACAATGAAAATCCAAAAGACGGCAGAATCATTTTGCCATTTGCCGTAAGATGTGATAGAGTTATAGCATACGCGAAAACTACCTTCCGCTTTGGCGGGAGTAAAAAAAGGCGGGATGGATCAACCAATGGAACAGAATCAATTTGCATTTCAGAAAAAAAAGAGGGTCGTCGTCAAGATCGGATCCTCCTCCCTGCAGTATGCAGAGTCCGGCAAGCTGAACTTTACCAAGCTGGATCATCTGGTGCGGGAGCTCTGCAATATCCGCAACCGCGGCATGGATGTGTGCCTCGTGAGCTCCGGGGCGATCGCCGTGGGGAGGCAGACGCTCGGGATCGAGGAGCGCCCGCAGGACATTTCCGTCAAGCAGGCATGCGCGGCGATCGGACAGGCGCGGCTGATGATGATCTACCAGAAGCTGTTTGCGGAGTACAATCAGGTGGCGGGACAGGTTTTGATGACGAAAAACACGATGGTGAATCCCGTGTCGCGCGAGAATGCGCGCCATACGTTCGACGAGCTGTTCCGGCTCGGCGCGATCCCCATTGTCAACGAGAACGACACTGTGTCCACCTACGAGATGCAGTTTGGAGACAACGATACGCTCTCGGCGATCGTGACCTCGCTCGTCGGAGCGGATCTTCTGATCCTGCTCTCGGATATCGACGGGCTGTTTACCGACGACCCGCACGACAACCCGGACGCCAGACTGATCGAGGTCGTGGAGGAGATGGACGCCTCGATCTATGAGATGGCAAAGAGCTCGACGGGAAGCGACGTGGGGACCGGCGGCATGTCCACAAAGATGACGGCGGCGAAGATCGCGACGTTATCGGGCGCCGACATGATCATCGCAAACGGTGCGGACGTGTGCATCCTGCACCACATTTTCGAGGACAGCTTCCGCGGGACGATCTTTCAGGCAGGGAAAAGGGACTCCTTCCGCATCGAGGATTTTATCCTGGAGACGATCGGGTGAGGGAGCGCGAGGACGTGCGGGCGCGGCATCGGAGGCTGCGCCGGGAGATGACGGAGGAACAGGTCAGGGACGGGAGCGGGCGCATCTGTGAGCGGCTTTGGAGCGCGCCGTGGTACGCAGAGTGCCGGATCCTTTATGGCTATTACCCGCTGGGGCAGGAGGTCGACTGCCGGAGCCTTCTCGCGCGGGCGCTCTCGGACGGAAAGCAGGTGGCGCTGCCGCGCATGGAGCCGGGATCGTCCTCT
This sequence comes from uncultured Roseburia sp., assembly GCA_947628935.1. Taxonomy (GTDB): domain Bacteria; phylum Bacillota; class Clostridia; order Lachnospirales; family Lachnospiraceae; genus Roseburia. The sequence goes on along the minus strand of CANRBT010000062.1, from coordinate 8,011 downwards.
GTGATGCATTTTTACCGGGTCGCATCGCTCTCCGAGGTCGCGCGCGGCGCCTATCAGATCATGGAGCCCGTGGCGGATGCGCCGCGGGTGGAGGAGACGCAGGCGGTCGTGCTCGTGCCGGGCGTGGCGTTTGACCGGCAGGGGAATCGTTACGGGTACGGAAAGGGCTGCTATGACCGCTATTTTGCGAGATTTCCGCAGTTATACCGCGTGGGGCTCGCCTATGAGAATCAGATGGAAGAGCATCTGACGACGCTGCGGACGGATGTGCGGATGGACGCCGTCTGTACGGAACAACAGCTTTGGATATGTGGGAGGGAACGATGGAGCTGATAGAGATCTGTCAAAGAGCAAAGGAAGTGAGCCGCAGGATCGGCAGTCTGGAGACCGGAAGGAAGAATGAGGCGCTGTATGCGGCAGCGGAAGCCCTAAAGGGACACGCGCCGAAGATCCTGGAGGCGAATGCGGAGGATATTGCAAGGGGAAAAGAGAACCGTATGCCGGAGGCGATGCTCGACCGTCTGCTGCTGACCGATGCGCGGATCGGGCAGATGGCGGAGGGGCTCTGCGAGGTGGCAAGGCTGGACGATCCGATCGGGGAGGTTTTGTCCATGAAACAGCGCCCGAACGGGCTGAGGATCGGAAAACAGCGCGTGCCGCTCGGGGTGGTCGGCATGATCTACGAGGCGCGTCCGAATGTGACAGCGGATGCCTTTGCGCTGTGCTTTAAGACCGGAAACGCCGTGATATTGAAGGGCGGCAGCGACGCGCTTTGTTCTAATATCGCTATCGTGAGGAGCCTGCAGGATGCGCTCCTCTCCTGCGGGCTGCCGCGGGATGCCGTGCAGCTGATCGAGGCTACGGACCGGGAGACGACGGCGGCGTTCATGCGGATGAACGGCTATGTGGACGTTCTGATCCCGCGCGGCGGCGCGGGGCTGATCCGCACCGTGGTGGAGCAGGCGACGGTCCCGGTCATCGAGACGGGGACAGGCAACTGCCATATTTTTGTGGATGAGACAGCGGATCTCGAGATGGCGGTCCGCATCATTCTCAATGCGAAGACGCAGCGCATCGGCGTGTGCAATGCCTGCGAATCGCTCGTCATCCACGAGAAGATCGCGGATGCGTTCCTGCCGAAGCTTGCCGCGGCGCTGGAGGAAAAGGACGTGGAGATGCATGCGGATGAGCGGAGCCTTGCGGCGGCGGAGAGCGGCGTGTCGAAGCGCGGGCTGCTGGTGCCGGCGGTCGAGGAGGACTGGGGAAGGGAGTATCTGGATTACAAGATCTCCGTGAAGACGGTCTCCTCCCTGGATGAGGCGATCGAGCACATCAACCGCTACAATACCGGGCATTCGGAGGCGATCCTTACCGAGAGCTATACGAACGCGGAGCGCTTTTTGCAGGAGGTCGATGCGGCGTGCGTCTATGTCAATGCGTCGACGCGGTTTTCGGACGGCAACGAGTTCGGTCTCGGCGCGGAGATCGGCATCAGCACGCAAAAGCTGCATGCGCGCGGACCGATGGGGCTGGAGGCGCTCACCAGCACGAAATACATTATCTACGGAAACGGACAGGTGCGCCCGTAGCCGACGGCTGGATGAGGCAGCCAGGATAGAAAAGAGAGACCGGAGGCATCATGAGACGAACGTTTGACCTGAGGCTTGTCGATAAGCGGCGGATCCCGGAGAGCGAGCCGGAACGCCAGTACTATTTTATGGATATCGCAAAAGAATACGTAAGGCAGCTCGCAGAGCAAAAGGGAGCGCCTCTGACGTTTTACGTCAAGACGTTCGGCTGCCAGATGAACGCCAGGGATTCCGAAAAGCTGAGGGGCATCCTGGAGTATATCGGGTATGTCGGAGCGGACACGGAGGACGCCGATTTCCTGATCTACAACACCTGTACCGTGCGGGAGAACGCGAACAATAAGGTCTATGGGCGTCTGGGCGGTCTCGGCCGTCTGAAAAAAAAGAACCCGTATATGCTGCTGGGGCTCTGCGGCTGCATGATGCAGGAGCCGTCCGTGGCGGAGCGGATTAGAGAGAGCTACCCGTTTGTCGACCTGGTGTTCGGCACGCACAACCTCTACCGGTTCGCGGAGCTGATCGTGACGACCTTTGAGACGGAGGGCATGACGATCGATATCTGGGAGGCTGCGGACCGGATCGTCGAGGATCTGCCCCAGGATCGCAGCTATCGCTTTAAATCCTGTGTGAACATCATGTTCGGCTGCGACAATTTCTGCAGCTACTGTATCGTGCCCTATGTGCGCGGGCGGGAGCGGAGCAGGGAGCCGGAGGAGATCCTGCGGGAGATGAAGGAGATGGCGGAGGACGGCGTCGTGGAGATCATGCTGCTCGGGCAGAATGTCAATTCCTACGGAAAGACCCTGGAACACCCGATGACCTTTGCGGAGCTTTTGCGTCGGGCGGAGCAGATCGAGGGGCTGCAGCGGATCCGTTTTATGACCTCCCATCCGAAGGATCTCTCGGACGAGCTGATCTCCGTGATGAGGGACTCGAAAAAGATCTGCCGGCATCTGCATCTGCCGCTCCAGTCCGGGAGCAGCCGTATGCTAAAGCGTATGAACCGCCGTTACGACAAGGAGCATTACCTTGCGCTGGCGGAGCGGATCCGCGCCGCGATGCCGGACATTGCGCTGACGACGGATATCATCGTGGGATTTCCGGGCGAGACGGAGGAGGATTTTGAGGAGACGCTCGACGTGGTGAGGAAGGTCCGCTTTGACAGCGCGTTCACCTTTCTCTACTCCAGGCGCACGGGTACGCCCGCGGCTTCGATGGAGGATCAGGTGCCGCCTGCGGTCATGAAGGAGCGCTTTGACCGGCTGCTCGCGGAGGTGCAGGCATGCGCCGCGGAACGGGCAATGGCGCTGCAGGGACAGCGGCGTCCGGCGCTCATCGAGGAGATCAACGAGCAGGACGGTGCGCTTGTGACGGGACGGTTATCCAACAATGCCGTCGTGCATCTGCCGGGGACAGCGGAGCTGATAGGAAAGATCGTGGATGTGGAGCTGTTAGAATGCAAGGGATTTTATTACATGGGGAGGATCGCGAGGTAACGGGACGGCGGGTCCAAAAAAACGATGTGATCTTCCTTTCCGTGCTTTTTCTGCTGGTGCTTGCGGCTGCGGGATTTTTTTTCCTGCTGCCGCGACAGGCGGGGGCGCGGGTCGAGGTGACGGTAAACGGGGAAGTGTACGGGATCTATGAGCTGGACACGGAACAGGAGATCCCGATCGTGTCGGAGGGCAGGACGACCAATCTGCTCGTGATCTCTCAGGGCAGGGCGGACATGACGGAGGCGGACTGCCCGGACAAGCTGTGCGTGCACCAGCGCGCGATCTCGAAGAACAATGAGACGATCGTCTGCCTGCCGAACCGGGTGGTGGTGCGGGTGACGGGAAGTGAGGAAAGTGGGTTGGATTCTGTTGCGAAATAAAGTGGCATACCTGGGCGTCTTTCTGGCGCTGGCGCTCGTCTGCAGCTATGTGGAATCGCTGATACCGTTCTGTTTTGGCATACCCGGCGTAAAGCTCGGGCTGACGAACCTCGTCGTCGTCTTTCTCCTCTACTGTGCAGGGACGAGGGAGGCGCTTGCCGTCCAGACGGCGCGTATCGTGCTGGCGGGATTTCTGTTTGGGAACCTGTTTAGCATTTTATACAGTCTTGCCGGAGGGCTGCTCAGCTTTTTGGTGATGTGGCTCGTCCGTCGCGCGGGCAGATTCGGCGTGCTCCCTGTGAGCGTCTGCGGAGGTCTTGCGCACAATGTCGGGCAGATCCTGGTCGCCATGTTCGTGGTGGAGAGCTATCAGCTCATCTACTATCTGCCCGTGCTGCTGGTCGCAGGGGCAGTGACCGGGCTTTTGATCGGAGCGGCGGCGCAGGAGATGATCCTGCGGCTCGGCGGTCGTCTGCGCTGACAGAGGAGAGGAAGGTGGAGATGCATGTACGCATATATCAGGGGAACGCTCGCGGAGCTGACGGAGGAAGCGGTCGTCGTGGAGGCGGGCGGCGTGGGCTATCAGATCTATACGACGGGACAGACGTTGGACTGTCTGCCCCCGGTCGGCGGGGAGGTCAAGCTCTATACATATCTCAATGTGCGCGAGGACGCGATGGTACTCTACGGCTTCCTGACCAGGGACGATCTGCGGGTCTTTCAGCAGCTGCTCGGGGTGAACGGGATCGGACCGAAGGGTGCGCTTGCGATCCTCTCGGTCATGACGACCGACGACCTGCGGTTTGCGGTCCTCGGGGAGGACGTCAAGGCGATCGCAAAGGCTCCCGGGATCGGCAGCAAGACGGCGCAGCGCGTGATCCTGGAGCTAAAGGATAAGGTCTCTCTGGAGGATGCCTTCGAGCAGAAGCTCGCGCATGCAGGAGGGGAGCAGGAGGAGCGGGCGCGAGGGGCAAAAAAAGAGGCGATGGAAGCGCTTGTGGCGCTTGGCTATTCTTCCTCCGAAGCGCTGCGGGCGCTGGAGGGGATCTCTGCGGACGAGGACGCCGACGCAGAGTCTATGCTGAAGGCGGCGCTGAAACATATGGCGTTTCTCTAGGGCGGAGGAAACCGCCCTGAATGGAGGTTGCAGGACGTGACAGGATGCGGAAAGGCGTGGACATAGGATGGAAAAGCGTGTGATATCGACCCAGGTGCAGGAGGAGGATCTCAAGATCGAGAAGAGTCTCCGCCCCCAGACCCTGGACGACTATATCGGACAGCAGAAGACGAAGGAGAATCTGAAGGTCTATATCGAGGCGGCGAAGGGGCGCGGGGAGTCCCTGGACCATGTGCTGTTCTACGGTCCGCCGGGGCTGGGGAAGACGACTCTGGCAGGGATCATCGCAAATGAGATGGGAACGCACATCAAGATCACCTCGGGTCCGGCGATCGGGAAACCGGGAGAGATGGCGGCGATCCTGAGCAGCCTTTCGGAGGGGGATGTGCTCTTTGTCGATGAGATCCACAGGCTCAACCGTCAGGTCGAGGAGGTCCTTTACCCGGCGATGGAGGACTATGCGATCGATATCATGATCGGGAAGGGGGCGACGGCGCGCTCGATCCGGCTGGATCTGCCGCGCTTTACGCTGGTGGGAGCGACGACGCGCGCCGGGCTTTTGTCCGCTCCGCTGCGCGACCGCTTCGGGGTCGTGCATCATCTGGAATTTTATACTGTGGACGAGCTGAAAACGATCATCCTCCACTCGGCGCGGGCGCTTGACGTGCAGATCGAGGAGGAGGGAGCCTATGAGCTGGCGCGCCGCTCGCGCGGGACGCCGCGTCTTGCCAACCGGCTCTTAAAGCGCGTCCGCGACTTTGCGCAGGTCAAGTATGACGGCAGGATCACGAAGGAGGTGGCGTCGTTCGCGCTGGACCTCCTGGAGGTCGATAAGCTGGGACTCGACCAGAACGACCGGAACATCCTTCGCATGATGATGGAAAAATTTTCAGGAGGTCCGGTCGGACTGGACACGCTCGCGGCGGCGCTCGGGGAGGACGCCGGGACGATCGAGGACGTCTATGAGCCCTATCTGGTGAAGAACGGGTTCCTCAACCGCACGCCGAAGGGGCGCGTCGTCACGGATCTCGCCTATCAGCACTTCGGGCTTGTAAACTCTTTCAAGAAGTAGTTGCTTTTCCTCTCATGTGACAGTATAATATACTATATATTGTGATGAAGAGATAGATCTCGTACCGATGAGGGAGGATGTCCATATGGCGGAGAAGACCAGTGCCGAGGTGATCATAGGCGGGAAGGTATATACCCTGTGCGGGTATGAAAGCGAAGAATATCTGCAGAGAGTCGCCACTTACATCAACAACAAGATCAATGAGTTCAACGGCACGGAAGCGTTCCGGCGTCTCCCCGGCGATACGAAGGCGACCCTGCTTCAGCTCAACATCGCGGACGATTATTTCAAGGCGCGCGGCATGGTCGAGAAGCTGGAGGGGGAGATGGAGCAGAAGGATAAGGAGATCTACGATCTCAAGCACGATCTGATCTCCGGTCAGATCAAAGCGGAGAGCGACGAGGAATCCCGCAGGGAGCTGGAGGAGAATAACCGCAGACTCACGGAGGAGAACCGGAAGCTGGAAGCCGAGAATAAGGACTTGCTCTTTAACAAGGAAAAGCTGGAGGCAGGACTGGAGGAGGCGCTTCTTGGCAAGCTTCCGGCGAAAGCAAAGAAGGGACAGTGAAGACAAAGGGGACGGCGGGGGTTCGTCCCCGTTTTCAATGGCGCAGGAGGACGCAGAGGAACATGCCGGATAGAAGAACAACAATCGAACTGCTGGCGCCCGCGGGCTCCTACGAGACGTTTCTGGCGGTCCTTGCGGCGGGTGCGGATGCCGTTTATCTGGGCGGCGGTCGCTTCGGAGCGCGCGCATACGCGGACAATCTGACGGAGAAGGAGATCCTTTCCGCCGTGGATGAGGCGCACATCCACGGGAAAAGGGTGTATCTTACGGTCAATACGCTCGTGAAGGAGCAGGAGCTTTCGGAGCTGTACGCCTTTCTGCTCCCCTTTTACCGGCAGGGGCTGGATGCCGTGATCGTGCAGGATATCGGGGCGCTGGCGTTTGTCGCGCGGGAGTTCCCGGGTCTGGCGATCCATGCGAGCACACAGATGACCGTTACCGGCAGCGAGGGAGCGATGTACGTCAAGTCGCTGGGAGCCGACCGCGTCGTGACGGCGCGGGAGATGTCCCTGGCGGAGATAAAAAGAATGCATGAGAGGGTGGACATTGAGATCGAGACCTTTGTGCATGGGGCGCTCTGTTACTGTTATTCCGGGCAGTGCCTCCTCAGCAGCATGATCGGAGGAAGGAGCGGAAACCGGGGACGCTGCGCGCAGCCATGCCGTCTGCCCTATGAGGCGTATGACAGGAATCGGCAAAGGGTCGAAACACCCGGCAAATACCTGCTCAGCACAAAGGATCTGTGCGGCATCGCGGACATCCCGGCTCTGGCGGAGAGCGGCGTGAACTCGCTGAAGATCGAGGGGAGGATGAAGCAGACCGCATATGCGGCGGGCGTCGTGGAGGTCTACCGGCGCAACGTGGACCGTTATCTTGCGCTGCTGGCGGAGGCGGAGGAGCGCGGGGAGGGAGAGCAGGCTTTATCTTATGCCGCAGCGCGCTATGAGGTGCCCGCCGAGGATCGAAAGCGCCTGCTCGCGCTCGGCAATCGCAGCGGGTTTACGGACCGCTATTATTTTCAGAGGAACGGGGCGGACATGATCACCTTCGGGACGCCAAGCCATGAGCGGAATCCCAAGGAGGCGGAGGGGGAGGCGCATGCATCCTGCCGGGGAGAGAGCAAAGAAAAGATCAAGGGGATCCTGACGCTCCAAAAAGATGCTCCTGTCAGGATGGAGGTGCGCTGCGGCGCATGCGTCGTCCGGCGGGAGGGAGCGATGGTGCAGTCCGCCAAGACACAGCCTCTGTCGAGGAAAAAGGTCGAGGAGTGCATCCAAAAGACAGGGAACACGCCGTTCCTGTTTGAGGAGCTGGTCGTTTCGATGGATGCGGATGCGTTCCTCCCGGTCCAGGCGCTCAATGCGCTGCGGCGCGATGCATTGCAGGCGCTTGCGGACGCTTTGGCGGGCGCATACCGGAGGGATGAAAAAAGCGCCGCAGGCAGAGCGGACCGTGAACGGCAGGTTTGCGCGAAGACAGAGGAGGAATGCCTGATCGCATCTGTGGAGGAGCGCTGCCAGCTTGCGGAGGCGCTGGAGCATGCCTCCCTGACGGATATCTACCTGGACAGCAGCCTGTATGCCAGAAGGGAGCTTCCGGGGAGACTTCTGGAGGACGTCGGGGACGTTCGCCGGAGGGGAAAACGTGCGTACTACATTCTGCCGGCAGTCTTTCGGGCGCATACGGCGGATTTCTACCGCGGTCTGGCGGAGGAGCTGCGGGGCGCAAAGCTTGACGGCATGGTGGCAAAGAGCTATGACGCCGCCGCATTTGTGCGGGAGACGTTCGG
>CANRBT010000061.1 GCA_947628935.1 uncultured Roseburia sp. | reverse complement strand
TTGGGATTCATGCTCCCGATGACGACCTTTTGCATGCGGCTCTGCACGATCGCGCCCGCACACATCTGACAGGGTTCAAGCGTCACATACATGGTGCAGTCCTCCAGCCGCCAGTCCCCCGTCCTCTTGCTCGCTCTTTTGATCGCAGCAAGCTCCGCATGGGCAAGCGTGTTCCCCTCCGTATTTCTTCTGTTATATCCTCTTGCTATAATCCTGCCCTGCTGCACGATCACGCAGCCGATCGGCACCTCCTCCAGCGCATATGCCTTCCTCGCCTGCCGGAGCGCCTCCTTCATATATTTTTCATCCTGTGTCATAGACAGCTTCCCCGATTTGTTATATGATTGAACTATAATAATCCTATTTTACATGAGCTTTTCATATTTGTATAGGAAAAACGGAGGTTCTTCGCATGAACATGGTCTATCAGACCAATCGCCTGATCTTAAAAATACTGCCTCCCGAGTATTTCCGTGAGGCGCTTTCCTTCCAGCTGCGGAACCAGGAACTCTTTGAGCGCTATGAGCCGACTCGTCCGGGAAATTTTTATACCCCTTCCTATCAGCACTCTCTCCTGAAAATTGAGTTCAAGCTTGCTGCCCGGCTGACATCCATCCGCTTCTACGCGTTTCTGCCTCATGATATGCACACGATCGTGGGAACGGTCTGCCTGCACAACGTGCAAAAAGCTCCCTACCACTGCTGCGAGATCGGCTATAAATTTGACGCCGCCTTCCAGCGCCAGGGTTACGCAAGGGAAACCGTGCAAAAGGCAGTGGAGATCGCATTTTATGAGCTCGGTCTTCACAAGGTCATCGCCCGCGTCATGCCGGAGAACACGCCCTCGATCCGTCTGCTGCGATCGCTTGATTTCATGGAGGAGGGTATAGAGCACGACTGTACCCTGATCCGCGGACGCTGGGAGGATCATCTGCGCTTTTCCACGCTCTCTCCCCTTGCCGGGGACGAACCGGCGCCTCTCACTCTTCCATATACCGATACCAGCAGCCGAAACGGTTGACCGGCTCCTCTCCCGACGGTGTCTCTCCGGCTGCAGCCGGCATAAATTCCGGAAATCCGAAAATTGCCGCCATCACCCGTTCCTGGCTCTGATAAATCCCCGGAACTCCTAAAAACCAGCGCGCATCCCCTGTCTTTCCGATCACCAGATATTGATAATTGAAGAAGCCGTGGAGCAAAAAGCTGTTGTTTCCAAGATACCAGTACCGCCTCGGCAGCTCCCGGATATCCTTCAGCTCGATCTGAACGCATGCCGCAGTGCGGTCCGCAAAAGGCATAAAGACCGGTCGGTTCTCCCGCAGCTTTTCCCAGACGATCTGCCAGTCATACGCGGGAAATATGTTTCGCACAGGAAGCTCCGTCATCTGCACGTTCTCCATATCCACTCCTGCTTCCTCCCGCTTCCGCAGGGGCTCCCCTGCCGTCGGCTCGGTCCTCCGGCTCTGCGCGGATGCACCGTTCTCCCGCGCAGGCTGCTCCTTCTGCGCAGAGACCGCCATGTTCTCCGGCTGCGGAGCTCCTCCCTCCGTATGATCCGCTGCTTTTTCCTCCGGCCGCCACTCGGAAAAATGCTCCCGGTCGACCGTAAAGGGCGCCCCCTCCTTCCAACGGCTCAAAAAGTTTTGTCCGTCTCCTCCCAGCAGGACGATACCCTCCATGTCACCGATGCCAAGCGATGTGCCCGCCAGATGTGCGGCTTTCACCACGACCACGCCGTCTCCTTTTCCGTTCACAAGCCGTATCTCCCCGATGCGGACGCCCTCCATCCTGCCCTCCCGCACGCGGAAGAGATAGACCTCACAGACCGCCTGGGCGACATAGGCGCCGCGCAGATGAACCTCTACCCTGCAGTCCTCCCCCCGTATCTCGATCTTTGCAAATCCGATATTGCTTCCCTTTTTCCCTTCCTCATAAGCATATATATAGGTGACGAATCGTTTCATTCCTGCCATTGGCATGTAAACTCCCATTTTTCCTTATCCCTATGTATATGCACCGTTTTCTGCAGTTATGCCGCTGTGATTCCGTAAATTTTATCTGTTGACAGGTGTCCCGCTTTTCGCTATGATATTTTCAGCAATTTCCCTGTCTTTTGGGGGATGCGCGAGTACGAAAAAAGGAGAGGAACTGTTATGGCAAAGTATGTATGTACTGTGTGTGGTTATGTGTATGAGGGCGACGCAGCTCCGGAGGCATGTCCGGTCTGCAAGGCTCCGGCTGAGAAGTTCAAGCTCCAGGAGGGCGAGAAGGTCTGGGCGTCCGAGCATGTGGTCGGCGTTGCGCAGGGCGTGAGCGAGGACATCCTCAAGGATCTGCGCGCGAACTTCGAGGGCGAGTGCTCCGAGGTCGGCATGTATCTGGCTATGGCGCGCGTAGCGCACCGTGAGGGTTATCCGGAGATCGGTCTGTACTATGAGAAGGCTGCATGGGAGGAGGCGGAGCACGCCGCAAAATTTGCGGAGCTGCTCGGCGAGGTCGTGACAGACAGCACGAAGAAGAACCTGGAGATGCGCGTGGACGCTGAGAACGGCGCTACCGCCGGAAAGACGGATCTGGCAAAGCGTGCAAAGGCGGCGAATCTGGATGCGATCCATGACACAGTACACGAGATGGCTCGCGACGAGGCGAGACACGGCAAGGCGTTCGAGGGGCTGTTAAAGAGATACTTTGGCTAAACTGCAGGCTTGCTACATAAAAGCTTCTCACAGAGCCGGAAACAGGGGAACGGATCCGTTTGATCCGTTCCCCTGTTTTGACTTTCCTGTGCAACAATTCCTTCTTGTCTTTTTTCTTGGAAAAGACGTATTTCCCCGTTCTTCGCTGCATGAACAGACAAAATATCGTCAAAAAGATGTCTTTTTACGGAAACCGGAAGTGCATGTCCTGAAGGAACTCCCCCGTCTGTTTATCCTCCACATAGATATGGACAACCGCCGATTCCTCTGCATACTGCACACACTCCTGTATGCGCCACTGTGCCTCCTGCAGCGACGCATCCGCCCCGTCTGCGTTGTCCTGTACCTGCCCCGTTCCGTGATCGATCCGGCAGAAATACGGCTCACTGTCATCGGGACTGCGCCTGACTGCGCCCGCGCTCTCCATCATGTCCCAAAAGGACTCCTTCTCAGCCAGCCCCGTCTCAGCCTCCACCCATACGTAAAAATTGAAGTCCGTATCAGAAAGCGCTGTCATATAGGAGTAGAGCTCCGGCGCGGTCTTCATAGAATCCAGCTTCCAGTTCATATAGTCCTGATAATCCGTCCACCAGCTGCTGTACGACGCATCCTCCCTGTGGTCGACAAGACCGAACGCCTCCTGGCAATAGCCGCCCACATAATCGGTCCACCGGCGCGCTCCTGAAGCATTCAGATGTCCGACATCATAGTAATCCGTCCGGGGATCGATCGCACGCTCCTGTATTCCGTCCAGCAGCGGCACTCCATATTCCGCGGCGATCGCATAGGCGGCGTCCTCGCACTGCTGCATGAGGAATTCCGTGTATACCGCCTCACCCTCTGCATACGTAAACGGCGTCAGCAGCAGAAGCACCTGGATCTCATTCTCCTGGCAAAGCTCGATACACTTTCTCAGATAATCCGTATTGCTCGTCTCTATGATATTCTCCGGCTGCGGCGTCACCGTCTCCTGCTCCTGCACAGGCACCCAGTCAGGGATCCCGATGCTCGAATTCTCATATGCGCCCTTCTGGTACTCGATGCGCTCCCGGAAATACCGCTCTGTGATGCTGTCCCAGTCATTGTGATACACAGAAAACGGAAACATCATTTCCAGCCGGGTGTCCTCCTCCATGATATCCCACACAGCGTTCCACTTCAGCCGGGAAAAAGGCATTTCATCCAGTATGGTATGCGGCTCCCCATAGTCCGCGGCATACTGTCCGTCCAGCGCCGTCGTATACGTGTCCAGCACCACCAGCGACGGCTTCTGTGTCTTTAGCGCATCCTGCAGGAACCAGTAATCTACGGAAAGCCACTGCGCAGCGTTGGACAGGTTGTAGGACGTAATGCCGTACTCCTTCCACAGCTCCATCGGCAGAATGCCCAGACAGGAATGGCTGCTCCCGAAAAACAGCACATCGTATGTGTCCTCGCTCTCATAAAAAACCCGATCCTTCGACACATTCTCCGGTCTTTGCAAAAACACTGACATCCCCGCGAGCAGCAGCGCTGTCAGACAGACCACCACGCCTGCCCGCAGGGCAAAGCTTCCTCTCTCTTTCATAGACACCTCTCAAAACTGGAAGTAGATAAAGTTGGTATCTGTGTATTTCGGTCCCCATACCCCTATCGTCACGATCACACAGACAGAGACCGCCAATACAAGTGCGCGGAACCAGAAATCCTGCTTCTGGATGATCCGGCGGATGCAGATCCCCTTGTATTTGCAGTAATCCACGATCAAAAGCAGCAGCAGGCTTACCATGAGGACGGTAAAGCTCTTTCTTCCTATGACGCCGTCGCTCACGCCCGTGTTGAACAGGATCCAGGGATTGCTGTTTCCCGCCACCGCGCCTGCCAGCTGCCGCACATGCGCCATATTGTCCGCGCGGAAAAAGAGCAGCGACAGATCCCACAGCAGGAAGGTGAACACAGTCTGTACCGCGCCCCACACGCCGGAATCGGTCCGGATCCCAAGCGCCGACTCCGCCCGCCTTCGGATATTTTTTGTCAGATCCCCGACGATCTGGTAAACCGCATGGATCAGCCCCCAGATCACAAACGTCCATTCCGCCCCATGCCAAAGCCCGCTCACCAGGAACACGACCAGCAGGTTGAAATACTTGCGCGCCCTTCCCTTGCGGTTTCCGCCCAGCGGTATGTACAGGTAATCACGGAACCAGCTGGACAGGGAGATATGCCATCTTCTCCAAAACTCCCCTATGCTTCTGGAAAAATACGGCGACTGGAAATTGTCCATCAGATCGAAGCCCAGCATCTTCGCCGCGCCGACCGCGATCGTCGAATAGCCCGCAAAATCGCAATACAGCTGGAAGGCGAACAAAAGCGTCGCCACCACGATATACCAGCCGTTGAACGTATCGATCTCCTGCCCGCCGTAGACGCGGTCCACATAAAGAGCGATCCTGTCCGCGACCACCAGCTTCAGGAAATAGCCCCAGATCATCAGGTACACGCCGTCCACGAACCTGGCTTCCTCGAACCGATGCTCCTCGTCGACCTGCCGGAGCAGATTCTTGGAACGCTCGATCGGTCCGGCTACCAGCTGCGGGAAGAAGGAGACAAACAGGGCGTATCGGATAAAATTCCTTTCCGCCCGCACCTCTTTGCGATATACGTCCATCGTATAGCTCAGCGCCTGAAAGGTGTAAAAGGAAATGCCCACAGGCAAAAGCAGATCAAAAGACGGCGTCAATACTGTGATATGAAGCCGCCCCAGGACATAATTGATATTCTCCACAGCAAAATCAAAATATTTGAAGAAGAAAAGCACGCCCAGATTCAGGAAAAAGCTGCCTGCCACGCACCATTTCCGCCTCCGGGTCTTCCGGCGCTCATCCATATCCGTATCTGTGATCCGCTGCAGCAGATATCCGCTCAGATAGGTGACGACCGTGGAAAACAACAGCAGCAGCACATACCTGACATTCCAGCACATGTAGAAGTAATAGCTTGTCAGAAACAGCCATACATAGCGCCATTTGGGCGGTACCACATAATAGATCGCTATCACAATGGGGAAAAAAATCAGAAACTGTAACGAATTGAAAAGCATATACGCTCTACCTCATCCTCTGTGTGTTTCATACGCATCCGCTGTCTTAACGCCACTTCTGCCGCCATGCGCGCTCAAATTCCTCCTCAAATACCCGTTCCTCGTCTGTTCCCTCCTGCGGCAGCTCGACCATCCGGCGCTGCCATGCGGAGAGATACATCGCATTGGAAATGCGAAGGCTCCGTATGCCTTCCTCCCCTGCTGCCAAAAGCGGCGTGCCGTTCTGCACAGCATCGGCAAAATCAGAAAGGATTCCTGCATGCTGCGTATTTTCTCCCTCGCAGACGAGCTCATGCCACGTTCCCTCCAGCTTCGGAAAGCTCTCTGTGGCGCTCCTTCTGTAGTCCGGCTCGTGAAAGCCCAATTCACATACGTGCAAAGTCCCGTTTTCGCAGACCAGTCTGGCATCCTCCAACGCGATCTCCAACCGGTTGATACCAGGCGCTTCCCCGGTCGAGGAGATAAAGACGCCCGTAGCTCCGCCTTCAAACTCCAGATAAGCCGTCACTTCATCCTCAACCTCAATGTCATGATATTTTCCCTCATGGCAGAACGCCTGTACGCGCAGCGGCATTCCGCAGATCCACTGCAAAAGATCCAGATTATGCGGGCACTGGTTCAAGAGCAGCCCGCCGCCGTCCCTCTCCCAGCTCCCGCGCCAGGAACCGGACTGATAGTAGCAGTTCGGGCGATACCAGTCCGTGACGACCCATTCCACGCGCTTTAGCGCGCCATAAGTACCTTCCGCGACGATCTGCCGCAGCCTTTGATAGATCGGGTTCGTCCGCTGGTTAAAGATCATGGCATAGACCAACGCGTGCCGCGCCGCTTCTTCGTTCATCCTGCGCGCCTGCGCACAGCTCGCCCCCGCCGGCTTGTCGCAGAGCACATGAAGACCCAGGCGCAACGCCGCGACCGTCTGCCGCTCATGCGCGATGTGCGGCGTAGCGATCAGCGCCGCATCGACCTCCAGAACGCCTTTTTCTACAGCATCCAGCAGTTCCTCCACGGATGCATAAACCGGGATGTCCGACGGCAGAAGCCTCTTCATCCGTTCCTGATCCGCCGGACGGATCCGCGTCACGGCAGCGATTTCCATACGCCCCTTCAGCTGCTCTGTGATGATTTCCGCATACTTGCAGCCCTGATTGCCCATACCGAGCATTGCCATCCGTATCGGTCGCTCCGTTCCCGCCACAACAATCCCTCGTCTCTCTTTTTGTATTTTTACGCAATACAACCTGTTATTGCAGCACCAGCACGACCGAAAGCTCTCCGCCTGTCGCGCTTGCTACAATACAAAGCGGTTGATCGTAAATATTCGTAAACTTCAGATCCAGATAATTGCCTGCGATCGTGGCATCCAGCCCCTGCGGCAGATAATCGACCGGCTTGGAATGCGCATGGCGCTCCGTTGCCGGAAGCCCGGCATCTACCATCGCAGCATATAAGGTGGAGGAAACCTGGCAGACACCGCCGCCGATTCCCATCTCCGTCTTACCCTTTACATAAATCGGTCCCTCTACGTAGCCGTTCTCCCTCGTGCGGTCCAAAATCGTTCTGCTGAAGGAAAAGCTCTCCCCCGGCTGGAGCACGACCCCGTTCACACGCTCTGCCGCCAGCTCCACGTTCGTTGCGCGGGAGACGCCGGTCTCATAGTAGGTGGTGCAGGTCCCGATCTGCCCCGGCAACTGATTTGCCGTACCGACCATGTCCCGGTCGCTGTTCTCAACGTTCGCTGTCAGGGACATTTTCCCGGTTGATGCGACAAACTGCAGCGACTCCTCATCCTTGAACGCCTTCGACGCGCTGCGCATGACATCCTCCTCATCCGTCGCCTGAGCTTCCTCTGTAACCTCTTCCTCCTCCGAAGCTTCCTCTGTAACCTCTTCCTCCTTCGGGTCTTCCTCTGTAACCGCTTCCTCCTCCGGGTCTTCCTCTGTAACCTCTTCCTCCTCCGGAGCTTCCTCTGTAACCTCTTCCTCCTCCGGAGCTTCCTCTGTCACTTGCTCCGTCTCATTCTTCTCCTTTGCACGGTCCAGGGAGATTCCGGCTGCTCTGGCATGTCTCTGTCCGTCTGCGCTTGCGATCCTGCCCTCTGCCCTTCCATATGCCACGTAGTGTCTGCAGTATGCCGTCATGTCATTCCCGTAAGCTGCCTGAAGGTCTGCGTAACGCGTCCGGTATGCCTGCGGATTATATTCCGCGCTCGCGCTCCGTCCCTCCGCCACACCGAACACCAGGAAATGCTCATACAGTGCAGCGTCATTTCTGCCATATTCAGCCGCCACATCCGGATATGTATTGTAATAGTAGTCAGCATCAAACACCGTGCTGTATGCCTCCCGGTCCGACTGGCTTGCCGCCTCCGCGCGCACCGGCTGCCAAAGCAGCCCTGCCGCACACATCAGCATACACAGCATTCCTAACAGCCACGGATATCTCTTCATCTGCTCGCCCTCCCCAAAGACCATATGTCACAGAAGATTTTCTATGTTGCATTTTAGCAAAGACATTTTACAAAATCAATGATTTTTTTACATAAAACAAGCGGAATTTTCAGAAAAATCAAATACGTCTAAAAATTCCGCTTTTGCATCTAATAAAATGCAATTATTTTACTTTTCTTCCCTTAACGTTAAAACTACTTTAAACAAATCGCCGTCCACATACAGTTCCAGCGTCCCTTCCATCAGCTCCATGAGGCTTCTGGCGATCGACAAGCCCAATCCGCTTCCTTCTGTGTTCCGCGAACTGTCTCCGCGCACGAACCGCTCCATCAGCTCCTCGCTCGTGATATTGAGCGGATATCGCGATGTATTGCGGAACGTCAGCACAACATGATCCGCCTGATGCTCCAGGTTAATGTACACGCGTGTGTTGGGCTGTGCATACTTGCAGATATTGTTCATCAGATTGTCGATCACGCGCCATAAGTGTCTGCTGTCCGCCCGGATATAGATCGGCTCCTCCGGTCTGCGGATCAAAAGCTCCAGGTCATTCTCCCGCAGCTTTTCCTCAAACTCACCGGTCGTCTGTACCACAGAAACACCTGCATCCAGACGTTCCAGGTTCACGCTGAGGTTTCCGGTCGATGCTTTCGACGCCTCGATCAGATCCTCGATCAGCTTTTTCAGCCGCCCGGACTGGCGTTTGAGCACTTCAATGTATTCCTGTGCCTGCCGGTTTTCTATCTCTTCCTTATCAAGCAGGTCCACATAATTGATAATGGAAGTCAAGGGCGTCTTGATATCATGCGAGACATTCGTGATCAGCTCTGTCTTAAAGCGCTCGCTCTTCATGCGCTCGTCCACGGCGCGCAGCATACCGACGCTGATACTGTTCAGACTCTCGCCGTGTGCGCGGAACTCCGAGAGCATGCGGGACGTGTCTACGCGGTGCGTGAGGTCTCCCTCCGCCAGCTTCTGCCCGCCTTCCTTTAACGTCCTCATCTGAAGCGCCACCAGGAATGCCGCCACAGTCAGCGCCACCTTCTCCAACCCCCACAGCCACATAAATCTGCCATCGGCGTCGACACTCGTCACAGCGATCCCCGTCAGCTCCAGGATGGCAAGCCCTCCCATCGCCAGCAGGGTTTTTGCCAGCAGCGGCAGGTTTTCATACATTTTTACCGCAAGCCGCTTCAGGGAAGCAAAAACATGCCAGCTTATCGTATTCCGCCACCATTTTCCCTGCTTGACGCGCACAGCGAAGCTCAAAAGCAGTAAAAGCAACAGCCAGCCGGCGCAGAGTGCCCCGACGCAGACCGCCGTACACTCCACCACCCAGCTCCTGGTAACATCAACGACCCACACGACCCCAACAAACAACAGCAGAAACACAGCGCATGCCGCTCCCAGGCAGATATCGAACGGCGCCCGGTCCAGCCAGGTTAGCACAAGCTCCGCATGTCCTCTCCGATGCCCCGCACTGCACATCAAAAACACGAAGATTCCTATGCCAAGCGCAACGGCAAGCAGCATGATACCATAGATCCGGTAGCGCAGGTTCCAACCATACGTCACCATGGCATTCGCCTGCTCGAACAGGTCGCCATCCCAGTCGGACCCCACATGTTCCGGGATCTGCGAAACGACCCAATAAGGCGTCACGGGCGTCTCGTAGCTGACGCAGCATCTGCCCGCTTCATTAATATAGTAGTTTTCCGTCGCTGCGACCGGCTTTTGCGTCAGGTACAGATCGTCGATCTCCATGATCTCATCCTGCGCATACAACGTGTCCCCTAAGCGTATCTCCCTCCATGCACCGTTGCCCCAGCTCCATTCAGAACCCTCGAACACATGAAATGTCAGGTAGTTCGCCCCGGACAACAGCCCATAGACCTCCCGCAGCACACCGTCGCTCGTCTCGCCGGCAGATGTCGTCGCAGTTGGCGCATCCATAACGGAGCGCGGAGCGTCGGTCACTGTCACCACCTCCTCCAAACCCATGTAGCGGTATTTTCCCTGTTCAAAATCGTATACAAAGTATGCGTTTTCCTCTCCTCCGATGGCGGCAAGGGAGATTGCCACCTCCGGCACAGGATAAAAACCGTTTTCCGTCTCGTAATAGAAAACGCCGTTCTGCGTATCGTAACAGACCGCCTCGACGGTTTCCTCTGTCTCATAGTCTCCGGCGTCCGTATGGTGCAGTCCCCAGTCTCCTGCCAGCCGTTCGGAATATGCAATATAGGTATCGTCACTGATCTCCTCATATACCTTGTACAGATTCCCTTCCTCGACCTTCCCCGTGAAATTGGACTGCAGATAAGTGGAGCCGGAGTTCAGATCCACCTTCGGAAAAGTTAAGTCTCCTTTTTTCTCCGCTTGAATGATTCCAAAGCGGAAATTTGTTTTTTCCCAGTCATATTCCCTTTTTTCCCTGTAAAATAAGAGCGCCATCTGTGAATAGCGCTCCGCCACAGTCTGAAATGCATCCTCGCGAAGCTTCTCCTCGGTATACTCATAAAAGTCTGCCTCCCAGATCCACGCGGCCGCAAGTACACTGCCCATAAAGATCATCGCACACAACGTCAATGCGACCCACGCCGCCGCCTTCATCCACAGGGAACCCTTCCACTTGTCCATCTTTATTCCTCCATCTTATAGCCGCGTCCCCACACGACCTTCAGGTAGCGCGGTTCCGCCGGGTTATACTCGATCTTTTCCCGCAGATGACGAATATGCACGGCAACGGTGTTCTCTGTGCCATAAGGATTGTCCTTCCACACCAGTTCATAGATCTGGTTCGGAGAATAGACCTTTCCCGGATTTTCCATCAGCAGCTTCAGGATGTCGTACTCTGTGCGGGTCAAAGCCACCGCTTCCCCGTCCAGAAGCACCTCCTTTGTCCG
>CANRBT010000060.1 GCA_947628935.1 uncultured Roseburia sp. | reverse complement strand
ACGCCGACCACAGGGCGGAGATCCCGCTCTCTCTCATATTTCGATATCCTCATAATACGCTTTTCCACTCCTTTCACCTTGGCGAACTGTGTCCACCCCGCAGGCTCATCATCCGCCATGCGGACGCCAGCCAGCACTGCGAAAAAGTACTCGCGGAAATCCGCCACGCAGCCCGCGTCGTAGCGCACCGAGAGGTCGCATGCCGTCTCGCCCCACTCGTCGAGGGCATCCAGATACAGATGCGACACAGGCGTGAACCAGTACACGATCCGCATCAGCGACCCGACCGCCTTGAGCGGGATGATCCGCTGCTTCACGTGAGTCAGCTCGTGGCACAGTATCACCTCGAGCTCCCGCCTGTCCCAGTCCTGCTCCGGGAGCAGGATCCACTTGTGCAGACCGTTGATGACCATGGGTGTCCACATGACCGGACTCACATAGACCCGTATCTGCTGCCGGATCCCAAGCCGTGCCCGGATCTCGTCCGCCAGCCGCTGCACCCCTGCCTCCGCCGGCACGCGCGTCCGCCAGAGCCTCCAGTACACACGCCAGCTCGTCCGCACGTAGCGGAGCAGATAGAAGCACGCTCCGCCTGCCCACACCAGGGACAGCGACGTACAGAGCAGATAGACGTTCCTGTCACCCATAAGTGCGTACCCGATCGTCATCGATGCGCCTGTCTCCTTCTGAAACATGCTTGCCATACCACACACAAACGGCAACACAAAGAACGGCTCCACCATCGCCAGCATCGGGTAGATCCAGCGCAGCATCTTCCTCCGCTGCAGGTACACCTGACAGATCTTCCACGCCAGATACGCGAATGTCCCGGAGAGTGATGTCAGCGCCAGCATAAAACAAAGCCTAATCGTCCAAATCATTCGTCAATCTCCATTATTCATGGTTTCCTCTTTTGTCATACTGCATTGTAACAAGCCAAGTACTTAGCGATTCCCATTATATAACACATTCTCTTACAAATGCAAGTACATCCGCAAAATACATATGCAGTTTTTTGCAGATGATATCTGCAAAAAACTGCATATGAACGCCAGAGGATATTGTTACAATACGTATTTACTCTTCCGCAGCAAGCGTCTCCTCATACCGCTGCAAGATCAGCTTTTGAATGCGCTCCCGCGTGTCAGAATTGATCGGATGGGCGATATCACGGTACTCCCCGTCCGCCGCCTTCCGGCTCGGCATCGCGATGAACAGCCCCTTCTCCCCCTCGATGACCTTGATGTCGTGCACCACGAACTCCTCATCGATGGTGATCGAGACGACCGCTTTCATCTTGCCCTCCTTGTCTACCTTTCGGATCCTCACATCGGTAATCTGCATATCCTATGTTCCCCCTTTACCTGTTGTACTACCCGGCACATGCTCCGCGGCGTCCGCCTACAGCACATACCTTTCATTGTTCTCATAGACGATCTTGATCCCGTTGTCGCCGCAATAGTAGGTGTTCGCCTTTAAGGTATCACGGCTTTCAACGATACAGTTCTCTATGTGCGTGTTATCTCCGATGTACACGTCGTTCAGAATGATGGAATTCCTGATCACACAATTCTTCCCGACAAAGACCTTCTTGAACAGCACGGAATTCTCCACCTTGCTGTTGATGATACACCCGCTCGCGATCAGGCTGTTGTGCACGTCCGAGCCGACATTGTACTTCGCAGGCGGAAGGTCGTCCACCTTCGAACAGATCTTTGGCTCCTCCTGAAAGAAGTACCGACGCACCTCCGGCTTCAGGAAATCCATGTTGGTCTGATAGTAGGATTCCACAGTTGCAATGTTGTTCCAATACTCCTTCATTTTATAGCCATAGATCTGTTTCATATTTTTATAGCGGATCAGGATGTCCGTCACGAAATCCCAGCGGTCCTCCGCCGCGCTGCGCTCGAGCATCTCGATGAGCTGTCTGCGGCGCACGACATAGATGCCTGCCGAGACCGTGTTGGACCGCGATACCATCGGCTTCTCCTCGAACTCTATGATCCTCGCGTCCTCGTTCATCCGCACCACGCCGAAACGGCTGACGTCCACGCCAGGCTCCATGTCCTTACAGACCACAGTGATGTCCGCCTTCTTCTCGATGTGATAGTCGAGGACCTTGTTGTAATCCATCTTGTACACACAGTCGCCGCTTGTGATGATGACGTACGGCTCATGGCGCTTCTTCAGGAAGCTGATGTTCTGGTACATCGCGTCCGCCGTCCCGCGGTACCACCAGCTGTTGTCCACAGTCACAGTGGGGTTGAACACGAACAGACCTCCCTGCTTGCGCCCGAAATCCCACCACTTGGAGGAGCTCAAATGCTCATTGAGGGAGCGTGCGCTGTACTGCGTAAGAACCGCCACCGTCTGAATGTGAGAGCTGCTCATATTGCTGAGCGCAAAGTCGATGCTGCGGTAGCTGCCGCCCACAGGCATCGCCGCGATCGCTCTCTTGTTGGATAATTCCTGCATGCGGCTGTTGTTGCCTCCAGCCAATATGATCCCTATCGCCTTCATATCACGTCACCTGCCTTAATGATTACTTCGCCGCTTGCGAGATTGCCGTCCGGATAGTCCCCCTTGTCCGTCACGCCGGAGATCGCCGTGTTCTTGCCGATGGACACATTGTCCGGCACGACCGAATCCTCCCCGATCGTCACAAGCCCAAAGGAGTAGATGCTCGCATTGAGCTTGTTCGGCGCCTCGTCGCCGATGCCGAGACGGACATTGCTGCCGATCGTGCATCCCTCTGCAATGATGCTCTTCTCAATGTACGTGTTCTCCCCGATGTGCGCACCCTTCATGATAATGGAGTCGCGCACAACGGTTCCCTTCCCGATCGTGACACCCGCGCCGACGACAGAGTTGCGCACCTCCCCGAAGATCTCCGACCCCTCGCCGATGATGCTCCGCTCCACAAAGGATTCCGGCGAGAGATACTGCGGCTCGATGATATCGCTCTTGGTATAGATCTTCCAGTACTCCTCATAAAGGTTGAACTCCGGGATCAGATCGATCAGCTCCATGTTCGCCTCCCAGTAGGAGCCCAGCGTACCGACGTCCTTCCAGTAGCCGTTGTACTCGTACGCGAACAGGCGCTGCCCCTTGCTGTGGCAGTATGGGATGATGTGCTTCCCGAAATCGCAGCCGCTCTGATCCTTCATCGCGTAGAGCGCTTCCTTGAGCACCTTCCAGCTGAAAATGTAGATCCCCATCGACGCAAGATTGCTGCGGGGCTCCTTGGGCTTCTCCTCAAAGTCCATGATCTTCTTGTCCTCATCCGCGATAACGATCCCGAAGCGGCTCGCCTCGGAAAGCGGCACAGGCATCGTCGCGATCGTCACATCCGCATGGTTCTCCTTGTGGAAATCGAGCATGACCTCGTAATCCATCTTGTAGATGTGGTCCCCGGACAGGATCAGGACGTATTCCGGATTGTAACCTTCCATATAATTCATGTTCTGGAAGATCGCGTTCGCCGTGCCGGAATACCACTCGCTGTTGTCGCTCTTCTCATAGGGCGGCAGAACCGTCACGCCGCCGTTGTTGCGGTCCAGATCCCACGGGATGCCGATCCCGATATGCGTGTTCAGACGCAGCGGCTGGTACTGCGTCAATACCCCGACCGTGTCGATCCCCGAGTTGATACAGTTACTGAGCGGGAAATCAATAATGCGGTATTTACCGCCGAATGCAACTGCCGGCTTCGCCACCGAAGCAGTCAACACGCCCAATCTGCTGCCCTGTCCTCCCGCCAAAAGCATGGCTATCATTTCTTTTCGTATCACGCCTACCACCTCTCGTCCTTTTCTAGTAAGTCCAGTCATATCACCTTTAGTGTTTCCAATTATACCATATTCCGCATTTTCTGTACATCATTTTTCACAATAAAGTAAGTTTTTTTTTTGTTTTTTTGACATTTCGCACAAACCTTCGCTAAAACCATGCAAAAACTCTCCTGCCAGGCGGGATTCTCTGTCGAAAAGAAAATCTCTCAAAAGAATTTGCAAAATAATAAGATAGGATTATAATAGGGTTGTCGGGCATGATTCCCCGGTCATTCTCAGAAAACAGGCAGGTATTCATGATGTATAAAATCGATTTCAACCAACCGATACCGATCCATTTCATCGGGATCGGCGGCATCAGCATGAGCGGACTCGCGGAGATCCTTTTCGCGGAGGGCTTTTCCGTCTCCGGCTCGGACGCGCACGAATCCGAGCTGACAAGGCGCCTCGCCTCGCTCGGCATCACAGTCATGTACGGGCAGCGCGCTTCCAACATCCACGACGGCACAAAGCTCGTCGTCTATACCGCCGCGATACGCGAGGATAACCCCGAGTTTGTCCGCGTGAAGGAGCTGGGCATTCCCATGATGAGCCGCGCGGAGCTGCTCGGTCAGATCATGGACAATTACCGACGCTCCATCGCGGTCGCCGGCACGCACGGAAAAACGACAACGACCTCGATGATCAGCCAGATCCTTCTCACAGCACAGTGCGATCCGACCATCACGGTCGGAGGCATTCTTCCGGCGCTCGGAGGGAATCTGCGCGTGGGCAGATCCGACCTTTTTGTGTCGGAGGCATGCGAGTACACCAACAGCTTTCACTGTTTTTACCCGAAATACAGCATTATCCTCAATGTGGAAGCGGAGCATCTGGACTTCTTTAAAGATATTCAGGATGTCCGAAACTCATTCCGGCATTTTGCGGAAAATACCAAAAGCGACGGGGTCCTCATCCTGAGCGGGGATATCCCGGACTACGAAGAACTCGTGCGCGGACTGCCCGCGAAGGTCATCACCTTCGGCACGGGGGAGGGCTGCGAGTTCACCCCGGCGGACGTCTCCTTTGACGGGCAGGCATGCGCCTCCTTTACCGCGATGCGGCAGGGCGAGCCCGTCCTCGACGTCACGCTGCACGTCCCCGGTATGCACAACGTCACAAACGCACTCGCCGCGATCGCGCTTTCCCTGGAGCTCGGACTCCCGAAGGAGGCAATCCGGCAGGGACTTCTCTCCTTTGGCGGCGCCGACCGGCGCTTCCAGTACAAGGGCACTGTGCAGGGCGTGACGGTCATCGACGACTATGCGCATCACCCGACCGAGATCCGCGCGACGCTCGCAGCGGCCGCCGCGTACCCGCACAAGCGTATCGTTCTCGTGTTTCAGCCGCACACATATTCCCGCGTCAAGGCGTTTTTAGACGATTTTGCCGAGGTCCTTTCCCTCGCGGACGTCGTCGTCCTCGCGGACGTCTACGCCGCCCGCGAGAAGAACATTTACGGCGTCAGCTCGCAGGACATTCTCTCCCGTCTCAGGGAGCGCGACGTGGATTGCCATTATTTTCCGTCCTTTTCGGAAATTGAGGACTATCTGAAAAAAATTTGTATGAACGGGGACCTGTTGATAACCATGGGGGCGGGAGATATCGTAACCGTTGCGGAAGATTTTCTGGAAGCATAGTTATCCACATTATCCACATTCCGATTGGGGAAAACTTCAACCCGGGGATGTGGATTTTTTTTCGTCCAAATATCCCCAAAGCCCCCTCTCTGCATGTGCTTTATCAACAGTGTCCACAAACGCGCGAAGCCTTGATTTCAGGGCATTTGTACTGGAAAAGATACTTCTCAAGAACGGAAACCTGTGCTATAATGCATGTCGATAGAAAATGCCCGAAAACGATATAGCCATCCTTTGGCTGCACGGCTGCGGGACGATAGAAAGAGGGTTTCATTCCTTATGAAGATCACACTTCACAGTGACAACCAGACTGCTGTCACCAGTGTGCCGAACACGTTTATAGATGAATATATGACAGAGGCGAACGGGGAATTCGTCAAGGTGTACCTGTATCTTCTCCGGCTCATGAACACGCCTGACGCGACGTTCTCGATCTCTTCCATTGCGGATCGGTTCGAGCACACGGAAAAGGATATCCGGCGCGCGCTCGCTTACTGGGAGCGCATGCAGCTGCTGCGGCTGGAGTACGACGACACCCAGAACCTCGTCGGCGTCTGCATGCTCGATTCCGCAGTCCAGCGGGCGGAGGAGACCGTCCCTGTCCCGGCGTCCGTTCCGGATGCCGCGCCGCTGCCGCTCTCCCCGGCTCCCGTGATGCCTGCCGTGGCGCCAAAGCGCAGCTATTCCGCGGATGACATTTACCGGTTCCAGCAGGACGAGGCGGTCGTGGAGCTGCTCTTTATCACGGAGCGCTACTTAAAGCGGCCTCTGACGCCGACCGATACCAACACCATCCTGTATATCTACGACGGGCTTGGTTTTTCTGCGGAGCTGATCGAATATCTGGTGGAGTACTGTGTGTCCCGGGGGCACACCAGCATCCGCTATATCGAGAAGGTCGCGATCGCCTGGGCGGAGAGCCATGTGACCTCCGTCGAGGAGGCAAAGCAGGCATCCGGCTCGCACAGCCGCAGCGTCACGGCGGTCATGAAGGAATTCGGCATCTCCGGCAGGAATCTTGTCCCCGCGGAGACAAGCTTTCTTGAAAAGTGGAAATCCGAATACGGCTCGTCCGACGAGCTGATCGCCGAGGCATGCCGCCGGACCATGCAGGCGCTCCATCAGCCGAATTTTGCCTATGCGGATTCCATATTGTCCGGCTGGAGCAAAAAGCAGGTGCGCAGCGCCAGGGACCTCGCCGCACTGGACGCGGAGCATCAGAGCCAGAAGCGAAGCCGCACGCCGGGCGGGCGGAATGCCGCAGGCGACAACCCCGCGGGCGGCGCATCGAACCGGAACAGGTTCAACAATTTCTCTCAGCGGTCGTACGACTATGACGAGCTGGAACAGATCTTACTGACGACCTCTGCAAAGTGATAAAAGGAGCCGGACATGCCATTAAACAATTCGCAGTATAACGAAATCATCCGCTCTTACGATGCACGGCAGCTCGCCAACCAACGGCTTCTCGAGGAACGCACGAGGCTTGCCTACGAGCAGCTTCCGGAGCTGAAGGAGATCGACGACGGGATCGCGTCCTGCTCGGTCGCCCAGGCGAGGCGTCTGCTGGACGGGGACGGACAGGCCATATCCTCCCTGCGCAGACAGCTTGCCGGATACCGGGAAAAAAAAGCGGCGCTTTTGCGCGAGCATGGTTTTCCCGCGGATTATTTTGAGCCGATCTATACCTGTGCGGACTGCAAAGATACCGGATTTATCGGCATGAAGCGCTGCCACTGCTTTGAGCAGGCGGCGATCGACCTCGTGTACACGCAGTCCAACCTGAAGGATGTGCTGTCGAGAGAAAATTTTGGAACCTTTTCCTTCGACTATTATTCCGCTACGGACATCAATCCCGCCACCGGAATGTCCTCGCTGGACACGGCGCGGGACGCCGTGGACAAATGCCGCGATTTTATCGCACACTTTGACGACACGTTCGCAAACCTTTATTTTTACGGGAGCACGGGGACCGGGAAGACGTTCCTCTCCAACTGTGTCGCAAAGGAATTGATGGACGCCGGCTATTCCGTGATCTATTTCACGGCGTTTCAGCTGTTCGAGCTCCTGGGGAAGCATGTCTTTCAGAAGGATGCCGAGGCGGCGTCGGCGTATCAGAATATTTTTGAATGCGACCTGCTGATCATCGACGATCTGGGCACGGAGCTTGCGAACGCTTTTTCGACTTCACAGCTTTTCCTGTGCCTCAACGAGCGCATTTTACGCAGGAAATCGACCGTCATCTCCACCAACCTGGGGATGAACCAGCTCGCGGAGCTTTACTCCGAGCGCGTGCTTTCCCGGATCTCGAGCAGCTACACGATCATCAAGCTGTTCGGCGCCGATATCCGCATTTTAAAGCGCAACCGCTGAGCTTTCGGCTCCATCAGAGCAATCTGTTGAGATAGACACCAATGTCAACCATGGATGAGGAGGAACACAAATGTCAAACGATGAAAGAAATCTTGACACCATGCCCGACGGGATCCTGGGATTGATCCCGCTGGAGAGCTGCCGGGAGCTTGGCGGCAAGGTAGACGAATATCTGGTCGGCTGGCGCGCCAAGCGGCAGCATCAGCACCAGGCGGACCCCGCCTTTAAGAACTACCGGAGGGGCTCCTACATCATCTCCACTGCAGTGCCGCGCTTCGGCACCGGGGAGGCAAAGGGGATCATCCAGGAATCCGTCCGCGGCTACGACCTTTACCTGATGGTGGATGTCACGAACTACAGCCTCACCTACACTGTGTGCGGGCACGAGAACCATATGTCCCCGGACGACCATTTCAGCGATCTGAAGCGCATCATCGCGGCTGTCGGCGGCAAGGCGCGGCGCATCACGGTCATCATTCCGTTTTTGTACGAGAGCCGCCAGCACAAGCGCACGGCGCGCGAGTCCCTGGACTGTGCGCTTGCCCTGCAGGAGCTCGTCGCGATGGGCGTGGACAACATCATCACCTTCGACGCGCACGATCCGCGCGTGCAGAACGCCATCCCGCTGAGGGGCTTTGAGACCGTGCAGCCCGCCTACCAGTTCATCAAGGGCATCCTGCGCGAGGTGAAGGACTTAAAGATCGACTCCGACCACATGATGATCGTCAGCCCGGATGAGGGCGGCACGAACCGCGCCGTGTATCTGGCGAATGTGCTCGGTCTGGATATGGGCATGTTCTATAAGCGCCGCGATTACAGCAAGATCGTGGACGGACGCAACCCGATCGTGGCGCACGAGTTCCTCGGCTCCTCCGTGGAGGGCAAGGACGTCGTCATCGTGGACGATATGATCTCCTCGGGCGAGAGCATGATCGACGTGGCGACCGAGCTGAAAAAGCGCAAGGCGAACCGCGTCTTTGTGGTCGCAACCTTTGGACTGTTCACGAACGGTCTGGAGCCCTTTGACAAGGCTGTCGCGGACGGCACGATCTACAAGGTCGTGACGACCAACCTGATCTACCAGACGCCGGAGCTGCTTTCACGACCGTATTACATCAACTGTGATATGAGCAAGTACATCGCTTACATCATCGATACTCTGAACCATGACAGCTCCATCAGCGACCTGTTGAATCCGTACGACCGCATCACGCGTCTTGTCTCCCGGTACAACGAGGAGCAGAAGGGGCAATAGCAAAGCATTTCCTGCAGATATCAGAGGAGCTGCCCACCGGGCGGCTCCTTTTCGACCGTCTATCACAAAAAAAGAGGAGGCTTCCGCCTCCCCAATCAAATCTCTTAGAACAGATCTACCTTGCCTGCAAACTTCTGGTTGATCACATAGTATGCAGCGGATTCCTCCGGCTTTACATAGACCTGAAGGCTCTTGATGGAAGACACCCTGTGACCTGCCGCCACGAACTCTCCCTTTGCCTTCTCGATCGCATCCTCCAGAACGGACTCGCGTCCCTGGTACTGAACGATGACCTCCGGCTTCAACGCCTCCTTCGGCGCCTTCTTGCTGCCCGGCTTCGGTCCTCTCTTCTTCGGAGCCGCCTTAGCCTCCACCTTCTTCACGGCGTCCTTCGCTACGGTCTTGATCTCCTCAGCCTTTGCCTGAACCTCCGCTTTCTTCTCGGCGAGCTTGCTCTCCTCAACCTTTGCCGCAGGCTTTACCTCAGCCGCTTTGACCTCTGTTACCTTTGCATCCTTCTTTGCTTCCATTAGGAGTCCTCCTCACTTCTTTTCGTTGACTACCGACATACTAAAAACTTTTCCATGGCCACTAACGCTTCCTCTTCATCGCTGCCTTCCGCCACAATGTTTACCGTCATGCCTTTCGACGGATTAAATGCCATGATTCCCATAATGCTCTTTGCATTGATCCTCCGGTTGTCGCTCTCAAGCGTGATCTCACTGTCAAATCTGCATGCGACCTGAACCAGCTCTGCAATCGGATTATTATGTTCTTCAGAGACATTTGATACAACTATTTCTTTCCTGCTCATACTCCTCACTTCCTCTGACATCCAGTACTTTAATCAATATAGCCCATTTTTTCAGTTTCCGCAAGGCTTGATACTAAAAACTGTCAATATTTATGAACAAATTTTTAATTAAGACAAGTTTTTTATGCATTTTTTTAATAATATTCCCATTTTTCCTATTTCAGGTAGGTAAAGAAGATATCTCCCGCCTCGGCGAACAGATCCTCCGCTTCCTCGATCGTTTCCCGGTACTGCATTCCAAGGGCGGGATCATAAATCACAATATTGGCGCTGTCATACCCGACCACCAGAACCGCATCGCTGGTGCCCGTCATCGCAAAGACCGGACTGCCACAGCTGACATAATATAAAATTTCATCCACGCTGCATCCGGTCAGATCTAACACAGTTACGTCCCGCATCGTGTTCGCAAGTATATTTTTGGGCGTCTCCCCCGCCTCGATCAACGCTCCCACGCTGATGTGGATATCCTCCTTTCCGAGCATGGCGTTGATACATTTTGCAATGCTCCCCGCCTCATCGTCCTCCGACTGTACGGCAATATCCGTAAACGGCGGCTGTACGGCTTTTCTGGCGCGTTTCCAGACATATTGGAGATCTGCGCCTATCACGACGCCCATGTCCTCATTTGCCCGGATGACAGCGTCTGCGATACGGTCTGTAGCGAGCAGCACGTCGCCCTTCGCATACACATAATACTGTTTTCTGCTCTTCTCGTCCTGCAGGGTGACAACGCGCTTTTCCTCCAGCAGCGTCTCCTGCGGCGTCAGCAGTCTCGGCGCCCGCTCGCTCATCTCTCCCGCAAGCGACAGCGACACCTCTGTCTCCTTCTCCTCCGACATATCCGTGGTGACAGCGACCGTCTCTCCTCTGTCCCCCTCGCGATTGATGATCATATCCTGATCCGCCTCCACATAAGCGGTTCCGTTGTAGCGGATGCGATTGAGATACATCGTGTACCCTTCTATCGCAACGCCGGACACGTAATAACCCTCCTTCTCATAGGTCTTTACGACCTCCGGTTCCCCGGAAAGCACCTCCACGATCCGGATCTGGTACATCGGATAGGTGACGGTCCCCGCCGCATCCCAAAAGATGTCTGTGTCGTGCGCAACCCCGTAGACGAAGTCCTCTTCCATAAAACCGAGCGGGCGGATGGACTGCCCAGCGCCCACGCTGATGTCTATGGTCTTCCCGCTGGAAAGATTCATCACATGGATGACGGAGCTGCCGCTGCCACGTCCGTTCTCCGGCTCCTCTCCGCCGTCCGTCCACGCGATATAGCGATTCGACTTCGACACGGCAAAGCGGTCCTCCGTCAGCCCTTCCACGAGCTTTCGCACCGTCAGCGTATTCAGATCCACTCCGTAGACGCATCCGTTCGTCATCAGAAACAGCTCCCCGCCCTCGTTGACATACAAAAGCTGCCCCATCTCGGATTT
>CANRBT010000059.1 GCA_947628935.1 uncultured Roseburia sp. | reverse complement strand
ACGGAGTTCAGCGAGATGGAGAGCAGCGCGTGATCCACATACGGATTGTCGAAGCGCTTCACCACGGCGGCTGCAAAATCCATGAGCTCCTGCTTCGGCAGCGTCAGCGTCGGGATGACCTCGTCAAAAATCGTCGCGTTCATGAAATTGCGGATCAGCTCATCCTTCAGCGAATCGCGCACGATGTCCTGTCCGCAGAGGTATGCGGCGAGAACAAAGGAGGTGTGCGCGCCGTTTAAGATGCGGACCTTTCTCTGCTTGTACGGCTTCTGGTTGTCCGTGAAGATGACCGGAAGTCCCGCATCCGGGAGCGGGAACTCCCTGCTGATGTCCTTCGCGCTCTCGATGACCCAGAGGGCGAACGGCTCGCCCGTCACGATCAGGTCGTCCTGATAGCCGAACTCTTTGCAGAGCGCCTCCGCCTCGTCGCGCGGATAGCCGGTCACGATGCGGTCCACGAGCGTGGAGGTGAACACGCACGCATCGTTCAGCCACGCCGTGAACGCGTCCTCCAGCTTCCAGAGCTTCGCGAGCTTTAGGACGCACTCCTTCAGATGGATGCCGTTGTCGTCGATCAGCTCCACGGGCAGCATGACGAGCCCCTTGTCCGCCGCGCCGTTGAAGTGCTTGTATCTCTCATATAAAAACTTTGTCAGCTTGCCAGGATAGGTCTTCGGCGGGTTCAGCTCAAAGCGGTCCGTCTCGTCGTAGACGATGCCCGCCTCCGTCGTGTTGGAGACGATATAGCGGAGCGAGTCGAGCTTTGCGTAAGCCGCATACTTCTCATACTCGCCGTACGCATCCACGGCGTCTGCGACGCTCGTCACGATGCGGGTGATCTTCGTCGGCTCTCCGGTCTCCACAGACCTGCCGCGCAGCTGGACTGTGTACTGGCACTCCTGCGCGTGGAACCGGTCAAGATTGCCGAACTCGATCGGCTTGACCAGCACGATATCCCCGTTGAACTTTCCCTGCTCGTTCGCAATGTCGATCATATAATCGACGAACGCGCGAAGAAAATTGCCCTCGCCGAACTGTAAGACCTTGACCGGTCTTGCGACTTTGCCTGTTTTCTCTCTGCTTAATAGTTCCATGGTTCCCTCCTGGTTCTCGATTCTTTACTGCACATTGCTGTATGTAAGCGTTTACAACTACCATTTTTACATTTTTTAGGCTATTAGTCAATATGTAATTTTGCACAATATTAGTGAACTTCCCCAATATATTGTGCCAAACGGCAGATTTTTTTCACGCTTTTTCTATTTTTCGCATTTCTTTGGTTGCTTTCTTTTTTGTCATATTGTATAATGAAAGCGTTTATAATGAAACTGCTTTCATTGACGCTCTGGCAGCCGTTCCGCCGCTTTCGCCAGACTGTCCGATTCCAACCGGCGGCAAGGAAAAGACCTATGACGATCTACGATATTTCCAAGAAGGCAGGCGTGTCGATCGCGACCGTCTCCCGTGTACTGAACGGCAGCGACAAGGTGCGGCCTGCCACCCGAAAAAAGGTGATGGACATCATCGAACAATACGACTACACGCCGAACGCGTTCGCGCGCGGCATGGGGCTGCGTTCCCTGCAGACCGTCGGCATCCTCTGCGCGGATTCCTCGGATCTGTTCCTGGCAAAGGCGGTCTACTGTCTGGAGGAGGAGCTGCAGGCAAACGGCTACGAGTCCCTGCTCTGCTGCACAGGGTACAATCTGGACATCAAGCAGAGCTATCTGAACCTGATCCTCTCCAAGAAGGTGGACGCCGTCATCCTGGTGGGCTCCAACTTCATCGGCGAGACGGACCGCGAGAACCAGTATATTAAGGATATCTCCGCTCAGATACCGATCATGCTGTTAAACGCATCCTACGACTATCCGAATGTCTACAGCACGCTCTGCGACGACTATACCGCGATGTATGAGGCCACGCGCTCCATGCTGGACGCGGGCATCGATGACATCCTCTACCTCTACAACTCCGTCTCCTACAGCGGCAGGAGGAAGCTGGAGGGGTTTTCCGCCGCCATGAGAGAGCGTCATATCGCAGACTTTGACCGCCGGATCCGCATGTACGAGGGGGACCCGCAGCAGATGGACGACATCGCTTCCTTTGTGGAGCACATCGCCCGAAACGACGGCATCGTCTTTCACGGTGTCATCGCCTCCGAGGATCCGCTCGCGATCGGAGCCATGAAATATGCAGGGCGGCAGGGGCTCTCCGTCCCGGAGGATCTCTCGGTCATCGGCTACAACAATTCCATGCTGACGACGTGCTGCACGCCGGAGCTCACATCCGTCGACAACCGGCTCGAGACGCAGACCCATCAACTCGTACAGACGCTGCTCGGCGTGCTCGCCGGGGAGGAGCTGCCCAAACAGTCCGTCTTTTCCGGACGGCTGATCACGCGCGGTTCCACGATATTTCAGACAGAGAACCAGTGACGCGCTTATGCGTGCCGCTTGTTATAGTACCACACAATCATATCATGGAGGGAAGAGCATGAAACAATTTATGGACAAAAACTTCTTACTGCAGACCGAGACTGCGCAGAAATTGTACTTTGACTACGCAGCCGACACGCCGATCCTGGATTACCACTGCCACATCAATCCGCAGGAGATCTGTGAGGACCGCCGGTTCGAGAACATCACGCAGGTCTGGCTGGGCGGCGACCATTACAAGTGGCGCTTTATGCGCTCCTGCGGCGTCGACGAGCGCTACATCACGGGCGACGCCTCCGACAAGGAGAAGTTCCTCAAATGGGCGGAGGTCCTCGGGAAAGCGATCGGGAACCCGCTCTTCCACTGGAGCCATCTCGAGCTGCAAAAGTATTTCGGCTATCACGGCGTGCTGAACAAGAACACGGCGGAGGAGGTCTGGGAGCTGTGCAACAAGCGTCTCGCGGAGCCGGATATGTCCGTGCGCAATATCATCCGGCAGTCCAACGTGACCCTGATCTGCACGACCGACGACCCGGTGGATTCCCTGGAATGGCATAAGAAGATCGCGGAGGACGACTCCTTCGACGTGCAGGTGCTTCCGGCATGGCGCCCGGACAAGGCGATGAACATCGAGAAGCCCACCTACCTCGACTACATCAGGCAGCTCTCCGAGGTCTCCGGCGTCTCCGTCTCCACCTTTGCCGACCTGTGCAGGGCGCTTTCCGTGCGGATGGATTTCTTCGCATCGATGGGCTGCTCGGTCTCCGACCACGCGCTCGAGTATGTGATGTACGCGCCGGCGGACGACGCCGAGATCGAGGCGATCTTCGCGAAGCGCCTGGGCGGCGGCGCTGTGACGCGCGAGGAGGAACTGAAGTTCAAGACCGCCTTCATGCTCTTTGTCGGCGGCGAGTATGCAAAGCGAGGCTGGGTGCTCCAGCTCCACTACGGCTGCAAGCGCGACAACAACACGCCGATGTTTGACCGTCTCGGACCGGATACCGGCTATGACTGCATCAACAACTATGCGCCGTCCTCCGAGATGGCGGATTATCTGAACGCGCTGAACCGGGACGGAAAGCTGCCGAAGACGATCATTTACAGCCTGAATCCGAACGACAACCAGGCGATCGGTACGATCCTCGGCTGCTTCCAGGATTCCACAGCCGTCGCCAAGATCCAGCAGGGCTCCGCATGGTGGTTCAACGACCACAAGACCGGCATGCAGGATCAGATGATCTCTCTGGCGAACCTCGGGAACCTCTCCGGCTTTGTCGGCATGCTGACCGACTCCCGCAGCTTCCTCTCCTACACGCGCCACGACTACTTCCGCAGGATCCTCTGCAACCTGCTCGGCGGCTGGGTGGAGAACGGCGAGTTCCCGGCGGACTATGAGATCCTCGGCGAGATCGTCAAGGGGATCTGCTACAACAATGCGGTCGGCTACTTCGGCTTTTCCCTGAAGCCCGCGGAATAACATCGATCCAACGCTTTCTGTGCGGGAGGTCGCAGATCTGCCGGTCTCCCGCCGTCACAAATATCAAAAAGGAGTGTATCAATCATGGAACTGAGAACCGCGGCATCCCCGAAGGATGTCAAACACTACACCACGGACCGGCTGAGGGAGGAATTTCTCATCGACGACCTGTTCCGGCCGGATGTCATCAAGCTGGTCTACAGCCACATCGACCGCATCATCACAGGCTCCGCCGTCCCTGTGAAGCAGACGCTCGCGCTCACCGCGGGCGATGAGCTGCGCGCCCGGTATTTCTGCGAGCGGCGCGAGCTCGGCGTCATCAACATCGGCGGCGCGGGCACGATCACGGTCGACGGGAAGGCATATCCGGTCGGACCGCGCGAGGGTATGTACATCGGCATGGGCTCGCAGGAGATCACCTTTGCGAGCGCGGACGCTTCCGCTCCCGCCAAATTCTATCTGAACAGCGCGCCGGCGCACAGGACCTGCCCCACCGTTCTGATCAAGCCTGAGGGCACGCCGGAGGACGGCGTCGTCATCGTCAAGGACTGCAACAAGGTCGAGCTCGGCTCCCTGGAGTCCGCAAACCACCGCACGATCTGCAAGTACATCCTGCCGGGACAGGTCGAGAGCTGCCAGCTTGAGATGGGCATGACAAAGCTCGAGCCCGGAAGCGTCTGGAACACGATGCCCAGCCACACGCACGACCGCCGCATGGAGGTCTATCTGTACTTCGATATGCCGGAGGACGCGCTTGTCATGCACTACATGGGAGAGCCGACCGAGACGCGGCACATCGTCATGCGCAACGAGCAGGCGGTCATCTCCCCGAGCTGGTCGATCCATTCCGGCTGCGGCACCCAGGCGTACACGTTCATCTGGGGCATGGTCGGGGAGAATCAGGATTTTGACGACATGGACGATGTCGCCATGCAGGATTTACGGTAAAGGAGAATACGGCAATGAAAATCGCTTTGATCAATGAGAACAGCCAGGCGGCAAAAAACGAGATGATCTGCTCGACCTTAAAGGCGGTCGTCGAGCCGATGGGGCATGAGGTCTTCAACTACGGCATGTACTCCGCGGAGGATGCGCACCAGCTCACCTACGTGCAGAACGGCATCCTCGCCGCCGTCCTCTTAAATTCCGGCGCGGCGGACTTTGTCATCACGGGCTGCGGCACAGGGGAGGGCGCCATGCTGGCATGCAATTCCTTCCCGCAGGTGCTCTGCGGGCATATCGAGTCCCCGCTGGACGCTTACCTGTTCTCGCAGGTGAACGACGGCAACTGCATCGCCCTCCCGTTCGCGGAGAACTTCGGCTGGGGCGGCGAGCTGAATCTGACCTACATCTTTGAAAAGCTGTTCTGCGCGCCGGGCGGCGGCGGCTACCCGAAGGAGCGCGTCGTGCCGGAGCAGCGCAACAAAAAGATCCTCGACGAGGTAAAAAAGGTCACGCACAGCGATATGGTCTCCATTTTAAAGAACCTGGACCGCGAGCTGGTAGTCGGCGCGTTGAGCGGTGAAAAATTTCAGGAATACTTCTTTGCGAACTGCAAGGATGAGTCGATCGCCGCTGCCGTCAGGGAGCTTCTGGCTTAAGCAAAAAGCTGCACATGAAAGAAACAGGACTGCCGCTCTCCCGCGGCAGTCCTGTTTTCATTCATCACAGCAAAAGATATAATATCCCGCCATCATACAGAGGATGATCAGGATAAATCCAAAAAAACGGTTGTGAATGACCAGCATCACGAGCATTCCCATCGCAAAACAGAACAGTGCAAATCCGATCATTCGCTTCATATCCATACGCTCACCAAAGGAACAGCTCTCGCTATATGATATGCGCTCTGACAACCCCTCGATACTTTTTTCTCTTTACGGATTCACGGAATCGTTCAGCATCTCCTCCATCTCCCTGCCCGCTGCCTCCCTCGCCTCGGCGTCGACGCTTTCCTGCCTGTCCGCAGCCTCCTTGCGCGAGGTAAACTTATTGACAAAATCGGGAACCATATCGAGGATCTTCGTCACGCCGTCCTGATTTTTGATGTTCACGAGCTTCGTCGTGCCGTTCTGGATCACCAGCACGGCGCTCGGGGTGATCTTGCCGCCCATGCC
The DNA here is from genome assembly GCA_947628935.1 of uncultured Roseburia sp. Lineage (GTDB taxonomy): Bacteria > Bacillota > Clostridia > Lachnospirales > Lachnospiraceae > Roseburia. The sequence goes on along the minus strand of CANRBT010000059.1, from coordinate 5,479 downwards.
GCCCCCCGCGTTGTTCTTCTTCTCCTGGGCAAACGCGCCGGCGCCGACGCCGAAGGACACGTCCACCAGCGGAAGGATGATCGTGTCTCCGATGTGCACTGCCTCCCCGACCACAGTCTTGGTGGTGATAAAGCTGTCCATCCCCTTAAACAGGGACTCTACGGTTGCATTGAACTGGTTTTCTGCCATAGGAAAAACCTCCCTTTCTTTCTCTTCTCTTTATCGAAGCGCTTTTTTTACCAGCGTTCGCACTTCCTTTTTTCCCCAGAGACGGATGAGCGAGAGCACGATATGAACGCCTCTTGCCCTGCCTGCGATCTGAACTCTCCCCTTCACATAGGTCTCCTCCGTCTCAAAATCCGGCACGACCCGGCACGGGTAACGATAGAAAAGCGGAACGACGCTGAGCGCTCCCAATGCCTGTCCGGTCGCCGCCGGGTCGCCGAGCCCGAACCGCACGTCCGCATCCACCTTCCGCATACGAAAGTGCCGCAGCAGATACCGCAGCTCCGCAAGCACCTTTGCGAACACAGTCCGGTTCGCCTCGTCCGACAGCATCTCCCTTAGGGAGGACAGCTTGCCGACGAGCTGCCGGCACGCCTCGCGCACGCCGGACAACCGCTCTCTCATCCGACGCACGGGATCCCTCCCAAAACGCCGCGCTCTCTGCGAAAGCTCCTGCCCATCCACGGATGCATCCGGGGAAGCTCCTGTCTCCCCGATCGTCTCCTCAGCCGCGCTCTCCGGCGCACGGGACGGCTCCTCCGCCGCGCTCTCCGACTCCCGGGATGGCTCCTCCGCCGCGCTCTCCGGCTCCCGGATGTCCTGCCCATCCTCCGCCGTCTCCCCGGACGGTTCCCGCGCCCTCTGAAAGAGCGGGATCCCGCAGATGCGGAGCGTCTGCGCCATGCTCCCGTCCTCATAACGCAGCCGGAAGGAGATCAGATGCAGCAGCCATGTCACCTTCACCTGTATGCGGACGCGCTCCTCCCTCTCTCCGTCCACCCGGTAGCGTACCGGGACGCCGAGCGCCAGCGCCAGGACAAGAAGCGCGAGTCCGAGCAGCGCAAGAAGCACGAGCCCGACAATTTTCAATATGAGTACTATGACTGACATCTGCCCTCCCTGTTCTTATCCCGGTCTGTCAGATAGCTGCGGACCGCGAAGGCTCCCGTCTGTCGATACACCTCATCCACAATGGATGCCGCCACCTCCACTGCCTCATCATACCCACGGGCAAGCCCGACCACGAAAAGCCCGCGCTTGGGATATGCCTTTTGCAGCAGTTCCCGCGCCGGAATGATATCCAATAGATTTTTCTCGTTCGATGCCAGGGTGATGACATAGATATTGACCTGTCCTGCATTGTGGCAGATCTTCCATTTGATCTTTTTTGTCTTATGTACGATACTGTCCCCTACATACAAATCCTCATACCAAATCATGGAATCTTCCTGCCGCTCCCATCCCCGTGTGAAAAGTATTTGTGATTTACCCACAAATTACTCTTTTTCAGCTCCAGATATTCATCATACGCCTTTTCGAGCATCTGCTTCTCGTTCGGGAACTTGAGCAGATGGTATGCCTCATGGTACTTATAATACCCCGAGTCCATAAAATATTCTTCCCGCTGTGGCTTGCTGTAATAGCTGTCCGCCATCATCAGATACCAGTGTACCTCCTTCTCCACAGTATCTTCCGGCACTGTGAAGGAATACCGGCTCCTGCCGACATATTTGATGATGCCCGCCCTCACGCCGGTCTCCTCACGGACCTCGCGCACGGCTGTCTCCTCGTACTCCTCACCGGGCTCCACGGTTCCCTTCGGCAGCACCCAGCCCTCGTACTTGTTCCGGTAATTCTTATATAAAAGCAAGATCTTTCCCCGGAAGATCACCACACCGCCACAGCTCGTCGCCTCTATCATTGCAATACCTCCCGATGTGGTCGCGTCCGGCGGAATCTTTCCCCGTTTCCGCCTGCAAAACTCAGATTCAGTATAATACTTTTTCAGGTATCGTGCAACCGAATTTAGAGAAAAGGACTGCAGCCGCTCACTCTTCTTCCCTGTAATATTCCTCAAAGATCTCCTGTGCGATCGGAACCGCATATTCGCTTCCGATCCCGGAGTCCTCGACAAGGACAGCCACAGCGATGTCCGGCTTTCCGTTCTCCTGATGCGCGTAACCGACAAACCAGGAATGGCTCGCGTCCGTATTGGAGGAGAACTCCGCCGAGCCGGTCTTTCCCGCCGCCTCGTAGAGATCGCTCTTTAAGCTCTCCGCCGTTCCATGCTCCACCACATATCGCATATACTCCTGCAGGACCGCTGCCTCCTCGCCGGAAAGCAGCTCCCTGTACTGCCTCGGCTGGTACTGCGTCACGAGATTTCCCTCCGCATCCGTGACGTGGTCGATGACGTAGGGGCGCATGAGCACGCCGTCGTTTGCGATCGCAGAGGTCAAAAGCGCCATATGAAACGGCGTGACAAGCGTTTTTCCCTGCCCGATGGCAGTCTCCATCACAGCCGCAGCATCGTCCTGCCCGCTCAGTACAAAGCTGCTCTCGGAATACTCAAAGCTGACCGGCAGTTCGCTGTTAAAGAGCATCGAGTCACAGAGCGCTTGAAACTCCGGGATGTCCAGCGTCAGCCCCAGCGATGCGTAGGACGAGTTGCAGGAGTTCGCAAAGGAGGTCATCAGATCTTCACTGCCATGGGATTTCCGGTTATGACAATGAATGGTCTTATTCCCCTTCGTGTAGGACCCCGTGCACTGGAACGAATAGGTTTCGTAATCCTCCGGGTTCTGCCTCATGTACGCGAGCGTGGTCAGGAGCTTGAACGTCGAGCCGGGCGGATAGAGACCCTGCGTCGCGCGGTTTAAGAGCACGGAATCCTCCTCGGCATCGTCCGACGTCAGCTCCTCCCAGTCCGCGTCGATCGTGTTGGGATCAAAGTCCGGCTTGGAGACCATCGCAAGGATCTTCCCCGTTTCCGGCTCCATCACCACGACCGCCCCGTCGTATCGTCCCAGCGCGTCGAAGGCGCGCAGCTGTATATCATAGTCCAGCGTCGTCGTCACACTGTCCCCCGGACTCTTTTCCCCCTGCAGGTCGCTGACCGCCTTTTCCACATAGAAGATATTGGACCGCAGCAGGCTGAAATTTGCCGCAGCCTCGATCCCGGTCCTCCCGTGCCCCGAATATCCGACCACATGGGCAAAGATCCTGCCTCCGGGATATTTTCTGGTCTCGTTCCCTTCCTCGTCCGTCACGGTCTCCGCCAGGGTCACGCCGTCGGCGGAGTAGATATTTCCGCGCACCACACGCTCCGCGAACAGCTCCTGTCTGCGATTATAGGGATTGTTGATGAACTGTTCGCTCTTCTCGAACTGAAAGTAGGCAATATACCCCATCAGGCACAGAAAAATGCCCAGAAAGGCATAGGTGACGCCTAAAAGCCTGCGGCTCTCACCTGTCTGTTTTCCGCTCCCGGCTCTTTGCCGCAGCTTTTTTTCCATGGGCTCCCTCCTTATCCTGTCTTAAGATGCAGATCCCCTGCACGATCGCAAACAGCGCCATGGTCGACAACAGCGAGCTGCCTCCATAGCTGACAAACGGCAACGTCACCCCTGTGGACGGAATGAACTTCGTCACCCCGCCTATGGTCAGAAATACCTGAAACCCATACACAGTGCCAAGCCCCAGCGCGATCAGCCGATAAAAGTTCTCCCTGACCTGCATCGCCATGTAAAAGATCATGAGCAGGCAACTGACGCACACCATCAACAGACAGAGCGCGAAGATGCCTCCCAGCTCCTCCGCGATCGCCGAGTAGATAAAGTCCTGCTCGACGACCGGAATGCGTTCCGGCATGCCCTGATACAGTCCCATGCCAAACCAGCCGCCGGTCCCGATGGCGAACAGCGACTGACAGATCTGATATCCCTCGTTGTCGATGACGCTCAGCGGATCCTTCCATGCAATGACGCGCACCTGCACATGGGAAAACAGATTGTATGCCGCGACCGCCGCAATGCTGCCCGCCAGCATGCCTCCGGCAAGGTAAAAGAGCTTCCCCGTCGCCACGTAGAGCATGACGAGGTAGGTGACAAAAAAGATCAGCGCGCCGCCCAGATCGCGGGAGGCGACCAGGATCAGCACGTGCACGGCAGCGACCGCCGAGCCGAGACACACCCTTCCAAAATCATTCCCTTCCGAGAACAGACCGGCGACAAAGAACACAAAGATCACCTTGATAAACTCGCTCGGCTGGATCGTGACGCCGAGCACCTCGACGGCAAGCTTTGCGCCATAGTCCGTCCGCCCCAGCAGCGCGACCAGACCCAGCCCCATGATGCCGACCGCCGCGAAGACCCAGGTCAGCTTCCGCAGAAAATGCGCCTTGCGCACGATATACGGCAGGATCAGCGTCGCCGCCATCGCAATGCCGGCGATGACAAACTGCCGAAACGCCAACTGCTCCGAGAGGCGCGTCAGGATCAAAAAGCCGATCAGCAGCAGCATGCACATGTTGTTTGCCAGAAGCCTTGACGAACGCGGGTACAACAGCCGGTAGCAGAGCAATGTGACGCCCGCGAACAGCACCTGCAGCGCGTAAAAAAGGATCTGCATCACATCGTCGGTCACGGCGTAAACCGCGAGATACCCGTCCAGATGGATCAGATACATCAGCACGATCTGACGGGAAAATATTCTGTTTTTCTTCTCCTCGGTCAGGCTTCCCCGAAACGCCGCAAAACACTCATAGGTGTAGCAGGCGAACAGGAACAGCATCAGATACTTTGAGGTTTCCACGATCAGGTTCGTCATACCGTCATTCTACTCCTCGTTTATAATGTCCGTTGGTATATTCCCCGTAGAGCCGCCCGTCCGGTTTCGCTCCCTGCTTCCCCGCGGTCCGGGCGTCGAACAGCTCCTCGCAGACGGAAAGGATCCTGCGCACATCCGCGCGGTCCTCTGTGGTAAACGACAGCCGGAACGCGCGGATGCCCATCGCAAGGAGCTCCTCCCGATATCCGAACAGCATCAGCGGCGCGGAGTTGTAGAGTGTGTTGTAACACTCCGCACACCGGTTCTTTACCGTAAAATATTTGCCGTACCGGTCCCTCAGGCAGAGCGCCGTCTGCAGCCCGTCGCAGCCCTTATGCCCCCGCTGCGCATGCCCGGAAAGCTGAGCGTGGATGCACTGCGCTGTGGTCATCAGCGGCAGATAGCCGTAGATCAGGATCTCGCTGCCCTCGTTGTCCCTCCCCGCCAGCTCCCGGCGGTTCAGCTCCAGCGGCGCCGTATCGCGTATCGGCGCAAGCTCCCAGAGCTTCTCCTTCGCCTCCTGATTCCAGATATAGAGATTGTGGTCGAGCACCAGAGGCATCCCCGCTCCGAACGTCTCCCGCACAAATGCGGCGGCGTCATAGCTCTTTGCCACCATGCCGTCAAGCTTTGCGCCCCGCAGCTC
>CANRBT010000058.1 GCA_947628935.1 uncultured Roseburia sp. | reverse complement strand
TACCGCCTCCTGACGGATGGAGACGGAAAAGTGTTTCTGCATCAGGCAGCGTCTTGTATGCAGCAGAACCTTCCCCTGGAGCTGGCGCAAGGATTCTATGAGCGGTACATACAGGAAAAATCCGTGGAGGAAGAGGGAGTTCAGACGGACGACAATGTAGCGCATGCGCAGACGGCGATCGAGGAGGCGGCGGCACAGCAGAGAGAGGGGGAGGAGGAGGAACGCCCGCAGGGACCGGAGGATGTGGGAGAGAATCCCCTGGAGCTGGTCCTGGCAGTCAAGCAAAATTTCCTGCTCGGTATGGTGGCAGACAATGTAGAGACCTTATCCACAGCTGCGATCGCTCCATCCCAAATGCTGGAAGCACGGCAGTGCCAGACAGGGACGGCGGGAACAGAGCAGGAGATCGGCTGGTATGAGAAAATCCTGGATTTGGAATATCTGGACTCTTACTTTGGAAATTATGTGGAACCGAAGGCGGAGCATGCGCTTGCCTATGAAATGGAGTACATTCTCTGCGGCAGGGAGTCGGACCGTGATAATCTGGAATCTGTGGCAGGTCGCCTGCTGTTGACCCGGGAGGCTGCAAATGTGGCTCATATTTTGCTGGACGCTGAAAAAATGGGTCTTGTGACGGCAATGGCGAGCGCGCTTGCCGGCTTTACGGGAAATCCGGCGATCATTAAACTTGTAGAACTGGGAATTATTGCAGCCTGGGCATATGTTGAGAGTATTCTGGATCTCCGCGCATTGTTGGCAGGCAAGAGGGTGATGCTGCTGAAAAGTAACGAGCAGTGGATGACACGTCTGGGAAATTTGGCGCAGGTATTTACCGGAGAGCTGCAGGCGAAGGACTGCGAGGAAGGACTTTCCTATCAGGATTATTTAAAAGGTTTTCTTTTTTTTATGAAAGAAAGGACGTTTGCATATCGCACCATGGGCATCATGGAGCAGAATATTCGAAGAATTCCGTTGTATCAAAATTGCAGAATGGATCATCTTTTAAGCAGTATTTCCTATCAGACCGTGTATACGGCAAAGCCTTTGTTCTGGGATCTTTCGATATTGCAGCAGCCCAAGCTGTCAGGAATGCAGTTTGAGGTGGCAAAAAGCTTTTCATATGATTAGGGGGTGTATCGCGGTGTCTCTTTACGGGCAGGTCAACAGCAGCAAAACAAGAAAGGCAGGCGCTCTCCCTGGAAGTTCCAAAAGCCGGTCGAATAAGGGGACGCCGCGATGCACCTTTTGTGCAGCAGTGATGACGATCGAGGCGGCGCTGGTTCTTCCGCTGCTGGCATGTTTTTTTGTGAGCATCCTTTTTTTCTTTCGGGTCATGCAGACTCAGCTGGAATTGCAGAAGGCATTGGATGATACGGCGAGACAGATGGCGGTATATCTGGCAGAAGAACAAGACAGCGGCAACGCAGGTCTTGCGATGGCGAAAGCCGTTTTGTGGAGGGAGCTGTCTGACAGGGAGGAAGTAAAGAACTGCATCAGCGGAGGGAAATTGGGCGTAAGCCTGCTTGGTTCGAGGATCACAAAGGATGAGGTGCAACTGAAGGCGGTCTGCCAGATCCCCTTACCCGTGCAGTTGTTCTGGAATTGGAAGCTGACATTGATACAAAAGGCAGAGTGCCGGAAATGGACGGGCTGGAATGGGGAAGGAACAGGGGGAAACGGAGATGTGTGGGTTTATGTGACAGAGACCGGACAGGTGTACCATACATCCAATGCCTGTACGTATCTGACGTTGTCGATTCAGTCTGTGGATCGCGCGACAGTCGGTTCTCTGCGCAACGAGGCAGGAGGCAGATATGAAGCGTGTCTGCTGTGTGGCGATGCAGAAAACGCCTGGGATAAGGTGTATATCACCAATCAGGGAAATTGTTACCATGGGGATCTTGGATGCAGCGGCATCAAACGAACGGTCTATATGGTGCGGTTGTCCGAGGCAGGCGAAAGAGGAGCATGCAGCAGGTGCGGCGCAGGTCTGCCATAGGTCAGGAAAGGATATCAACATGGAAAGGAAACGCAAATATGGAGATGGCAGGGTCCGTGGTGCTTTTGTTCGTGCTGGCAGTCGGCGCTTATCAGGATTGGAGAGAACAGCAGATATCTCTTTTTCTGCCAATTCTTGCGGCTGTCGTCGGGATTCTGCTGTGGCTGTCGGAGCCGACATGCTCGGTATGGGAACTGTTAGGGGGAATGATGATCGGAATGGTGCTCCTTGCGGCTGCAGGTCTGACGGGAGGGCAGATCGGTATCGGAGACGGGATGATGTTACTGGCGAGCGGAAGCTATCTGGGCTTTCAGAAAAACCTTGGTCTGTTTCTGACAGGGCTTTTGCTCGCGGGCTTTGCGGCATTCTATCTCATGGTGGTACAAAAAAGGGGACGTCGCACCACGATGCCCTTTATACCGTTTTTACTTGCGGCATATTTACTTTTGCTCGTCTGAAGGGACAGGGGAGCCTTACCGTAGAAGCAGCCTTAGTGATACCGCTTCTGCTGCTGGTGTTCGGAGCAGCGATGAGCGGAGGCGTTACATTATATCAGGAAAGCATTGACACGGCGGTCGAAATCCGTGAAGAGACCGAATGGAACGCTGTGGAAGCATTTTGCCGGTTGCAGGAGATAGGAGATTGGATAGGAAATGGAGATTCGGTATACTAGAAAACTGATGACAAGTTATATGCGTTTGGATGAGGAAGAAAAACTGTTGCCATGGGAAGAGAAGATGATCGCATATGTGCCGGTAACGGGAATCCTTTTCCCCGAGTATGTGCGTGAAAATGATAAGACGGAGTTGTGGTACGATATCAGCGGAAAGCAGTCGCTGGAGACGATATTGGAGAGCCAAAAGCTGGATTATGAGTTTTTGCAAAGGCTTTTTACGGGAATGTTTGAGGCGAGAGAGCAGCTGGAGGGCATGCTGCTGCGCGCGGAGGGCTTGCTTTTGGAGCCGGCATGTATTTTTGTGGATTATCGTGCAGATCAGATCTGTTTTTGCTATCATCCGGGAGGAGGGGAATCCAGGGAGGGGGCATTGGAGCGCTTGATGGAGATGCTGCTGCAGGAGGTCGCACATGAAGATGAGCGCGCTGTGGAGCTTGCCTATGGCGTATATGAGCATGCGGTTCGGGGCGGGATCAGCAGAGAACAATGGCAGGAGCTGCTCATGCGGGAATACAGACAGATCGAACAGGAAGCGCAGGAGTCCGAGGCAGGGACGGCAGATAGATCAACAGAAGAAAACAAGGAGGAGCGGGAGCTCCGGGAAAGTGAGCCCGAGGAGGAGCGGGCGCCTGGAAAGCGGGCTGTGTGGAGGCGCTGGATCCAAGGTATTCGAGAGAAAGTATCATGGAAACCGGGGCTGCGGCGCTTAGAACAGGAAAAGACGTTTTTCTTTGAACCGGAGCCGGAGCCTGAGGAGGAGGCGCCGGTTCGACCGACGGTATTGCTATCGACCTTGCATATTCCCGCGGAGGGAATACTGCATTATGAGGGGGAGGGTGCGGGAAAGGATTTGATCATAGACCGGTCGCCATACACGATCGGGAGCGAGGCGGCTTGCGAGGGGCGTCTGACCAGCGCGACGGTCAGCCGCCGGCATGCGAGGATCACACAACAGGACGGGATCTATTTTATTGAGGATCTGAACTCCGCAAACGGAACCTATGTGGGAGGAGAGCAGCTGGGATATCATACAAAAGTAAGTCTGCAAAGGAATGAAATTGTCCGCTTTGCTGACGAAAAGTTTAGATTTATTTAAGAAAAAAGCCTTCGGTAAGATTTGCATTCTGCTCATGGAATCTCTATAATGAACGATATCAGTGAGGGAAGCCGGGGAACGAAGGAATGAAACGGAAAAAGCGAAAAGAGTTTTTTGCGGAGTGTGGATTTCGCTTCTGTATGGATCAGCAGGCGGATATGGAACTATATTACAGATACTGGCAGGAGGGATTTCATGTAGTCCTGGTGCCGGGGCGGCAGGGACGTGCCCTGACGCCGGAACAGCATCGCGCGGTGGTGGAACAGGTGATGGGACGGTTTTATCATCCGCAGGGCTTTTTGGCGGACTTTCCGGAGGGGTTTCCCGTGTACCATGTGGAGGTTCTCACGCTTTTGGTGACAGATCAACCGGAGTTGGCAAGGCAGCTGTGTGCACAGTGTCAAAATATATGGATCTGTCAGCCCGGGCAGGGGCGTCTGGTGATATATGAGAACCAGCCGGGAGAGTTCTTCGGGCTTCGTCGGAAACTGGAACAGGAGCTGGCGGCATCGTCGGGCGCAGATTCGTCGATGAGACTTGTCGAGATCGGGCAGCTGCCCGTCGTGACGATCAGCCTGGTGTTGGCGAATGTGTTGGTCTATTTGATCCTGGAGCTTGCGGGAAATCCGCGGGACGGTATGTACATTGCGCTCTGTGGGGGAATGTATCCGTCCCTTCTTTTGGAAGACCATCAGTGGTGGCGACTGTTTACGGCGGGATTTCTTCACTTTGGGGCGACGCATCTCGTCAATAATATGGTCACACTTTTTTTCATAGGCGAGCGTGTCGAGCGGGTGGCAGGTCACATCCGCATGCTTTTGATATATCTGCTGTCTCTGCTGGGCGGCAGTCTCCTTTCGTTTGTCATGATGCTGCGTACAGGAGATTACGCTGTGTCAGCCGGAGCGTCCGGAGCTGTGTTTGGCGTTATTGGAGGGTTGCTTTGGATTGTGCTCCTTCACAGGGGACAATTGGAAGATATCACAATAAGAAGGCTGCTGTTTATGATAGCGCTTTCCGTCTATCTTGGATTTGTCAGCGTCGGTGTTGATGTCTGGGGACATATCGGCGGGATTTTGACAGGATTTGTGGCTGCCGTGATTTTGTATCACAGAAAGCGGCAAAGATGTTGATTTTGGGTCAAAAAGTTTATATACTAGAATGAGTATATGGATTTTGGTATATAACCAACGATAGAAAAGCGGTACGTGAAAGATGGAGGATATCTATGAAGGTAAATATATATTATGGCGGGAGAGGATTGTTGGATGACCCGACGTTGTATGTGCTGAATAAGATGGAAGAGGTGTTGAGTGAGCTGCGCGTAACGGTAGAGCGTGTCAACATCTATGAGCATAAGAGCGAGATCGCGACGCTTCCCCAGACGATGAAGGATGCAGATGGCATCATCCTCGCCACCACGGTGGAATGGCTCGGCATTGGCGGTTATATGCAGCAGTTTCTGGATGCGTGTTGGCTTTATGGAGATAAGGAGAAGATCCAGACGACGTATATGCAGCCGATCGTCATGTCGACTACCTACGGAGAGCGGGAGGGAGAGATGACGCTGGCAAATGCATGGGAGATCCTGGGAGGTCTTCCCTGCCCGGGATTGTGCGGATATGTAGAGGATCTGGTAAGCTTTGAGATGAATAAGGACTATACGGTCATCATAGAAAAGAAGGCGGAGAACCTCTACCGGACGATTTCTCAAAAGATGAAAAGCCTCCCGACCAGTAACCTTGCGGTCAAGCAGAGCGTGCTTCGCACGCCGCAGATCGAGCTGACGCCGCAGGAGAGCGAGCAGCTTTCCAAATATGTCTCTGACGATAATTATGTCAAAAAACAAAAAGAGGATATTCAGGAGCTTGCCTCCATGTTCAAAGACATGTTGGGAAAGGCAAACCAGGATGAGGACAATGCCTATCTGGAACAGCTGCGGCAGGGATTTGTGCCGCAGCAGGATTTTCAGGCACGCTATCTGATCCTGCTGGAGGGGAAGAAGAAGCCGCTGTTCATTGAAGTGAAGCAGGAGGAGCTCACAGTGCATTACGGACAGGAAGAGGGTATTGATGTGTATGCCAAGCTGACAACGGAAGTCATGGATGACATCATCTGTGGAAGAATGACGTTTCAGAGAGCGTTTATGACAGGCGAGATGACAGCAAAGGGCAATTTTAAGATATTGCGCATGTTGGATACGATATTTAATTTTGTGTAGCAGGAAGCGAGATGGTAAAGGTACAGCCATCGCCGGGACGCGAGGTATATACCAGTGTGCCGTGGTGGCATTCTATGATCTGCATGGTGATAGCCAGTCCCAGTCCGCTTCCGCCGGTCTTTGAGGTGATAAAAGGCTGGAAAACGCTCTCAGAAAGCGCGGGATCCAAGCCGCCGCCGTGATCCGTGACTGCGATGTGCAGATAGCCGTCTGCATAGGTGACATGAATGGCGGCTACACCGTGACCATGCATAGCCTCACATGCATTCTTGACGATATTGATGATCGCCTGTCGTATGAGCTGTGCGTCAAACTGGATAGGCGGGATATTCTTTTCGACCGAAAGCTCGCAAGTAAAATCTTCCCATCCGGAGGCGGCGAGAGTGTGGGAGATGCTTTGCATGTAGGATGGAACGTCCACGGATTCGAGGTTCTTGCAGTCGCACAGACGGATGGACGAGAGCAAAGTAACCATATTTTTCAGAAAATCGATCTCCGATATGGTCTCATCCCAATAGTCAAAGCCGCACACCTCCGGGTGTTTTTTGGCGACAAGCTGCAAAGAGCCGTTGATCAGCGTAATAGAATTTTTGATTTCGTGGAAAATAGCTAAGTAATCCTCGTTATTTAACAATGCGATCCCTGCCTTATCTAATAGAATTTGGAAAATCTTTGTTCCGAGATAGTGTAACACGGATGTAGAAGAAGTTCAACAAAAACAGTACAACAAAATTCGACATAAAATGGCAAGAGAGGAGAAAGAGATGAAAAAAGACGATTGTATTTTCTGCAGGATCGCTGCGGGGGAGATCCCTTCCAACACCATCTACGAGGATGGGGAGTTCCGGGTGATATTGGATCTCGCGCCCGCATCTAAGGGTCATGCATTGATTCTGCCCAAAGAGCATTATGCGGATATCTATGAGATTGATGAGGAGACCGCCGGCAAAGCGATGAAGCTTGCGAAAAGGATGACCACACATATGACAAAGGCGCTTGCGTGCGATGGGTTCAACATTTTACAGAATAACCATGAGGTGGCGGGGCAGACCGTGTTCCATTTCCACATACACCTGATTCCGCGTTATCAGAATGCAAAGAATAACGACATCCTGATGTGGAGTCATGAAACGTTCACGGAGGAGGAGATGGCGCAGATCCGTGATTCACTGAAAGTTAAATGAAGCCCTGCTTACCGTTGAGAGACCTCCTCGATCAACCGGATGATGATATCGATCGAGTTTTCTGTGGGGCTCTGCTCCATGGTACGGATATAGGAATCCCTGTGAAGGAAGACGTGTCCGATCGCCTCCAGCAGGGCGGTATTTGTGAGATCTTCTTCCTCTAAAACATAGCTGAAGCCCTGTGAGCGGAAGGAAGCCGCGTTTAGGAGCTGATCGCCTCTGCTTGCTGCAGCGGGAAGTGGGATCAGAATATTGGGCTTGTGAAGGGCAAGCAGTTCACAGATCGCATTGGCGCCGGCGCGCGAGATGATAAGCTGCGCAAGCGCGAACAGGTCCGCGAGCTCCTGGTTCGCATACTCGAACTGTGCGTAACCGGGCACAGTGTAAAGCGTGTTGTCAAGATTGCCCTTGCCGCACAGGTGGATGATATTGTATTTTTTTACCAATTCCGGCAGCAGATTGCGGATCGCGGTATTGATGGAGCGCGCCCCGCTGGAGCCGCCAACGATCAGAATGGCTGGTTTGCCGTGGTCTTGAAACTGACAAAGTGAGAATGCACGCTCGGCATTGCCGGACAGGAGCGCCTCACGGATGGGAGAGCCTGTTAAAACAGCCTTATCCTTGGGCAGGTACTCTAACGTTTCCGGGAAATTGCAGCAGATCTTCGTGGCGCTGGGGATCGCGAGCTTGTTGGCAAGCCCGGGCGTTACATCCGACTCGTGTATGATCGCCGGAATTTTGCAAAAGCGTGCTGCGAGCACGACCGGAACGGATACGAATCCTCCCTTGGAGAAGATGACGTCCGGTTTGAGCTTTCTCAGAAGCGTTACCGACTGCCCAAATCCCTTCATTACCTTAAAAGGATCAGAGAAATTCTTAGGATCAAAATAGCGTCTCAGCTTTCCGGAGGATATTCCGTAATAAGGGAGACCCTGGTCTTCGATCAGGCGTTTTTCAATGCCTTCATAGGAACCGATATAAGAGATGTCATAACCTTTCTTTTTTAAAGCGGGCAGCAGTGCGATGTTGGGCGTCACATGTCCTGCGGTACCGCCTCCGGTCATTACGATTTTTTTCATAGAGCAAATCCCTTTCCGATGGTCTACTTCCCTATTTATAATACCCTTATGCTCAAAAGTCAAGAAAAGACTTGTAAATTCGCGATAGCGCGGTGAAATTCCGCAGCGGCAGGACGTGTGGATGCGCGGGAGTGTGGAAAGCTGTCGGAACTTGCGATGAAATGTGTCCCTGGAGCTCTTTTCAAAAGGAGAGAATCTTTTTATAATGGTTTCGTAAGGGTGGTTGCCCGGACAAGCAGGAAGCGGAATGTCAGATAAGGGAGGGATGATACGTGGAACAGACGGAACTGCTGCTAACACTGTTATGCTGTGCGACGATGCTATTTTCATTCGTGACGATGCTCCAGATCCGGCGGCTTTCCAAAAAGCTGAGAGAGCTGGCAGGAAATGAGGAGCGCATGCTGTGGCATCTTGCGAACCGTGCTCCGCAGGAGGCTGCCGCACAGCAGGAGGCGCCATACGATCCGGAGGAATTGATCGATGCCGTTTTGGGGGAGGTATTTCCCTAGGTTCTTTCTTATAAGTATAGAAGAAACCGCTTGCGGGACAGAGACAGGTTTGATAAAATGGAGCATAAGAAATAACGTTACAAAGGAGTGGGGAAAATGGGAAGAGTATCTTTTGACTATTCAAGGGCGGCAGGATTTATCAGCGAGGAGGAAATGACCTATATGAGCAGGCTCGTCGCGGGTGCGAAGGAGCAGCTGCTTGCGCGGGACGGAGCGGGGAATGACTTCCTGGGGTGGATCGATCTTCCGGTCGACTATGACAAGGAGGAGTTCGCCCGGATCAAGAAGGCGGCGGAGCGGATCCAGGCCGATTCCGAGGTGCTCGTAGTCATCGGTATCGGAGGCTCCTATCTCGGAGCAAGGGCGGCGATCGAGTTCCTGAGGCATGGCTTTTACAACAATCTGCCGAAGGAGACGCGGAAGACCCCGGAGATCTACTATGCGGGGAACAGCATCAGCGGTACATACTTAAAGGGTCTGGTGGACGTGATCGGCGATCGTGATTTCTCTGTCAATATTATTTCAAAGTCGGGAACGACGACAGAGCCGGCGATCGCATTCCGCGTCTTTAAGGAGCTGCTGGAGAAGAAATACGGCAAGGAGGGTGCGGCAAAGAGAATTTATGCGACCACGGACAAGGCGAAGGGCGCGCTGAAAAATCTTGCTACGGAGGAAGGATATGAGACCTTCGTGGTGCCGGATGATGTGGGCGGACGATTCTCTGTGCTGACAGCTGTGGGATTGCTTCCGATCGCTGTGAGCGGAGCGGACATCGATCAGCTGATGGCAGGCGCAGCGGAAGGCAGGAAGCTTGCATTGGAGAAGGATTTTGCGGAGAACGATGCGCTGCAGTACGCGGCAGTCCGCAATATTTTGCTCCGCAAGGGGAAATCGGTCGAGGTTCTTGCGGATTATGAGCCAAGCCTGCATTATATAGCAGAGTGGTGGAAGCAGCTCTACGGGGAGAGCGAGGGCAAGGATCAGAAGGGTCTTTTCCCGGCGGCGGTGGATCTGACAACCGACCTGCATTCCATGGGGCAGTTCATTCAGGACGGCGCCCGCATCATGTTTGAGACCGTGCTGAACGTGGAGCAGCCGCGGGAGCATCTTGTGATCGGGCAGGAGCCTGTGGATCTGGACGGTCTGAATTATCTTGCGGGGAAGGACATGGATTTTGTCAATAAGAGCGCGATGAACGGAACGATTCTTGCGCATACAGACGGAAACGTTCCGAATCTCATGGTGAAGATTCCGGAGCAGAATGAGTTCTGTCTGGGCGAGCTGTTCTATTTCTTCGAGTTCGCCGTGGGTATCAGCGGATATCTGCTCGGAGTGAACCCGTTCAACCAGCCGGGTGTGGAGAGCTACAAAAAAAATATGTTCGCACTGCTTGGGAAGCCGGGCTATGAGACGGAGAGAGAAGCTTTATTAAAGAGATTGTAAAATTTACCGGAGGGAAGAAAAGCTGTGAGAACCCTGCAAAAATGCGGGTTTTCGCAGCTTTTTTATTGGCGGACGATAAATTTTATTTTTTTTGTAACAAAAACTTGACAAAAAAAGCATGCTTTGCTAGAATCGAGACGTAACAAATCTGTAATATTTGTAATAAATCATGAATAAAATAATACAAAGGTGTAATACTTTATCAAAAAAGCACCGATGGAGGATTTTATGAGTATGAAGAAAAGAGCGATAGAAGGTATTGTGATTGCGGGCTCCCTGGTCATTTTGGCAGGCGTCGCGCAAAATGCGGATATCGTGGAAGCGCAGGCAGCGACAGCGGAACCGGCGACGGAGCTGGCAATGAACGGTCGTGCGGGCGTTACAGCAGATTTGGATACTGTGGAAGAGAAAGCATATGAAGATATCTCTGTTATGGCGGCAGACATTGAGCATACAGAGGTGGCGAAGGTAGGAGCGGCAGAGGCAGCGGTTGTGGAAGAGGAGCAGCCGACAGAGGAGGAGATTGCCTGGCAGAGCCGCCTGATGGCGGATGTCAATGAATTTTTGTATGTGCGCGCGGAAGGCAATGAGGAAGCGGAGATCGTCGGAAAGCTCTATAAGGGTGATGTTGCGGAGATCGTCGAGTGTGGGGACGAGTGGACGCATGTCACTTCCGGAAATGTGGACGGCTATGTGAAGAATTCCTATTGTCTGTTCGGTGAGGATGCGCTGGCATATGCGAATGCGAACTTTGACGTGGAGGCGGAGATCCAGACAAACGGGCTTCGCGTCCGCAGAGAAGCGAGCGAGGATGCGCCTGTGCTTACGGCTGTGTCTACGGGTACGACCTTGACGGTAGATACGGAGGCAGAGACGGTGGAAGGCTGGGTTCCGGTCAGCTATGACGGGGAGACGGCTTATGTCAGCGCGGAGTATGTGACGACGGATCTTGCGCTCGGCGAGGCAGTGACGATCGCGGAGGAGAGGGAAGCGCAGGCGAGGGCTGCGGCAGAGGCGGCAAAGTCCGCGCAGGTTCCCAGCTCCGGTACCGTGCAGAATGCGCCGGTTGCGGCATCTGTGGACGATGTGACGCTTCTGGCGGCGTTGATCCAGTGTGAGGCAGGGAATGAATCGTATGAGGGTCAGGTCGCAGTGGGTGCGGTCGTGATGAACCGTGTCCGCAGCGGCGGTTATCCGGGAAGCGTGTCCGGGGTCATCTATCAGCCCAGCCAGTTCGGACCGGCGGGCAGAGGCATGGTCGCAAGCGTAGCGGCAAACGGACCGAAGGCAAGCTGCATACAGGCGGCGCAGGCGGCGCTCGGCGGTGCAGACAACACAGGCGGTGCGACCTGCTTCCGCAACGTGTCCTGCGGGCATGCGGGCGTTGTGATTGGCAATCATGTATTTTGGTAGAATCCGAAAAGCAACCGGGGACAGCCAAAGGAAAGTTACTTTTCACACAGTAGCCAGTCATAACATTAGCGCCGTCAGCTTAATCGCTGGCGGCGTCTGGCTCATCACT
>CANRBT010000057.1 GCA_947628935.1 uncultured Roseburia sp. | reverse complement strand
CCCATGCCGATCCTTCCCCGCATCTTCCACGACACAGCCATGCAGGGCAGACAGTACCGGCGATACGAACATCCCCGGCAGGGCTCCTCTGCCGCATCCTCCGCTTCCCGGAGTTGTTTTAATACGGCTGACGTTTCCCAGTATTCTCTGATCGTCCCAAAGGCTTCCCGGATATCCAGATGCCTGCAGGGCGTGAGACGACCGTCTACGCTGACGCTGATCCCGTCGCGTCCCGCACCGCAGCCCCTTGCGATCCCCCTGTTCAGATTCAGCAGATATCTCTCCCCCAGCAGCGCGCGCAGCTGGGAAAAGCATTCCTCCGCCTCGATCCGTACCGGTCCCTGATATCCCTTGATCCATCTTGCAAGCCAGCGGAGCTGTCCCGCCTCCGGCATATCGGAGCGCCGATGCGCCGCATCCGGTTTCAACGCCATGACCGCCACCGCCGCAGCGCCGTACCGCTCCGCCAGCCTGACCACATCGGGAAAATCCTCCGTGTTACCGGCATGCATGACCCAGTTGATACAGATCCTCTGATAACGGATCTCCTGCAGCATCCGAAGCGCCTCCACGGCCAGTCCGTAGCCGTCCCTGGACATCCCGTTGATCTCCTCTGTGCTGCCGTTCAGGGAAACGCAGATATCCGAAACGCCGCAGCTTATCAGCGTCTCCAGTCTCTCTCTCGATGCGCCGTACCCGGAGATGGCGATATTCGCCTCCATGCCGTATTCCCTGCAGGTCTGCACCAGTTTTTCCAGCCAGGGGTAGAGAAGCGTCTCGCCGCCGCTCAGGTTGACTGTCCTGACCCGGTTTTCTGCCGCCTCCTTCAGCCAGAATAGCGCTGTGTCAAGCGGCATGTCCCTCCCCTTCGAGAGATCGCAATAGCACTGCGGACAGTGCAGAGGACACCTGGTGGTCAGCTCCAGATTCATCAGCACAGGCGAATCATACGCCCGGTAGTCCGCGCCATAGCGGACGCTGCCCTGCCTCAGATAAGCCTTTGCCCGCAGCGGACGCTCCCCCTGAAAGGGAATCTTAAAATGCGAGATATCATCCTGTATAAAGGGAGTATGCGCGGGGAAACGCATCACAAAGCGCAGGACGTCCCTCTTTTTTTCCGCCGTGCACAGATCCGCGCGCTCCAACGCATCCAGAAACGCCTCGACGTCTTTGACCTTCTTGCTGCGGGTGCCGAAATTAATGCCGATCCTTTCGGAAATGCCGTTCTCTCGCACATCAAAATCCAGAATGAAGCTTTTCCCGTCGCTGTACGGCTCCCATACAGACAAAAACCGCCGCAGCGCCTCCGCGTTCCCTGCCCATCCCAGTTCCCGCAGATACTGCACAGCCGCCTCCGCGGTCATATCCTCCGTAAAGAGCCGCAGCCGGTCCCACTCCCCTCTCCCCGACATGCTGCCAAGCTGAAATAAGCCCCTGCATTTTCCCTTCAGCCCGCTGACGCACGTTTGCAACATGGGAAGCAGCCGATCCGCTCTTTCCCGTCCTGCCAGCTTGACAAGCGCCTCCTCATAAAAAGCGCTGTTGTCGCCGTCCGGTCTTACGCCGGAGGCATCCACAAAATAGCAGGGGGTAATCTCCTCCCGGTCACAGGCATCCCCGTCCAGCTCATACCAATACTCTTTGACGTGCCGTGAATCGACATCCCTTCTGATCGAATAATCGCATCCCGTAGTCTCGTCCGACAGGCAGACCTCCAGAATGGTTTCCTCCGTCTCCAGCGTACCGTACTGCTTTTCGATCCTTTCCAGCCTTTCATACTCCTTCTCCGAAAAAAGGGACGGATAGCTGCACATCCTCAGATAATCCAGATACTCTCCTACCGTCACTGCCATTGCATGTGTTCTCCCTGTTTTGCCGTTTTATATCCCTTATACAACCCGCCTCCCGATTTTGTTACATTTTTTTGATTCGCTGTAACACTTTTTCCTTCTCCGTTGTATAAAAAAGGGTAACAGCATACATAGGGCATCAAAACTATCGGAAAGGACGAGAAGGATGGAAGAAGAAAAAATCAGAGAGCTTTTTTCGGACGAGACCTTTGTCAGCTCCCTGCTGGAACTGGAAACGCCGGAAGAAGTGCAAAAAGCGCTTGCCGAAAAGGGCGTCGATCTGACCATTGACGAGATCTGCACGGTCCAGAAATCCCTGATGCAAAGCGACGGCGAGCTGTCGGAGGAGGATCTCGAAAATGTGTCAGGCGGCTCCATCATCGCGACGCTGATCATTGTCGTCGCAGGTATCGCAGGCGCCGCCAGCCTGGGGAAAGCCGTAAACAGCTGGACAAGAAGACGCTGGTAGACGCCATCCGCGGGAAAGGAGAAAAACATGGATCACAAGGAACTCGAGGAACAAATGAAACAGGCGCTTTCCGACAAGGGATTTGCCGAATCCCTGATCGCTATGGAAACCCCGGAAGAGGTGCAGACCGCTTTACAGGAAAAGGGCATCGCCTTAAGCCTGGAGGACATCTCCACGATCCGGCAGCTTCTGGAAAACGGTACGGAGGGCGAATTGTCGGAGGATGAGCTGGAAAACGTGGCGGGCGGAAGCCTGACGGTACTGGCAGCGCTGGGAATCGCCAGCCTTATCATGGCATGCGTGGGAGGCACGGTAAAGCTCGGCGACAAGGTGAACACCTGGACAAGAAGACGCTGGTAAACCGGTCGTGACATCAAAACAAATCAGGAGGCGAAAAGCATGAACGAAAAATTAGAAAAGCTGCTGCAGGACGAAAACTTCCTGCAGGCGTTGTTATCAAAGGAAAGCGATACGGAGATCCAGTCCTTTCTGAAGGAACATGAGATCGAGCTGACGCTGGAGGAGATCGCGGCAGTCAAGGCAGGCGTGGAGGCTTCCCTGTCGCCCGACAGCGAGGAGCTGTCCCCGGAGGATCTGGAAAACGTAGTCGGAGGCGCAGACGCCGATGCCATTGGAACCATCATAGGCGCCGTGTGCGACGCGATCGGCAAGATCGGCGATCTGGTACACAAGTGGACGCGGGGTCGCTGGTAAGCGCTCCCCCGTCAGAAAAAGCAGGCGGCAATCCGGATGTCACATCTGCCTTGCCGCCAGCTCGTAAAATCTGCCCTTGCGCTCCATCAGCTCCTGGTAGGTCCCTTCCTCCAACACGTTCCCCTTTTCCAGCACATAGATCTTGTCACAATTCATGACCGTGCTCAGACGATGGGCGATCACCACCCTGGTCGCCTTCAGGCGCTCCAGGCTTTCACACACCATAGCCTGTGTCACGTTATCCAGGGCAGAGGTCGCCTCATCAAAATAGATGATCCTGGGCTTGCCTACAATGGCTCTTGCGATCAGGATGCGCTGCTGCTGTCCGCCCGAGATCGTGCCGCTGTCCTCCGACAAAACCGTGTGCAGCCCCATAGGCATCTGCCTGATATCCTCCTCCAGTCCAACCGCCTTTACCACCTCGCGGACCTGTTCCATGGTCGTCTTTGGAGCTGTGATCGTGATATTTTCATAGATGCTTCCGCTGATCAGCTTTCCGTCCTGAAGAACGACGCCGAATTTTTTGCGCAGCTCCCGCTTATCCATGCTGTCGATGTCTTTCCCGTCATAATAGATCTTTCCTACCTCCGGCTTTTCAAATCCCAGCAGCAGCTTCAGCAGGGTCGATTTCCCGCTCCCGGAGGAACCGACGATCCCCACATACTGTCCCGCTTGAATGTGCATGGACAGATCGTTCAGGATCACCCCGGACGACTCGTCATAGGAAAACGTCACATTGTTCACCTCGATGTCGCCCGTCAGATTCCCCGGCATGACCGTGTCTTCCTCCAACTCCGGCAGCTCCTGCAGGATCGGTTTGCACCGGTCGTAGATCGGCTTGACATCGTTGACCTCCAGCAGGGACGAGACGATCTGCAGCATGGCTCCCGAAAACGACCCGAACGCCGACTCGAAGCCCATGAAAGCGCCGATGGACAGCGTCATGTTATGCCGGATCATCAGGTAATACAGCACAACGGAAAATACTGTGTTCATCGCCCCCACAAGCGTGTTGACGCCAACCGACATTTTTTCCTTTCGGATATTGATGCTTCTGGACTCCGTATAGGGCTTTAAGTATTCCAGCAGCGCCCTGTTCTCCACGCCCGCGATCCGAATTTTGGAGATACCGCTGAGAAACTGGAACATCATCGAGCCCGCCCTGCTGTCCTTTTCCATTTTTTCCGCTTCGTATCTGGTCTGCCGGATGCCGATCCAGACGATCAGCGCCATACATGCCAGCAGCATGAGCAGGGAAACGCCCGTCAGCTTCCTGGAATATTTTACCATACGCCACAGATATAACAGGGAAAAGAACGCGCTTAACACAGTTTTGATGGCTACATCCGCCAGGGTATTGTAGATCTGGGAAATCCCCATCACTCTCTGCGCCAGCTCCGCGGAATCGTATCTGCGGAAAAAGCTTTCCTGCAGATTGAACAGCCTGTCATATGCCGCACTCTGCACGGCGTACTCCATAGAATTCATACTTCGAAATGCCGCCAGATTCTTCACAACGGTAAACGCAAAATTTCCCGCCGTACAGGTCAGGAGCACCAAACCGATCTGCAGCAGACCGGACCGGTTCCCCATAGGAATCAATTTATCATACAGCTGCTCATTCATGAGAGGCATCAAAAGTCCGATCAGGGTGCCGATCAGCGCCAGCAGGACAAAGCGCACGATATCGCCGCCATACACATGCTGCATTCCGAAAAGGAAGAGATCCTTTGCGTTCATCCTCTGGTTCGGGAACGGTCGGTACAGCATATCCGCCTTTGCTTCCAGCTGCTCTGCGTACGCTTCGTCCACGATATGAAACGTTTTGGAGGAAGCGTCGTAGGCACGGTATCGCCTGGGTCCTATGGGGATGCAGGCTACGGGCTGATGTCCCTCCCGTTTATATGCCAGAACCGGTCCGCTGTCCCTTTTGTACCAGCCCGGTTCCAGAACGATCTCCCGCATGATAAAGTGGGAGATCCTCGCAACATCCGAGACCGCAAAACGCCTGCCGCAGCTTTCCTGGATTTTATCATAGCTCGCCACAGGAATGCTCATCTGGTCGCACAGATAGGCAACGCTGTCGTATATCCTGTTCCCGGATTCCGGCGTGATCTGCTTTTCCTTCTTTTTCTGAAACAGCCGGTAGATGATCTGAAGGCTCTTTTCATAGGTGCTCTGCTGCTCCCTGGCCGTCGCATAGATGTACCCTTCCTCTTTGATGATATTGATATTGTATTTCTCGATCAGCTGTTCCTCATACTCCTCCAGATCGGACAGCCGTATGCCGATCCGCGCGGCAAAGCGCTCTCTTGCATCGTCATCCTGGACAGCCTCGGATATCTGTATTCTCGCGCTGTCCAGAGCGACCAGACCGATCCTCCATGCGCCCAGCAGCACATCGTCCTTTGCAAAACCGGGGATCTCTTCTCCCTCCGCCATTTCAGCCAGAAGCAGCCTTCTTCCGGGTCTTTCGTCAACATAGGGGAACAGATATACCAGCACATGCCCCTCCCGGACCTGATATACCGTTGTATTGTCATGCGTGATATGTACCTGTCCGCCCTGCAGCTCAATACACTCCATCTGTCCTTCCTCCTAATGATTCTGTATCAGTCTCTGGTAATGCCCTTCCACGTTCGCCAGCTCCTGATGCGTGCCTCTCTGCACGATCATGCCCTTCTCCATCACAATGATCTCATCGCAGTCCCGTATGGCGGATAACCTGTGTGCCACGATCACGCAGGTACAGCCTCTCCGCTTGATATTATCGATGATCTCCTTCTCTACGATGGGATCCAGGGCGCTGGTAGCCTCATCCATGATCAGTATGCTCGGATTCGTCACAAGCGCCCTCGCGATCTCTAACCGCTGACGCTGTCCGCCGGACAGATTGCTGCCTCCCTCAGCCAAGACGAAATCGTAGGCGCCCGGCTTCTGCGTGATCACATCATGGATGCAGGCGTCCTTGGCGGCTTTTACCATATCCTCGTCCAGGATATTGCGGTTCCACATGGTAAGGTTATCCCGGATCGTGCCGGAGAACAGCGTGATGCTCTGACTTACCGTCGATACGCTGGACGACAGGATCTCCTTGGGGATATTCCTGCTGTTCACGCCGTCCATCAGGACCTCGCCGCTCCACGGAAGATACAAGCCGCTGACGATCTTGGATATCGTGGATTTTCCGCATCCCGACGCGCCGACAAACGCGATGGAGCTTCCGCAGGGCAGATGGAAATGAAATCCTTCCACCAGCGGTTTTTCCAAGATACTGTAGCCAAAGGAAATATCCCTCAGCTCGATCTCGCCCGTCAGCTTTTCCGTCATCGGCGTCGTCTCATGTTCCGTATATTTCTCATCCTCCGCATATTTCATGATATCCTCCACACGGCTCATATCCGCCTTGACCGTCTGGATCTTCTGGATAAACCCCACCAGCTGATTGACAGGCGCGGTAAAAGAACCGAGCAGGCTCGTATACGCCACCAGCATACCGGCTGTCATACTTCCCCGTATGACCAGGATCCCTCCTGCCAGCATGACCAGTACGTTCCCGATCTCCTCCGCGGTTTCGGGGATCGCGTTTAATATCTGCTGTTTCTTCCCCAGCTGCTGCTCCAGCAGGATCGTCTTTGCATAATATCCCTGAATCCTTCCCACATATTCGTTTTCGACGCCGGACGCCTTCAGCGTGCTTGTGATATTAAGACCTGCGAACACGGAGCCTGCCAGCTTCCCCTGATCCTGCTGCATTTTCATGGCGCAGCTTTCTATGGAATCAGAGCTCAGCTTGACGATCAGAAGATTGACTGCGACACTGACAACGCCGATCAGGGTCAGCAGCGGACTGTACGCGAGCAGCAGGATCAGATAAAATGCCGCCACCATGATATTCAACACGGTTTCCGCCAGATCTCCCGCCAAAAACGTACTGACCTGATTGTTGTTATTGACCCGCTCCGACAGGTCTCCCGCATACCGCTGGTCAAAAAAATTCATCGGCAGGCGGAACATATGGGAAAGGAAGCCATGGGCGGAGGTCAGCGCCATCTTATTCTGCAGCTTTTCCAGCAGCATGCCCCGATAATAGGTCAGGGCAGCCTGAAACAACACGGTAAAGCACATGACGGCGAGAAACGCACTCATCCATTTTGTATTGCCTCCCAGTAAAATATCATCGATGAACACCTGCGAAAAGACCGGTATCACAAGTCCCGGAAACACCAAAAAGAGACCGATGGCGACCAGGGCAAACAGCGCGGAATACTGTCCCTTCAGTCTGGATCTCGCAAATTCAAGCAGGGTCTTTTTCTGCCGGAGCTTTTCAAATGCGCCTGTGACCTCAAACGTGAGCACAACGCCTGTAAAGCACTCGTCCACATCCTCCAGCGTCAGCTTTCTCCTTCCCATCGCCGGGTCGTTGATATACGCGTACTTTCCCTTCATCCCCTCCCATACCACAAAATGATTGAAATTCCAGTGAATGATACAGGGCGGCTTGCACGCCAGCAATCCCTCCAGGCTTTTCCGATACCCCTTTGCCGTCATGCCATACTTTCTGGCTGCCCTTAAAATATTTCTCGCGTTGCAGCCGTCTCTCGATACGCCGGTCTCTATACGGAGCTGCTCTAACGGCATATGTCTGCCATAATATCCCATGATCATGGACAGGGACGCCGCTCCGCACTCGGTAGCCTCCATCTGATAGATCGTGGGTGTCTTTGTATATTTCTTATGCATGGGAACACACCTCGTCTATGGATTCTTGCTTTCTGTTTTGATCGTCAGCTTCTCTTTGAGATAAGGGATCAGCATGGTAATGGGCGCCTTTTCCTCCAGGACGATGCTTGCCTCTACCATCGTTCCCTCCACGAGCGCCACCTCTCTTCCCTTGGCGCTGGACCAGTAGTAGCCGCTGACCGCATCCGGGTCCTCCTGCAGCCTGCATACCACAGCCACCACTGGTCCGTCCTTGAGGAACGCCTCTACCAGGCTTTCGTTCCCCAGCTTTGTGCGCAGCTCCTCCGTCGACGCGACATAAGGATCTACGCTCAGCACTGTGCCCGTCATATGCCCATATTCCTGTTTGTTCACGGTTGACGGATAGACAAGCACCTCCATGCCCTCCGTCACCTTTTTCCCCGAACCAAGCGGCACATAGCAGACCACCACATTTTCTTCTCCTTCGCTCTGTTGAACCTTGAGGAGCTCACTCCCCTGATTCACAGCGCTTCCCTGGACAACGGCGATATCGGTCACTCTGCCGCTCACCGTCGCGACCACCTCGCACTTTTCCAGCTGCTCTCTGTATTGTTCCGACTCCAGCCTGAGCTGATCGATGGCAGCCGCCTTTGTGGCTGTGAACTGACGATAGATCGTCTCTGTCTGTTCCTCCACGATCCGACGGTCGCTGTCCACCTGCACCTTCGCCCTGGCAAGGGAATCCAGCAGACCGTCCAGCTTTGACTGCTCCGTATTATAGGCGTTTGCCGCCATAGAATAGGTATTGGACAACTGCGTCTGCTGGCTCTGCGCCGCCCCCAATGCCGCGATACTGCTCAGATAATTGCCCTTTGCCCCCTCATATGCCGCCGCGGCGCTTTCCTTCTGCCCGGCATACAGATCGACGTCGCTCTGATAATTGTTCCTTGCCGCTTCCGCCGCTTCCACCTCCCTGCCGCTTTGCTGCAGGCTTCCTTCCAGCTCCTCCTTTGCGGACTGCGCCGTTGCGCAGTATTGTGTGTAGGCTTCGGAGGCGGCTTGGTATTCCGCGATCGCGGCATCAAAGCCCTTTCCTGTACAGGCGTCCAGATCGTCAGCCGTGATGCCGCTGATTCCCATTCCCTCCGCCGCCGTCACAAGCGCGTCCCATTTTCTACCGGTCTCTTCCTCCAGCGCCGTCTCCTGCGCCTCGATCTTATCGTATTGTTCCTGCAGGCTTTGGTATTGGCTCTCAGCCTGCACCAGCGAGAGATTTGCCTGATCCAGATTGCCGTTTGCCGTCTCAAGATAAGCGCTTACGTTCGCCAGATTGCTCTGCGCCTCCGTATACGCCAGCTGTGCGCCTGTGCTGTCCCCCGGATTCATGCTGTGATAGTAAGCCGCTTCCGCCTCCTGCATGCTCCTCTCCGCCTGATCGGTCGTCTGACGCTGCTCTGCCACATCGGCGGAATACATCTCCAGAAGCCTTTGGTCCTGATACAGATTCTGATCGATGGTCAGCATCTGACCCTTGATCTCGATCAGACTCTTATTATCCGCCGTGACGACATCGTCCTTCGAGTCCATCTGAACGGCTTCGATATTGGCAATTCTTGTATCGTAATCCTGCAGCTTCCGTTCCAGATCGTCCGTGCTGAGGTAAGCGATCACGTCTCCCTCCCTGATCTCATCTCCCTTATGTACCGCAAGACTTTCGACGATCCCCGCCGTTTCACTGTAGACGGAATACACCCCGCCGTTATTCACATAGATCCCCTGCGTTTCCACATTGACCGGAAGCCTTCCCAAAACAGACCACGCCAGCGCTCCGGCAACGATCACCCCGGCTCCGACTAACGCCATCCAGAAGGAAGGCGGCGTGATCACGATCATCTTATCCAGCTGCTCCGGCGACGATAACCTTTCCAAAGAAGACTTTCTAAACAACTCTGCCATTTTCTGTTCCTCCTCATTGAGCTATCACTTTGAGTTTCTTTTTCATAATGTCCAGCGATCTTTTTAAGATCACCCTGACATTTCCGGATGAAATATGCATTGCCCTTCCGATCTCCTTGGAGGTCATATCGCCATAGTATTTCATCACTACCACCTTTCGGTTTCGTTCCGGCAATTGTAAAAGGATCTCCTGCAGGACCATGCGCAGCTCCTGCTGCTCCAACAGCGTATCATGGAACGGAGCGATGTCCCTCTGTGTCTCCGTCAGGCGGTCGATACTGCAGGTCTGCTTTCTCGTACTGCTCTTGTAATAGTTTTTTAACCGATTGTAAGCGATCGCGTACAGCCATGTGGAAATAAAGCTCTTGCTCGCATCATAGGTATGCAGGTTCCTGTACGCCGACAGAAAGACATCGCTTGTCAGGTCCTCCGAAGCCTGGGCGTCGTACAGCTTAAAATAGATAAAATGATAGATCTTATCGTGATATTCGTTGTAGATTTCCTCAAAATATTTCTTCTTATCATCCATTCCCATAACTCCGACAACACAGAAGGACCGTACCCAGACGCTCTTATCTTCTTGATATATTTTGCTATCCGGCAGATAATCAAATAAGGATGTTTGCGCGGATCCTTTCGCAGATTGCACAGGTCTGCGAATTTGCGTCGAAGCTTCCCGCCGCTGCGGGGTTTCACTAACCGAAACTACCCATAATCTGACCATGAAGCATGAGATAAAACGAACAGAGATGATCCATATACATGCGCTTGAGGTCCATTGACGGATGTACATAAAAGCTCAGAGTGGTCTTTACGTTAGAATGTCCCAGCATCTCGCTGAGCGCTTTTGCGTCCGTGCCTCCTTCGATACAGTTGGTGGCATAGGTATGGCGCAGGGTATGAAAATTTTTATAAGCTATGCCTGCCTCCTCCAAAATCCTTTTATAGTGATTCTGCATGGTCCTTGGATCAAGCGGCTTATTTTTGCCAAACAGATACGGCTTCCCATTCTGAAAACGCTGCAAAAGCGCAGCCATTGCGTCAGGGAGCGGGATCTTGCGCCTGGAGTGAACGCTTTTCGGAGCGCTTTCCAGCAGTGCGGTTTTGGCATCGCCGCTCTCCACATATAATCTCTGCACGGTCCTGTTGACGGAAAGCGTCTGATTGGCGAAATCGATATCCTCCCATTTCAGGGCACAGAGCTCGCCAAGGCGTAATCCTGTGAGCAGACATAACAGTACCCCAAGCTTAAAGCTGTCCATATCGGTATAGAGCACAGAAAGCAGCTTGGTCTGTTCGGACCTTGTAAACGCCGCCGCTTCCTTTCTGTGGATGACCGGCGCGGGCTTTTGGATCTCGGGCAGCGTCATATGATAATGCTCTGCCGCGTATCGAAGAATGCCATGCACGACAGAATAAATGCTTTTCCACTGGCTTTGCGATGATGCCTTACAGGATGTCAGCCTCTCTTTCAGAAGCTTTTCCGTCATCTGTACCAGAGGAACGCTGCCAAGCGTCTGTTCCAAAAAGCGATGATAAACAAAGCAGTACTTTTCGTAGGTAGACTGTTTTTGCATGGTTCTTACCGCCGCCAGCCACTCTCTTGCGGCGACGCGAAAAACAATGCCTGACCCTGCTTCTGACGGCAGAGAGCTCTCATTCCCCTTCGCTGTCCGGGTCGCCGCTCCCCTCAGCGCTGCGGCGCGTTTCATCTTTGCCTCCTCGTAGGTATGTCCATATACGGAACGGTATCTTTTTGCCCCGCTTTCCGCATCGTATCGCAGATAACGCGCTTCCCATCGTCCGTCGCTGCGCTTTCTGATATTTTCACCATGTCTTCCCATACCGAAACCTCCCATCGCCCTTGTGATTTGACCCCATCGTTGACCATGTATCTGACCATCAAATGTTCCAGATCCCGTTGTTGAGCCGCCGTCTCCATTTCCAGGAACATCCTTTTCCGCTTTCCGGCTCCATGCAGACGGACCCGTTCAGCCCGCGGCCATACCAATGATGTTTGCAGAAAACCGGTTGCAATATCGGAAAATCAATGGTAGAATAGCATACTGTGATGTTGGTCCGCCAA
>CANRBT010000056.1 GCA_947628935.1 uncultured Roseburia sp. | reverse complement strand
CAGCCCTCATGTCCTCTCTCCCCGCCGAACGTGCGGCTCTGCATCCAGCTGTCCGAAAACGTCACCGTCGCATCGGGGTCCGCAGCAGTCTCTCCGACCGGAAAGCAGGAAAGATCCCCCCAGACGGACGTGACATACCCTGCGATCGTCTCAAACTCCTCTGCATGATATGTTTTTGCCAGGGCGGCATCCTTTTGCAGGACAGCCGGATCCGTCACAGCGCCGTCCGACGCAAAATACATGGTCAGCAGCTCCGAAAAACCGCTCAGCTCCCCCTCTCCGGCTTCCCACAGATCTGCCAGCACCTCCTCCGGGACCGCGTGATCCCGAAAAGCGGCGAACGCCGTCTCGTAGGAAAAACAATTTCTCTGCAGCAGCCTCTCCTCTATGCTGCCCAGCATCAGCACATGGAACAGTGCCGCGGCAGACAGCATCAGAGCCGTTCGGATGCTCCTATGGTTCATGGATCGCCTTCTCTAAAAACGCGGTCAAAAACCGCCACACCCGCTCCGTGGACGAAACGGAAAGACGCTCCTTCGGCGTGTGGATGTCGAAATTGTCGGGACCGAACGACACACAGTCCAGATCCTTTATCTTCTCCGAGAGGATGCCGCACTCCAGTCCGGCATGGATCGCCTCAAAAACGGGGGCTTTGCCGAACAGCTCCCGATAGACCTCCTGCACCCGCTCGCGCAGCGGCGAGTCCATGCGATACTCCCACGCAGGGTAATCCCCGCTCACCGTAGTGTCTCCGCCTAAAAATTCCGCCAAATGCTCCAGACGGTCACAGAGCTCCGCCTTGCGCGAGGAGACGCTGCTCCGGACAGAGGTCGTCACGGCGAGACAATCCTCGTGCAGCAGCAAAATCCCAAGGTTCAGAGAGGTCTCCACCAGCCCCGGCATGACGCGGCTCATATGCTGTACCCCGTTCGGCACGCTCCGCAGATAAAAGACGACCTTTGCCATGGAAGCGCCGGAAAGCATCGCTCTCTCCTGTTCTCCCTCCTCACACACGGCAAGGACGATGCCGGGGTCCGAGACGGCAAACTCCTTCTGCAGCGTCGCCTCAAGCTCTGACACATGCTCCCGGAACGCCTTCCCCTTCTCCGCGGGCAGCAAAAGCTCCGCCGTCGCCTCGCGCGGGATCGCATTGTCCTTGCACCCGCCGGCAAGCGCGCAGATCCCTATCTCCATGCGGTCCGAAAGATACTTCAGTACACGACCCATGACAAGGTTCGCGTTCCCGTGCTCCTTGTCGATCTCGCTGCCGGAATGTCCGCCGGCAAGCCCGGTAACGGTCAGACGCACAGACAGACCCTTCCGGCGGACATACTCCACGGGGATCCGCGTCTCCACAGTCATACCGCCCGCACAGCTTGTCAGGAAATGCCCCTCGACATCCGAATCGATGTTGAGAAGTATGTGCCCCTTCAGCATGGAAAGATCGATCTGGGCAGCGCCCAGCATGCCGATCTCCTCGTCGACCGTAAACACGGCCTCGATCCTCGGATGTGCCAGCTCCGGCGCATCCAAAATGGCAAGCGCATACGCCACAGCCACGCCGTCGTCCCCGCCCAGCGTCGTTCCCTCCGCCCGCAGGAAATCTCCGTCCACATAGAGACGCAGCCCGTCGGTCGAAAAATCGATCGCGCATCCGCTCTCCTTCTCACACACCATATCCATATGTCCCTGGAGAATGACGGGCGCCGCATCCTCATAGCCCGCCGTCGCCTCCCGGATGATCACGACGTTGTTCGCCTCATCCTGATAGCATTCCAGATCATGAGACCGTGCGAACGCCACAAGATAATCGCTGATGCGCTTCGTGTCGCGCGACCCGTGCGGTATCGCGGCAAGCTCCTCAAAATAGGTGAATACCTTTTCACTGGCAAGCCCTCTTTTGCTGATCTCCTCCATAATACTCATCATAATACCTCCCGCTTTTCATATAGTTTAGTATGAAAAAGAAATTTATATGCCTCTGTTTGATCCTGTTCGCCGGGTATATCCTGCTCTTTCCGACGGACGCGGTCGCGGCCGCGGCACGCGGTCTGCTGCTGTGGTACGAGCGGGTGCTTCCCGCACTGCTCCCCTTTGCCATCCTCTCAAACATCCTGATCCATTCCGGGTATCTGGACTACCTGAACCGTCTGATCGCGCCCGGGATCGGACGGCTGTTCCCGGTTTCCGAGAACGGCGCGTTCGTCATGCTCTCCGGCTTCCTCTTCGGCTTTCCGATGGGGAGCAAGAACTGTGCGGAGCTGCTGCGGTGCGACAAACTGCAGCGCGCGGAAGCGGAGGCGCTTTTTGCCGTCACCAACAATATCAGCCCCGTCTTTATCACAGGCTACATCCTGGGGCAGCAGCTCCCCTGGAGCAGACAGGTTCCCTTCCTCCCCGCCCTAAGTCTCCTGATCCTCTATCTGCCTCCGCTCGTGACCGGAAGGCTCCTTCTGAAACGACAGGGAGGCTTTGGCAGGCAGGGAGGCGCAAAAAAACCGGCATCAGAATCTAAAATCACTTTTAAAATCATAGATGCCGGTATCATGAACGGTTTTGAAACACTCACCAGACTGGGTGGCTATATTATGTTGTTTTCCATCCTCGCGTCCGTCCTCACAAAGCTGCCGCTTCCGCCGCTATATGCCCTCATCCTGACGGGGATCACAGAGATCACGAACGGGATCGGACTTCTTCCGGGATCACATCTGCCCCATGCGGCCGCTTACCTGCTGGCAATGGGATTTACCGCTTTCGGCGGGATCTCCGGCATCGCGCAGACCAGCTCCATGGTAAACGACACGGGTCTCTCGCTTGCCCGCTACTGTCTGATCCGTCTGTTCCTGACCGGATGTACGCTCCTGCTCGCGCTCCTCGTCGTGCTGGCGCTTCCTGTCCGATAGGGCAGCCTCAGCTGAGCATATCCGATGTGATCTCGACCTTGGGCAGCTCCTCCTTCGCCCTGACCGGAACAGGTTCCGGCTCCTCCACAGTCGGGTTGAGCTCCGCCCGGTTGGCTGTCACAATATCCAAAAATCCCTGCAGGGCGTTGATATATCCCTCGTGCCGCGCCTTCGCACCGTCGAGGGCGCGCGTGATCGTATTTTCCAGATTTTGCAGAATATCATCCGTATACTGCATCGCGCCCATGCGGATGCTGTTCGCATCGTTCATCGCGCTGTCGAGGATATCCTGCGCCTGCTTCGTCGCGATCACGACGACCTCATTCGCCTGCGCATATGCCTGCTGCATGATCTGGTGCTCGCTGACAAGCTCGTCCGTCTTCACCTGCGCCTGTGCGATAATGGCGTCTGCCTTCGCCTGCGCGTCTGCGAGGATCGCTTCCTTGTTGCTGATGATCTTCTGATAGCGCTTGATCTCCTCCGGCGTCTTGACCCGCAGCTCGTTCAACAGCTCCTCCATCTGCTCACGGTTCACAATGATCTTGGAGGAAGAAAAGGTCTGCGGCTTGCAGCTGTCGATATAGGCTTCGATTTCTTCAATGATTTGTTCTATTCTGCTCGCCATGTAAAAACTGCTCCTTATTTTGAGATATTGTATTTTTGATAAATGCGGTCGATCATCTGCTCCGGAACGAACTTGGAAATATCGCCTCCATAGGACGCGAACTCCTTGACGATCGTCGAGCTCAGATAAGAATATTTCAGGTTCGTCGTCAAAAAGATCGTCTCGACGTCCGGATTTTCGACATGGTTGGTCTGCGCGATCTGAAGCTCATACTCAAAATCCGTCACAGCGCGAAGCCCGCGCACGATGATCGTGGCGTCGATCTCCTTCATGTAATCCACCAGAAGCCCGTCGAAGGATGCGACCGTGACATTCGGCATGGAATCCGTCATCTCTTTTATCATACTAACACGTTCCTCAATAGAAAACAACGAATTTTTTGCACTGTTGTTCAGGACACCGACGACCAGCTCGTCCACGATCTGCGCCGAACGCTGGATCATATCGATGTGTCCGAGCGTAAGCGGATCAAAGCTGCCCGGGTAAATTGCCTTTTTCATGGCTCTCCTCCTCTTATCGCGGCTGACATAAGCCGTATGCTGTCAGCTCTGTGCATCTGATCTCCTGCGGATAAACGCATGCTCATTCGTCTTGTAGATCTTCTCCCGCTCCAGGACAAATCCCAGCTCGCCCAGATAGCCGAAATCCGTTCCGATCGCCGCCTCCACGAGCACCAACGTCTCCTCCTTCAGCAGGGAGGAGCCTGCCAGATAGCGCAGCGCTTCCTCCTCCAATCCCTTTCCATAGGGCGGATCCATAAAAACGATGTCGAACCGGTAACGCCCTTCCATCGCGCGCAACGCTCCGAGCGCCTCCTGTGCGTAGACCTCCGTCTCGCGTTCCATCCTTGTAAACCGTATATTCTCCTCGATACACGCCACAGCTTTTTTCCGGTTGTCCACAAAGACTGCGTACGCGGCGCCCCGGCTGACCGCCTCCAACCCGATCTGGCCGCTTCCCGCAAACAGATCCAGGAAATAACTGCCGGGCAGATCGGGCTGCAGGATATTAAAAAGCGTCTCCTTGATCCGGTCTGTCGTAGGTCTTGTCTCCATCCCCTCCACGGTCCGAAGCGGCATGCTCCGTGCCGTTCCCGCTATGATGCGCATATGCATGTTCCTCCCCTGATTGTTCCCGCTCCCCGATACAGGCGCATAGCAGTGTCAGCGCAGCTTCCGCAGCCGCCCTGCGCACCTGCATCCGGTCGCCGGAAAACAGATGCCGTTCCGTGACGGTCTCGCCGCACAGACAGCATCCGATATAGACGAGCCCCACAGGGCATTCCTCCGTCCCGCCGTCCGGTCCGGCAACGCCTGTCACAGAGACCGCCGCGTCCGTGCCCGCGGTCCTCGCCGCGGACCTTGCCATATCCGCCGCCGTCTCCGCACTCACCACGCCATACCGCTCGATCGTCCGGGGATCGACGGAGATCATCGCGACCTTCGCCGCATCCGAATATGTGACATATCCCTGTTCAAAAAATTCGGAAATACCGGGCACGTTGACGAGCATGGATGCGATCATTCCCCCTGTCGCCGATTCCGCCGTCGTGAGCGTGTAGCGATACCGCTTCAACAGACGGTACGTTCTCTCCTCTATACTTTGCAATGCGTTCCCCCTCTAGCTCTGCTCCTTCAGCACATTCCGGTTCTTTGCCACATAGTCGATGAGCGATACGACCGTGAGGATCAGCGCCACATAGACGAGCACGGTTCCCAGTATCTGAAATCCCCGATACGGGAGATCGAGCAGCAGCACGACGACCATCAGCATCTGAGATACCGTCTTGAACTTTCCCCAATAGCTTGCCGCGATGACGACGCCGTTGTCGGACGCCACCAGCCGGAAGCCGCTGATGATAAACTCCCTTGCGATGATGACGATCACGATCCATGCGGCGAGCTGTCCGCGTTCGATCAGACAGATCAGTGCAGAGCACACCAACAGTTTATCCGCAAGCGGATCCATAAATTTGCCGAAATTCGTCACTAAATTGTATTTTCTCGCGATCTTTCCGTCCAGCATGTCCGTCAGGCTCGCCACGATAAAGATCGCGACCGCGATCTCATTTCCGTAGTCCGGGAAATACGGGGACAACAGGAAAAACACAAAAAACGGGATCAAGATCACTCTCAGGATCGTAAGCTTATTGGGTAAATTCATCCTAACCTCCTCCCTGCACCGCCGTGCAGCATCTCAAACGCCTGCGGCGGGGACAAGCTCCCCGAGCAGGTCATACTCATACGCTCCGGTCACACGCACGCGCGCGATATCCCCTGTCATCAGCGCTTCGTCCGTACGGATAAAAATATAGCCGTCCACATCGGGAGCGTCCCGGTAGGTGCGTCCGATATAGGCATCCTCGCCGCTCACCCTGCCCTCGATGAACGCAAGGAGCTCGCGCCCCACATACGCCGCATTCCGATCGGCGCAGACCTCCTCCTGAAGCTCCATGACCTCGGACCTCCACGCCTCCTTCTGCGCTTCGGGAATCTGTCCGGGAAACTCCGCCGCAGGAGTTCCCTCCTCGGGGGAATAGGCGAATGCGCCCAGCCGGTCAAACTCCATATCGTTGATGAACTGCATCAGCTCCTCATGCTGCTCGGCGGTCTCTCCCGGAAAGCCGCAGATCACAGTCGTCCGAAGCGCGATATCCGGGATGCGCTCCCGCAGCTTCGCGACGATACGCTCCAGATCCGCGTGATCCGTCCGCCTTCCCATACGCTTTAAAACGGCGTCGCTCGCGTGCTGGATCGGAATATCCAGATAGTGGCAGACCTTTTTGTTCCGCAGGATCGCGTCGATGAGCCCGTCGTCGATCTCCTCCGGATAGCAGTAGAGAATACGGATCCAGAACAGCCCCGGTATCGCATTGAGTGCGTCCAGCAGCCGATACAGGGATTTCTCCCCGTAGAGATCCGTTCCGTAAAGCGTCGTCTCCTGCGCGACGAGGATCAGCTCCTTTGCGCCGCCCTCCACGAGCTCCTTCGCCTGTGCGACGAGCTCCTCCAGCGGGACGCTCCGATAATTGCCGCGGATCGAGGGAATGATACAGTAGGTGCAGCGTTTGTCGCATCCCTCCGCGATCTTGAGGTACGCATAATGTCCTCCGGTCGTCACAGTGCGTTTCGCGGATATCTGCGGCAGTCCATCCAGCGGCTTTCGCCCCTCATAGAACGTCCCCGCAAGCGATCCGCGGATCGCCGTCACGATCTCGTCATAGGAATTGGTCCCGAGGAGCGCATCGACCTCCGGCAGCTCCTCACGGATCTCCTCGTGATAGCGCTCTGCAAGGCACCCGGTCACGATCAGGCTTTTCAGCCGTCCGTCCTGTTTATGCTCCGCCATCTGAAGGATCGTCTGGATGCTCTCCTCCTTTGCGTCCCCGATGAAGCAGCAGGTGTTCACCACGATGACATCCGCCTCATATTCGTCGTCCGTCAGCTCCACAGTCTCCCCGGGAAGCCCCTCCTTTTGTATCATACCGAGCATGAACTCCGCATCGACCAGATTCTTGTCACAGCCCAGGGAAATAAACAGTAGTTTCATCACAAGCTCTCTTTCTACCACAAAATAAGGGGCTGCCATGACAACCCCTCCAGCGCGCGAACCGCATGTTCCCCTGACATTATTCCCCCTGCCGCGTGAAATCCTGTTCTGCCTCAGGCTCGATCGGGAACTCTTCCTCCTCTTCATAATCTTCCGGAAGGATCTTTACCTTGCCCTCATAGACTTCCTCCACGGCAATCGAGAGCGGCTTGGCACAGACCACCTTGTCTGCCATCGGTTCGTCGCCCGCAATGATCTGACGCGCGCGCTTTGCAGTCGCGATCACGATAGAGTAACGGCTGTTGACGACCGGCTCCTCCCCGATCTCCACATCATTGTTGACGACCTTCATCAGTTCTACATAAGACGGATGTATCATAGTTTTAATCTCCTTTCCCTTCCCGGCATTTTGCAAAATGCCTCAGCTCCCCGCGCATCTCCTCGATCGCTTCGAGGTTCCGCGACACACGCAGATGCTCCTGCGACAGGATGCCGTGCACCTCCCGCACACATTCCTCGAGCACGTCGTTCACAATGAGATAGTCGTATTCCTCAATGCCGTCCGCTTCCTGTATCGCGCGGGCAAGACGCGACTCGATCACCTCCATCGGCTCCGTACCGCGTCCGACAAGCCGCCGTTTCAGTTCCTCGGCGCTCGGGGGCGTCACGAACAAAAGAAGGGTGTCGGGGAACCGCTTTTTGATCTTCAGCGCACCCTGAATCTCTATTTCCAGAATGACATCCCTTCCCGCGGCGAGCTGTTCCTCCACATACGCGCGCGGCGTCCCGTAGAAATTGCCGACATACTCCGCGTACTCCACCAGCGCCTCGTCCCGGATCATCGCAAGAAATTCCTCGCGGCTCTTAAAAAAATATTCCACGCCGTCCGTCTCTCCCTGACGCGGGGACCGCGTCGTCGCCGATATGGACAGCGCATACCGATCCGGATGCCTTTTCATCAGTTCTTTCACGATCGTGCCCTTTCCGGCTCCCGAAAAACCGGAAACAACGATCAGGATCCCTCTATTCCTTCGTGTCATCACATACCTCTGCGGCATTGCCATTGAACCTGCCGGCAAGCGTCTCCGGCTGCAATGCAGACAATATAATCCTGTTGTTCTCCATATAGATCACGCTCTTCGTGCGCCGCCCCTGTGTCGCGTCGATCAGCAGCTCCGCTTCCTTGCCCTTTTGGATCAACCGCCTGGCAGGCGCGGAATCCGAAGAGACGATACTGATCACCTTATCCGTATTGACGAGATTTCCAAATCCGATATTGATTAGCCTTGCCATATCCGTACCTACTCGATGTTCTGAATCTGCTCCCTGACCTTCTCGATGTCGGTCTTTAAGCAGATACCCATATCCGACACTGCAAGATCCGTGCTCTTCGAGAGGATCGTGTTCGCCTCGCGGTTCATCTCCTGTGCGATAAAATCCAGCTTTCTGCCGATGCCTCCCCCGCCGTTCAGCGCGTCCCTGACGCCCCTGATATGGCTCTTGAGACGCACGATCTCCTCGTCCACGCAGATCCTGTCTGCAAAGATCACGATCTCCGCCGCGATCCGGCTCTCGTCGATCTGTCGGTCGCCCAAAAGCTCCTGCACCTTCGCGAGCAGACGCTGCCGGTACTCCTCCAGGATCTCCGGGGAGCGCTTCTCGATAAAATCCACGCCGGCGAGCATGCCGTCCAGTTTGTCTTCCAGATCCCGTCTCAGCCGTTCGCCCTCCGCGACCCGGCTCTCGACAAACCTCTCCGCCGCCTCGCGCAGCGCCGTCTCCAGACCGCTCCAGAGCTCCTCCTCATCCACGGTCTGTTCCTCCATCGAAAACACCTCCGGGCAGCGCGCCAATGTGCTCACCCGCACATCGTCAACGATGCCGAATCGCTCGGACATCTGACGCATATACCCCGCATATTGCGCCGCGATCTCCTCGTGATACCGGAGCGAGAGGCGTTCCTCCGTGTCATCCTCGTAAGTCACAAACACATCGACTTTTCCGCGCTCCATATACTCCTTGAGCACAGCGCGGACCGCACTCTCAAAAAAGCCCAGCTTCCTTGGCAGCTTGATGTTCATGTCGAGATAACGGTGGTTCACAGACTTGATCTCCACACAGAACCTGCGTGTTCCGTCGGAAAACTCCGCGCGTCCAAAACCGGTCATACTCTTGATCATGCATCTTCTCCTGTTGTCAAAAAATGGATATGTCCATAAATCATCCAATTATTATAATACGGAATCTACTCAAAGTCAAGATTCCTCTGCTCGTACGGCAGCAATTCGGCGAGATAATCCTTCTCGCGCAGCGCCTCCACGATCTCATCCAGCACAGCCTCACTTTCCGCCGCGATCCGATGGAAATGATAACCGGACGTCAGATTCAAAAGCGCGGAAGATTTCCCCGAGCGAAGGTCGTTGACGAACGCCTGTACCTGGCGTCGGTTCCTCAGATCCAGCGCAGCCTCCACCTTGCCGTATGCCCTGTGGTTCACCATGACCGAAACAACGCTCCCGCCAAGATCCACGATCGTATTCAGTTCGTCCTCCACCTGCTCCTCTGTGTGATAGACCTTCACGAGCCGTACCGCCTCCTTCGGTTCATCCAGAAGATATCCGCGCGCCGTCGATACGATCGGATATCCTTCCGTGCGCAAAAGCGCGATATCCTGCACGACCACCTGACGGCTCACGCCGGTATGTTTCCCCAGCCATGCTCCGGAAAGCGGACCTTGCGCCTCTCTCAGCAGGCGCAGGATTTCCTTCCTTCTCTGCATCTAGCTCTCACCCTCCAGCACGCGCAGGTGTTTTAAGCTGATATCCAGGATCGGGGCGGAATGCGTCAACGCCCCGCTGGAGACATAGTCCACACCAAGCGCCGTGATCGTCGCGATATTTTCCCGTGTCATGTTCCCGGAGCACTCGGTCTCGGCGCGCCCGTCGATCACGCGGATTGCCTCCGCCATCTCCTCCGGCGTCATATTGTCCAGCATAATGATGTCCGCCCCCGCGTCCACAGCCTCCCGCACCATGGCAATGTTCTCCGTCTCCACCTCGATCTTGCGCACGAACGGCGCATAGGCGCGCGCCGCCTCGATCGCCTCCCGCACGCCGCCTGCCGCATCGATGTGATTGTCCTTCAGCAGCACTCCGTCCGATAAGTTGTAGCGGTGGTTATGCCCTCCGCCGACCCGCACAGCGTATTTCTCAAAGATCCGCATACACGGCGTCGTCTTTCTCGTGTCGAGGAGCCGCGTCCCGCTGCCCTCCAGCAGTCCTGCCACCTTGCGCGTATAGGTCGCGATCCCGCTCATGCGCTGCAGATAATTGAGCGCCGTGCGCTCTCCCGACAGGAGCACGCGGATATCTCCTGTGACGACGGCGAGCGTCTGCCCCTTTGTGACGGCATCCCCGTCTTTCACATAGCACTCCACCCTTGTCTGCTCATCCAGCATCGTGAACACGCGCTCAAAAACCTGTAACCCGGCGATGATGCCGTCCTCCTTGCAGATCAGCTGCACATCGCCCTTTCTGCCCTCCGGCATCACGGCGTTGGTGGACACATCCTCGCTGTTGATGTCCTCCTCTAACGCCATGCGGATATATTTGTCCGCCGCCAGCTGCATGGTAATCGGATTCATGCTCTATCTCCTCCCTTTCTGTGTGTAAATCATATGCGCTGCCGCGCGCTTCGCAAAAACAAGGCTCTCCAACAGGCTGTTGCTGGCAAGCCGGTTCCTGCCGTGCACCCCGTTGCAGCTCGTCTCCCCCACAGCATACAGATGCGGCATGGTCGTGCGGGAATCCGCATCGACATGGACGCCTCCCATAAAATAATGCTGGGCGGGAACGATGGGGATCGGCTCCTTTAGGAGGTCGTACCCCTCCTCCAGACATTTCTCATAGATATTGGGGAAATGCTTCTGCACAGTCTCCTTTGGCACCTTGGCAAAGGAAAGATACTCAAACGGCACCTGCTCCCGCTCCATCTCACGCTCAATAGCCTCCGTCACCACATCCCGCGGCTGCAGCTCATCCACAAACCGTTCGCCCTGGTGGTTCAGCAGCACGGCCCCCTCTCCGCGCGCCGACTCCGAGATCAGGAAGCAGCGCCCCGGTCTTTTGGTATAGAGGCTGGTCGGATGGATCTGTACGTAGTCCATATGCTCCAGCGCGATCCCGTGTTCCTTTGCGATGCGGCAGGCATCCCCCGTCAACAGCGGGAAATTCGTGGAATGCTCGTACAGCCCCCCGATGCCGCCTGTCGCCATGACCGTATCTGCGGCGTGGATGCGAAGCTCCTCCCCGTCCTCCGCCACGGCTTTGATCCCCGTGCACACCCCGTCGGAGATCAGAAGATCCGTCATCGTCGTGTACTCAAAGATCGTGACATTCGTCATTTTTTTTACATGCGAAAGGAGCGTCGTCGTGATCTCCCTGCCTGTGATATCCTTGTGAAAGCAGATACGCGGTCTGCTGTGCGCGCCCTCCTTCGTGTAG
Source organism: uncultured Roseburia sp. (assembly GCA_947628935.1). Lineage (GTDB taxonomy): Bacteria > Bacillota > Clostridia > Lachnospirales > Lachnospiraceae > Roseburia. The sequence goes on along the minus strand of CANRBT010000056.1, from coordinate 436 downwards.
GCGAGCGTGCCGTCCGCATTCCGCTCAAAGCGGACTCCCAGCGCGAGCAGATGGTCGATGATCTCGCGGCTCGTGCGGATCATAATGTCCACGCTCTCGCGCCGGTTCTCATAGTGTCCCGCACGCATCGTGTCCTCAAAATAGGAGCCGTAATCCCCCTCGTCGCGCAGCACGCAGATCCCTCCCTGCGCCAGCATGGAATCACAGCTTGCAAGGTCTTCCTTCGAGAGCATCAGTATCTTTTTGTTCTTTCCAAGATGCAGCGCCGTGTAAAGTCCCGCCACGCCGCATCCGGCGATCACAATGTCACAGTATAATTCTCTCATCTCTTCTTCCATTGCACAGGCACCATGACCGCCTGCGCCCCGTCCCCTCCCGTGTGATTGCATCAGTATAGCATATATCATTACATCTGACAAGACACCCTACAGCGAAA
>CANRBT010000055.1 GCA_947628935.1 uncultured Roseburia sp. | reverse complement strand
GCTTAAAAGATTCTTGAAAAACAGAGGAAAATTAAAGGGAGCTTTCCAGATACTTTAAAGAAATGACTGCTATGCTATAGACAAAGGAGGAGCAGACATGAGGAAAACCAGGGTATTTTTGGCATTGTTATTCATTTTGTGCAGCGTACTTTCCGGCTGTGGAAGGGATGCGGACCGGATCGGATCCGGAGAGGAAGGCGGGACAAAGAATGCATCGGAGGGAGATGCGGACGGCACGCAGGAGGGAGGCTTGACGGGACGTTTCCTGGAGACGAAGCCGTCCTTCCCGGTCGAGGTGGATCGCATCTACGCGATGGGGGAGCTTGCAGACGGCAGCGTCGTGCTGCTTGCGGATGCAGCCGCGGAGGAATGCGGATATCTGCTCTGCACGGCGGATGCGGGGGACAGCTTTACGGTTCAGAAAACGGCGGGATCGCTGGAGACCATATGGGTCACGGCTGCGGCGATCGCCCCGGACGGCTCTGCTGTGCTCGCGGGGCAATTCTCGGACGGAGCCGAGACCTTTACGGCAAAACGGGTCGCGCCGGACGGGACGATCGCAGAGCAGCCGCTCCGATTGCCGGATGCGAACGGGCATGGGTCGGAGAATTACGTGAGATATATGAAATTTGACGCAGAGGGACGTCTGTTCGTGCAGGATGCGCAAGATGCCGTGCTCGCGGTGGATGTGGCGACCGGGGAATGCCGGAAGGCAGCGCCGTACACGGAAGAGAGCGTTTCCTACTTCGATATCGCGGGAGAAAAGCTGCTGCTGGTGTCCGAGGAGTGCGGACTTTCCGTCTGGCAGACATCGGACGGGACGCAGCTTGCGGCGGACGAAGCGTTGAAGGAAGCAGTGGGCGGCTATCTGCGCGGCTCCGCCGCAGAGGGAGCGCTGCCAGTGGTGTTCTCTTCCGGCGTGGAGGACGGCAGCATCGTGTATGCGAACGCAGAGGGCGTGTTCTATCACATGGACGGGGGCAGTACGGATGAGCAGCTGGTGGACAGTGCGCTGACGTGGCTTGCCTCCATGCAGGGCTCACTGCACGGCATCGTGATGCCGCAGGAAGATACCTTTTTGATCTTTGCAGAGGGCAGCGAGGGAAGCGAGATCCTTCGGTATCGGTACGATGCGTCTGCGTCTGCATCGCCGGAGACGGAGCTGACGATCTACGCGCTGGAGGAATCTGACCAGCTGCGCAAGGCGGCGATGCGTTTTCAGAGCGAGCACCCCGGGATCTATGTCAATCTGCAGATCGGCGTGACGGGGACGGACGGCGTGACTGTGGAGGATGCCGTCGCAGCGCTGAACACGGAAATTCTGGCGGGGAACGTTCCGGATATCCTGATCCTGGACGGACTGCCGGCGGAGAGTTATGTGGAGAAGGGCGTGCTTGCGGATATCAGCGGCATTGTGGACGGCATCGCGCAAACCGACGGGCTGTTCGACGGGATCGCGGACAACTACAGGAAGGACGGGGCATGTTATATGATGCCCGCGCAATATTACATGACGCTTGCGAGCGGTTCCGCAAAGGCTGTGGAGTCGGCCGTTTCGTTTCCCGGTTATGTGGATTGCATTTTACAGATGAAGGAGGAAGCGCCGGGGCGGAATATACTGCAAAGGCGACCGCCGAGCGAGCTGCTGTGGGCGTTGTACTATGCGGACAGCGGGAACTGGCGGAATGCGGACGGAACGGTGAACGGGGAGCGCGTCGGAGAATGGCTCCAATGGGCAAAGCAGCTCTATGATGTGGATGGCTACAGCGTGGACGAGGAGCAGGGAGCCTACCATGTCTATGAGGGGATGCTGGTCAGTACGGTAGATGCGGAATACAAGCTGATGGGAGAGAGCTCGGAGAGCGTGGGCTCGCTGACGAACATGTTTAACCTGGCGAGTCTGTATGCGATCTATGCGCAGACGGGAGATACCTGCGCTTTGTTCGGCTCCGATGAGGCGCATTGCTTTGTGCCGTACCTCATAGTGGGGATGAGCAGCACTACGGCTGCACAGGATGCCGCGGAGGAATTTCTGGAGTTGTTGTATGGCAGTGAGTCGGGGGATATCCACGGAAGCGGTTTCCCGATCAACCGTGCCGCATGGGAAGCGGCTGCGGAGGATACCCTGCAGCAATTCGGAGACCAGGCGGCAGAGGATAAGGGGATCAGCATGGGGGTATCGGGACCGGACGGCAAGCATGTCGGGTACGATCTCGTGCATCTGTCGCAGGAGGATGTGGATTCGTTTCGGGCGATCTGCGAGAGCCTTGACACCCCGGCGGTCACGGACGCGACGATCCGCGAACTTGCGATCGCACAGGGTCTTCGCTATCTGACAGGCGAGGCGACGTTGGAGCAGGCGAAGGGAGAGCTTTTGCAGCAGCTGAATTTGTATTTTGCGGAGTGAGAGGTGAAGGTCTTGCGAAGAAAGTATGTAGGACTCCGATTCGTGCTGCCGGGCTTTGCCGGACTGCTGGTCTTCTATCTGCTGCCGTTTCTGGATGTGGTGCGCCGTTCCTTTCGCTCCGCAGTGGGAGACGGCTGGGCGGGAGTTGCTCATTACGCGTCTGTGTGCGGCAATGAGGCGTTCCGTCTTGCCGCCAAAAACACGGGACATTTTCTGCTCGTGTGCATTCCTCTGCTGCTCGTGCTCTCGCTTCTTGCCGCGCTGGGACTGTATGCGCTTGGCGGGGCGGGGGCAGAGCAGGTGCGGGCTGTGCTAAAGAGCGCCTATCTGCTTCCGCAGGCGATCCCGGTTGCGAGCGTGGTGATGCTCTGGCAGGTGATATTTGACGCGCATGGGCTGTTGAATGGCTGGCTTGCCTTTTGGAAGGGCGAAGGAGCTGTGGTTGACTGGATGCACACGAGGGCGGCGTTCGGCGTGCTGGTCTTCTGCTACCTGTGGAAAAACCTGGGATATGATGTCGTGCTCTGGCTTGCCGCGCTGGGCACAGTGCCAGGGGAGGTCTGCGAGGCGGCACGGGTGGACGGAGCGGGAAGGATGACCCTGTTTTTCCGTATCATGCTTCCCTGCATGAAACCGGTCGTACAGATGATCGTGATCCTTTCGGTCTTAAATGCATTTAAAGTGTTCCGGGAGGCATGGATGGTGGCAGGGAATTACCCGCAGGAGAACATCTATCTGCTTCAGCATCTGTTCAACAACTGGTTTCGGACGCTGGATGTGGGACGGATGTCTGCGGGGGCTGTGCTGCTTGCCGTCGTGCTCGCGCCGTTTGTCATTTCGCTGGGAAAGCTGCAGGAGGGAAGCGGGAGATGAGGACACTGTGGAACAAGGGGAAAAAGGGGCTGTTGTTAGTGCCGCTGGCGGTCATAGGGATCCTCACGGTCTGCCCTGTGGCGTTTCTTTTTACGGGAAGCCTGATGGGGACGCAGGAGATCCGGGAGTGTCTGGGTGCCGTGACGGGAGCCCGGGAGGGGTTCGCATTCTGGCATGGGATCCCGCTTTACCCGACCTTGCGGAATCTGGTGGAGCTGGGATTTGATTCCCCGGAATTTTTTCAGATGTTCTGGAACACGGGGAAGATCACGGCGGGCGTTCTCGCCGGGGAGCTTTTGTTTGGGGTACCGGCTGCATGGGGACTGGCGCAGTATTCGTTCCCCGGGAAACGGCTGGTATGGATGTGCTATCTGATGTTGATGATGATGCCCTTTCAGGTGACGATGCTCTCGGAGTATCTGATCCTGCGTCGCCTGCAGCTGCTCGACACGCTGGCGGCTGTGATCCTGCCCGGGATGTTTTCCGCATTTCCGCCGTTTCTGATGTGCCGTTTCTTTGAGGGGATTCCCGGGGCGCTTCTGGAGGCGGCGCGGGTGGATGGGGCAGGGGAGCTGACGGTTTTTTTGCGGATCGGGATCCCCGTGGGACGGTCAGGCATTCTGTCGGCGATGATCCTGCAGTTTTTGGAATGCCAGAGTATGGTCGAGCAGCCGCTGACCTTTTTGGACACGAAACGCCTCTGGCCTCTGACGTTATATCTGCCTCAGATCTCTATGGACAGGGCAGGGTTCGCGTTCTGTGCGTCGTTCGTTGCGCTGCTGCCGGCAATGCTTGTGTTTCTGTTCGGACAGGACTATCTGGAGCAGGGAATCGTCTCGTCGGCGATAAAGGAGTGAGGAGAGATGAAAAGGAGAGCAGGGAAAGCGCTCTGCTGGCTGCTTGGGATCATGCTGCTGTTTACCGTGATATCCCGTGTCACAGCGTCTGTTACCGTGCCGCAGGTGGAGACGGAGACGCCGGCTGCACATGTGATCCGACATACTGTGGTCTTGCAGGGCAGGGTGGAGAGCGCATGGGATTCGGCAGTCTGGACGGAGCCGGGACTTTTGGTGGAGCATGTGTATGTGGAGCCGGGGCAGCAGGTCGAGACGGGCGATGTGCTTGCAGTGTTGAATGAGGAACAGCTTGCGGAGCAGGTTCTGGCATGTCAGGAGGAGCTTCGGATTTTGGAGCTGACCAACGAGGCGGCGGTCCGTGAGGACGTGCTTGCGGCACAGGAGCGGGAACGCGCAAGGGAGCGGGCGGCATGGGACTATGATGCAGCGGTGCGCTCGGCGCAGGCGCAGGTAGACCGGGCGGCACAGGAGCTTGGCAATGCGAAGGCGGCGTATGAGCGCGCACAGGTCGACGGAGTCCCGCACTCTGTCGAGGAACAGGCTGCTCTGCTCGCGGCGGCGCAGGCGGCAGCGGCAGCGTATGAGAACGCACTGCTGCAGCAGGAACAAAGTGTTCGCGCAGCATCGCGCGCAGTGGAGGATGCAGCGTCTGATACGGCGTCGGGCAATCAGGAGCAGATCAATGAGATCCGCATCGGACAACTGGAGCGGGAACTGGAACCGCTGCTCGCACTGCAGGAGGCGGGCGGAAAGATCGTGGCTCCGTGTTCCGGTGTGATAAAAGAGATCTCACTGGTAACCGGTCAGAGGACATCGGACACAGCAGCGGTCACAATGGCGGAGGAAGCTGCAGGGCTGTGCGTGGTGGCTGAGTCAACGGATGCCGGGGACGTGACGGCGAACGACGCGGTGACTGTGACGGACGGTCGGAGCAGGCAGACGGAATCTGTGCTTGCAGGGGTGGAGCGCCGCATGGACGGAGGGATCCGGATAACGGTTCCGCTCGCGGATGCGGACTTTTCATTGGGGGAGACCGTCTCGCTGCAGATCGATCAGGCGTCGACCGACAGCAGGCTGTCCGTTCCCGCGACGGCGCTGCACGAGCAGAACGGATCCTATTATGTCCTTGTGATAGGGGAGACAGAGTCTGTGCTGGGAACGGAATATCAGGCAGTCCGTCTGGATGTGACTGTGCAGGACCGCAACGAGCTGTACGCCGCGTTGGAGGAGGGCGTGATTTCTGAGGCGACGCAGATCATCGTGGATTCCGACCGCTATGTGGAGGCAGGCGACCGCGTGCGCCTGTGGGAGGAATGAGGCGCCTGCACCCTCCCCGCGCCAGGCGGGTCGGGGGTCGGAAGCTGTCGTACCTTTCCGTGCGGCAGGGAATATGCATGGCGTTGGCGCTTCTCTGTATCGGAACGGGTTGTGTGGTGTGGCAGGGGACAAGGGCAGAGCGGAGTCAGGTGCACATCGTCTTTTCCCAGGGGGTGACGGCTCGGAAAGTGGAGGAGATCCGCGCGTTTGAGCTGCAGAGGGAGGATGGTCTCGAGTTCGTGGCGTGGAAGGAGGAGGATGCAGGGACTGTGCAGGATGCGCACGGCGGTCGGTCTGCCCGTGCGGATGTAGTGGTACTGTGTGGTTCTTCGGAGCAGTTGTTTCCGGGCGGAAGGATTTTGCATCGGGAGGACCTGTCCGGCTGTCTGATCGGTGAAGCCCTCGCGGAGCAGTTGTTTGGAAGTCATAACGTGGAAGGACTTACCTTGGATTATGCCGACCGGAGATTGGTGGTGCGTGGTGTGCTGCATGGGGCGGGAAAGCTTTTGGCGGTGCAGGCGGAAGCGAACGAGGAAGGGTTTGACCGCATGATACTGCCACGGGAGGGGAGGCGTGCCAGACGGCAGACAGCAGAGCGTTTTGCCGTCAGTTATGGACTGGAGGCGAAATACCTGTGCTTCGAGTGGTTCGATGTGACCTATTGGTTGGAGGCGATTCCGGGGAAGTGGTCCGATTTTTCCGGTTGGAGACAAAGCCTGGAACAGATCAAAGAGGATTTCCGGACGGTCATAGCTGCAAAATGGGGTCATATAGAGCTTGCCTGTCTGAAAAAATTCGGCAGCGCCATGGCGCTTTGGAGCGCAGGCACTGCCTGTTTCTCATTGGTATTTTTGGGGAAGGGGCTAAATGGTAAGCATTTTTTTGTGCTGCAACAGTCTGCCGCCGTTGACGATCAGAAGGATCCCGGCGGAAATGCCTCCGACCAGAACGCAGATGCCGAGAACCAGATTGGAGGCACCGAGACGCCCTAAGGATTTGTAAAGCTTTTCATTCATAACACATCCTCCTTACATGCTGATGGTAGTATTCTATCATGGTTCGGGAAAAGATACAAACACGGATCAGGTGATTTTGGGAATTTCTTCCGATAACAGCCAGGGAGCCCAGCCGTCAGATCCCGAAAGGACGGCGCTCTTTTCATAGGCGCGGATGTCCGAGTCGGAAAGCTGCCGGACAAAGGAGGCGCGGGCGGAGGGCTCCGGAGAGCGGACATCCGCGGCGTACCGGCTGTCATACTCGGCATAGAACACAGTGTCGTGCGCATGCGGCTTGTTCCAGTCGTGGAAGCCTGCCGGGTGGATGTGCGCTCCGAGCGTACAGGAGAGCAGTACGGTTTTGGCAAAATCACGCCACGGGCGTCCGAGGTAAACGGATGCGGGGGCGCAGTCCGCAGATACAAAGCTGCAGCGGGAGAACACATAGCCGTAGGGCTGTCCCTCCGGGGTGGATGCGGCTGTGGCGTAGCCCTCCGTATCGGAGCCCGCTCCCGGTTCGCGGTGCAGGGATTCTATGACGCAGCGGTCAAAGTAAGCAGCGGCGCTTCCAAAGATAAAGTCGACATCCCCGCAGATGCAGCAGTTGCGGTAATACTGCCGGCACAGGCTGCGCGGGGCGGATTGCGTCGGACCGAGAAAGCCGTCCGGCTGGTATTCCTTTGGCGGGAGAGGACCGGTAAACAGCGTGTCCTGGTGTCCGAGGAGACGGCAGGAGTCGACTGTGAGCCGGTCGCACTCCGCATAGAGCGCGATCGCCTGTCCGTGCGTCGCAGAGTCGCCGGATGCATTCTCCACGGTCAGATTGCGCAGCGTGAGGTCGGGCGCATGTAAAAACAGCGTGTAGGAGCGGAAAGTGCCCCTCTTTTTTCCGTCCGGCATCGGCGCGTTCGCGTAGTCGTCATAGGTGATGACGGTATCGGCAGGGGAATCCCCTGTTCCGAGGAGCGTGACGTTGGGATGCTCCAGGGAGACTTTTTCGCGATACCGTCCCGGAGCGAGCCGGATCGTGACGGGCTCCCGGCAGTCGGACGGAATGCCTGCGACGGCATCCGTCAGGCTGCGGAAGCTGCCCTGTGTATCTGTGTCCGGTGAGACAGTGAATGTGAGCATGGCTCTGCCGCCTTTCTATGGCATATCAACGTGCCAGTACGTCAATGATCTCGGCGATATACATCGTATGCATGTCGCCGTCCTGGTACCATTTTTCCTTGAGATTGGACTTTAAGAAGGAGTCCTCCGTGATGCGGGTGGCGGACAGCTTGGAGCAGAGCAGGATAAAATTGCCCTCGTCGATGTAGGGAATGCTGTGGCGGTATGCCGGCGTGAGCCCGGACTCCGCAAATTTGTCACCGTCCCGCCCGGAATGGGAGCCGAGATAATTGAGGGCGGCACGGTATTCCTTCGAGAAAAAAGAGACGGAGAAAAATTCGTTTCGATCCATAAATTCCTTGGTGTATCTGGAATCTCGGATGAAGACGAAGACGACGTTCTTTCCCCAGAGGACGCCGACGCCGCCCCAGCTGATCGTCATGGCGTTCGCCTTGGTCTTGGTGCCGGCTGTGACGACGCCCCATTCCTTTCCGATTTTGGTAAACGGGTTGAATTCCACAAGATCGATGGGTATGGTTTCAAATGTGTGCATAGCTGATCTCCTTTTCCGTAAGATTCTGTCATTCTTAAGTGACATTATAAAGGCTTTTGCCGGAAATAACAATAGCAACTAAAGCAAGATATGCGGTTGAAAACAGAGTGTGAATTGCGTATAATGGTATCATGACTTTAATTTTTGCTAATTTACACTTGGGGAGGCTTGCAATGGGCTATAGGCAGTGGCGAAGCTTGATAAACCTAAAAGGAGGAGGAGCGATGGATCACATCAGGAACAGACAGCAGAGGGGGATGCAGCTGCAGCCGTTGGACGAGATCGACGGATTTCGGGTACGTCCCGGCTTTTACAATACGGAGGGTGCGGTCCGGGCCGCGCGGGGGGTCAGCTTCACGATCCATTCCGTCGGAGCGACGAGCTGTACGCTGCTCCTGTTTCGTCCGCATGAGAGAGAGCCCTTTGCAAGGCTGAAATACCCGGAGTCCTATCACATCGGGAACACCTACTCCATGCTGGTCTTTGACCTGAACATCGAGGAATTCGAGTATGCGTACCAGCTGGACGGACCGTACAACAAGGAAAAGGGGCTTCTCTTCGACAAAAACCATATCCTGCTGGATCCTTATGCGCGCGCTGTGACGGGACAGCGGAAATGGGGAGAGAGACCGGAGAACGGCGAGGACTTCGTCTATCACGCGAGGGTCGTCGAGAACAATTTTGACTGGGAGAAGACAAAGCAGCTTGAGATCCCGACGGAGGATCTGGTCATCTACGAGATGCATGTCCGTGGCTTTACCAGGCACGGCTCGTCCCTGGTGACGGCGCCCGGGACCTTTGAGGGGCTGCGGCAGAAGATCCCGTATCTGAAGGATCTGGGCGTGAATGCGGTCGAGCTGATGCCGATCTTTGAGTTCGACGAGATGGAGAGCGCGCGCGTGGTCGACGGCGTGCAGCTCTACAATTACTGGGGCTACAATACGGTCTGTTTCTTTGCGCCGAACACCAGCTATTCGTCAGTTGTCGAGCACAATCACGAGGGGGATGAGCTCAAGGAGCTGATCTATGAGCTCAAGCAGAACGGGATCGAGGTCATTCTGGATATCGTGCTCAACCATACGGCGGAGGGAAATGAGGACGGACCGTGTTTTTCCTTTAAGGGAATTGACAACAATATCTATTACATCCTCACCCCGGAGGGCTATTACTATAATTTCAGCGGGTGCGGGAACGCGATGAACTGCAATCATCCGACGATGCGCAAGTTCATCACAGAATGCCTGCGTTACTGGGTGACGGAGTACCGTGTGGACGGCTTCCGGTTCGATCTGGCGTCCGTTCTGTCGCGCGATCAGAACGGGATGCCGATGGACAACCCGCCGATCCTGCAGGGGATCGCGTGCGATCCGATCCTGGGAAAGGTCAAGCTGATCGCGGAGGCGTGGGACGCGGCAGGTCTGTATCAGGTCGGAAGCTTCCCTGCCTATCAGCGCTGGTCCGAGTGGAACGGGCGCTACCGGGACGATATCCGGCGCTTCCTGAAAGGGGACGAGGGTATGTCGGGTGCGGCGGTCAGCCGTATCACAGGCTCGGGCGACCTGTACGATCCTGTGTACCGGGGGGCAAGCGCATCCATCAATTTCATCACGTGCCACGACGGGTTTACCCTGTATGACCTGTACTCTTATAATATGAAGCACAACGAAAAGAACGGCTGGGGCAATACGGACGGCGACAACAACGGGAACAGCTGGAACTGCGGCGTCGAGGGCGAGACGGACGACCCGGAGATTTTGGGGCTGCGCCGCCGCATGGTGAAAAACGCCTTTGCCACGCTGCTCTGCAGCCGCGGTCCGGCGATGTTTTTCGCGGGAGACGAGTTCTGCAACACGCAGTTCGGCAACAACAATGCCTATTGTCAGGATAATATCATCTCCTGGCTGGATTGGAACCGGCTGGAGGAGTTCGAAGAGATCCATGATTTTGTGCGGTTTATGATCGCGTTCCGGAAGGAGCATGCGATCCTTCGGAAAACGACCCGACCGGTATCGTTCGGCGTTCCGGAGATCAGCGTACATAACGGATATCCGTGGAACGGGAGGACAGACGGAAACAATCGTCTGGTCGGCATTATGTTTGCGGGCAGGGACGAAGAAGACACCAGGGACGATGTGGTCTTTTACTGTATGAACGCCTACTGGGAGGCTGTGACGGCGCAGCTTCCGGAGCTTCCGCCGGAGCTGATGTGGAAGGTACAGGCGAATACATTTGTAGAATACGAGGACGGAAAAGATGTCGATGCGCTCACGACGTTCGTAAACCGCGTGCAGCTTCATGTGCCTCCGCGCACCTGTATCGTCCTTTCCGCTGTGCCGAGTGAACATCAGGAGCAGGAGGAGTCCTGATTTTTCAGGCAGAGTGCGGCGGACAGCTCATCGAGCATGTGTTGATGGGGCGTATCCATGGAACGGTAATGGTTGAGCAGTCTGGTTTCCGCCTCGTTCAATGCGAGGTCGGGATAGGTTCTGATATCTGTGTTCCCCAGAAGATAATCGACGTTCGTTCCCAGATAATGTGCGATCCGGGAGAGTGTGATACAGTCCGGAAGGCGCCGATTTTTAATATAGCCGTTGACGGTGTTGGGATTGAGATGCAGGTCGGCTGCGAGGCGGCGCTGTGTGATATCCTGTTCCGTCAAAAGCTTTTGCATGCGTTTGCCCAAAAGCATAGGAACCTCCTGAAATAGTTCAGATCCATCCGCCGTCCAGTGCAATGATCTGACCGGTGAGATATTGATTTCCGAATGCGAGCTGCGTCGCCAGTGACGCGACCTCCTCCGGTGTCCCAAAGCGGCCGGCAGGGATCTCGTCCTCCAGCGCGCGCCGCTCTGCAGCGGTGAAGCAGGCATTCATCTGCGTGTCGATCACCCCACACGCGATGGCGTTGACCTGAATGCCGCTCGGAGCCAGTTCCTTTGCGAGCGCCCGGGTAAAGGCGTTGATGCCCCCCTTGCAGGCGGAGTAGGCAACCTCGCAGGAAGCGCCGGTAATTCCCCAGACGGAGGAGATGTTGATGATCTTCCCTGATTTCTGGCGGAGCATATGGGGAATGGCGAGCTTGCAGGTGGAAAAGACAGAGGTGAGATTGGTGCCTATCATGTGGTTCCACTCCTCGATCGTCATATCCTCCAGCAGACCGATGTGGGAGATCCCGGCATTGTTGATGAGAATGTCCACACTGGAAAATCGGGAGCTGATTTCCGCATACAGATGTTCTACGTAAGAGTAATCCGAGATATCGCCGACGCTGGTGTACACAGGAACGTGACAGCGGTCTGTCAGCTCCGATGCCAGCTGCTGCAGCGCATCCCGGGAGCGGCGGCAGTTGAGAATGAGCGGACAGCCTTCCGCTGCGAAGGCGTATGCGAGTGCGCGACCGATGCCGCGGGAAGCGCCTGTGATCAATGTGGTTTTTGTCATGGGGCATACCTCCTTGGCAATCAGTATAGCACAACATGAAAAAAATTGCAGTGGATAATGAGAAAGCAGAAACAAAAAATGAGAGATCGGGATGATGATATTTTTGAAATTAGGTATAGACAATCGGAGCAAGATATGATAATATAATCAAGCACGATTTGAAAAGCGCTTGATATCGATGCGTGGCTCAGCTTGGTAGAGCGCTGCGTTCGGGACGCAGAGGTCGCAGGTTCAAATCCTGTCGCATCGACTCATAAGGATTTCAGTGATGAAGACATGAAGATCCCTGCTATGAGCGGCTTTGGAGACTTTCGGGAAGGAGAGTCTCCGAAGCTTTTTTTGCGTGTTGACAGTTCTGTCTAACCGTGTTAGACTAAAGCTGTCTAATAACAGTAGACAGACAAAAGGGGGAAGAAGAGGATGGAGCAATGGAAGCTGGGAGAGATGGAGAAGCGGCTCGCCGAGCT
>CANRBT010000054.1 GCA_947628935.1 uncultured Roseburia sp. | reverse complement strand
TCTGTGGGGATGCCTATGTGGATCATCCCTCGTTCGGACACGCGATCATTTCCAGACTTCTGGAAGCGCACGGCTACAGCGTCGGCATCATTGCGCAGCCGGATTGGAGAGATCGCCGTTCCGTTCAGGCGCTCGGGGAGCCGAGGCTCGGTTTTCTGGTGTCCGCCGGGAACATGGACTCGATGGTGAACCATTACTCTGTCTCCAAAAAGCGTCGGGCGTCGGATGCTTTCACGCCGGGCGGTGTGACGGGAAAGCGCCCGGATTATGCGACGATCGTCTACTGCAATCTGATCCGCCAGGTCTACAAGCGGACGCCGATCATCATCGGCGGCATTGAGGCGAGCCTGCGAAGGCTTGCGCATTACGATTACTGGTCCAATAAAGTAAAACGTTCTGTGCTTCTGGATTCCGGCGCGGACCTTCTTTCCTACGGCATGGGAGAGCGGAGCATCCTGGAGATCGCGGACGCGTTAGACAGCGGCATTCCCGTGAAGGAGATCACCTTTGTGGACGGGACGGTCTACAAAACGAGGAAACGCGAGGATATCTGCGATGCACTGGAGCTGCCTTGCTATGAGGCGCTTCTTGCCGATAAGCGGGAATATGCGAAAAGCTTTTACACGCAATATCGCAATACGGATCCGTTCACAGCCAGGCGGTTGTTCGAGACGTATGACGGGAAGCTGTTCGTGGTGCAGAACCCGCCGGCAAAGCCGTTGTCCCAAAGTGAGATGGACGCGGTCTATGCGCTTCCCTACCGGCGCGCCTGCCATCCGATGTACGAGGCGGCGGGCGGGGTGCCTGCGATCGAGGAGGTGCGGTTTTCTCTCGTGAGCAATCGGGGCTGCTACGGCGGCTGCAGCTTTTGCGCGCTGACGTTCCATCAGGGGCGCATCGTTCAGGCGAGGAGCCATGAGTCGATCCTGGCGGAAGCGGAGAAATTGGTCCGTGAGCCGGATTTTAAGGGCTATATTCACGATGTGGGAGGACCGACGGCGAACTTTCGCGCGCCGGCATGCGAAAAGCAGCTGAAGCAGGGGGTCTGTGCGGACCGGCAATGTCTGTTCCCGACGCCCTGCAGGAACCTTCACATAGACCATCAGGATTACCTGAACCTCCTTCGGAAGTTACGTGAACTCCCTAACGTGAAGAAGGTGTTCATCCGCTCCGGCATCCGGTTCGACTACCTGATGTATGACACGGATCAGACGTTTTTGAGGGAGCTCTGTGAGCATCACGTCAGCGGTCAGTTGAAGGTGGCGCCGGAGCACATCTCGAACGCGGTGTTGGAGCGGATGGGGAAGCCGGATGCAGGGGTTTACCGGAGGTTCACGGAGGCATATCAGGAGATGAACGCAAAGCTCGGGAAAAAGCAGTATCTCGTCCCGTACCTGATGTCCTCCCATCCGGGTTCTACCTTAAAGGAGGCAGTCGAGCTTGCGGAGTATCTGCGGGATCTGGGCTATATGCCGGAGCAGGTGCAGGATTTTTACCCGACACCATCCACGCTCTCGACCTGTATGTACTACACGGGACTTGACCCGCGCACGATGCAGCCGGTCTACGTGGCTGTGAATCCGCATGAGAAGGCGATGCAGCGCGCCCTGATCCAGTACCGGAACCCGAAGAATTATGGGCTTGTCGAGGAAGCGCTTCACAAAGCAGGGCGCACGGATCTGATCGGATATGACAAAAAATGCCTGATCCGGCCGAGAGCTCACGGGAAGAGGACGGACGGTCAGGTTCGACCGGATATGGCGCCTTTGCCTGCAAAAAAAGCGAGAAAAAAGAAGACGATCCGCAACATACATAAAAAGAAGACGACCGGTTAAGCGAAAGCTGACAGATGGAGTGAGGGAAGATGCGTGAAATAAGGATTGAAGGAACGGATGCCGGACAGCGGTTCGACAAATACTTAAAGAAGCTTTTGCGGGACGCTCCGGGGAGCTTCCTCTACCGGATGCTCCGCAAGAAGAACATCACCTTAAACGGGAGGAAGGCGGACGGCTCGGAACGGCTTGCGGAGGGGGATGAGGTGAAGCTGTTTTTGTCGGACGAGACCCTTGAGAGGTTTACGGCGGTCAAGAGAAGGGGGGAAGAATTTACCTTTTTAAGCTCTCTTGTCTATCCTGCCACAGCGGGGACTTCACGTGAACTTCCAGTGGTTTATGAGGACGGGGATATCCTCGTCATCAACAAGCCCTCCGGCATGCTCTCGCAGAAGGCAAAGCCCGGGGATGTATCGGCAAACGAGTATATCCTGGCGTATCTCATTCAGAAGGGAGAGCTCACGGAGACGCAGATGCGCGCCTTTCGCCCGTCCGTCTGCAACCGGCTCGACCGGAACACATCCGGTCTCCTGCTGGCGGGAAAGACGTTAAAGGGGCTTCAGGAGTCGTCGGAGGCCTTAAGGAACCGCACGGCGCAAAAATATTACCGATGTATCGTAAAAGGGGAGATCCGGGAGACGCTTCACGTCAGGGGCTGGCTGGTGAAGGACGAGGCGGCGAACCGCGTGAGCGTCTGTGAGAAAAAGCCCGAGGGGGCGGCGCGCGCGCAGAGCATCGAGACAGAGTATCGTCCCGTTGCCGGGGGCGGCGGATATACGGAGCTGGAAGTGCATCTGATCACAGGGCGCTCGCATCAGATCCGCGCGCATCTTGCCTTTCTCGGACATCCTGTGCTGGGGGATGCCAAGTACGGGGACGCGAAAGAGAACGCGAGGTTCCGGCGTGCATGTAACGTTACCTCTCAGCTGCTTCATGCATACCGGATGATCCTTGCGGACGGAAGAGAGATCGTGGCTCCCTGCGGGAGCGAGTTCGAGCGTGTGCGGGAAGCGCTTAATTTTTCCCGGAACATGCGTTGATATGGCGCTTGATCGCTTCAAAGCTTTCGATGCTGACATCGTGCTCGATCTTGCAGGCGTCCTCTGCGGCAACGCGAGGGTCCACACCGAGCATGGTGAGCCAGTTGGAGAGGATCGTATGCCGCTCATAGATGCGTTCTGCGACTTCAAGTCCCTGCGGGGTCAGGCGGATATACCCCTCGGGGCTGACTGTGATGTAGCCGTTCAGACGCAGATTTTTCATCGCGACGGACACGCTTGGCTTCGTGAAATTCATCTCATTTGCAATATCGACAGAACGCACATTTCCCATTCTGTGATTTAAGATCAGGATCGTTTCCAGATAATTTTCGTTGGATTCATTCAGGATCATACGGTCGTCACCTCCATCTTGCTGCATGATGTTCATTATAGCACAGCACGGGATATTTGACAAAGCAGAATGCGGAAACTTTACGGAAACTTTAAGAAATATTTAGGTTGTGCTGTCCGGCAGAATCCCGTATAATAGAGTTGCTGTGTGAAAAAGAAAGGACGGCGGCATATGGCGACCTGGAATTCAAGAGGATTGCGGGGTTCCACGTTGGAGGAGCTGATCAACCGCACGAACGAAAAATATCTGGAGAGCGGTCTCGCGCTGGTGCAGAAGATCCCGACGCCGATCACGCCGATCAATATCGACAAGGCGACCCACCACATCACACTGGCATATTTTGAGCAGAAGAGCACAGTGGACTATATCGGCGCCGTGCAGGGGATCCCGGTCTGCTTTGACGCAAAGGAGTGCCACACGGACACGTTCCCGCTGCAGAATATCCATGCGCATCAGATCGCGTTTATGGAGAGCTTTGAGCGGCAGGGCGGTATCGCGTTCTTTCTGGTCAGCTATACGCACAGGGATGAATATTATTATCTGCGTCTGTGCAGGCTTTTGGAATTTTGGCGGCGTGCCCAGGAGGGCGGACGGAAAAGCTTCCGATATGAGGAACTGGAGCAGGAGTTTTTTCTGCCAAAGGGAAAGGGCGTGCTGATCCCGTATCTGGATGCCCTGCAGAAGGATCTGCTGGCAAGGGATTGACAAGGGCACTTTTGACTGATAACATATTATCGTGATACTATAGTAGCGTGCTAAAGCGACGGGAGAGATCATGAGAAAAAAACTGCTGCATACGCCGGAAGGGGTCCGGGATATCTACAACGAGGAATGTGAAAAGAAGCTGCTGCTTCAAAACCGGTTATACCATCTGTTACATCGGTATGGGTATCGCCCGATCCAGACGCCGACCTTTGAGTTTTTCGATATTTTCGGAAAAGAGACGGGAACGACGCCGTCAAAGGATCTGTACAAATTTTTTGACCGCGAGGGCAACACGCTGGTGCTGCGCCCGGACATGACGCCTTCGATCGCCCGGTGTGCGGTCAAGTATTTCGGCGAGCAGGACATGCCGATCCGCCTTTCCTACATGGGAAACATTTTTATCAATAACAGCAGTTATCAGGGGCGGTTAAAGGAGAGCACCCAGCTTGGCGCGGAGCTTTTGGGGGAGCCGTCGGTCGGCGCGGATGCGGAGATGGTCGCGCTGGCGGTCGCATGCCTGAAGGAGGCGGGGTTAAAGGAGTTTCAGATCGGCATCGGCCACGCGGATTTTTTTGGAGGTCTCATGGAGGCGGCAGGGCTTCAGGAAGAACAGGAGGACGAGCTGCGCGAGCTGATCTCGAACAAGAATTTTTTTGGCGTGGAGGAGTTCGTGGGACATCTGAAGCTAAAGGAGCCGCTGAAAAGGCTGTTCGGTATGATGGGAAGACCCTGCAGCGACCCCGGGGAGCTTTGCGAGGCAAAGGAGTGCGCGGAAGAATATCCCCGGATCAGGCGCGCCATCGTACGGCTCGAGGAGCTCTACCGGCTGCTGGAGGCCTATGAGGTGTCGCGTTATGTGTCCTTTGAGCTCGGCACGATCAGTGAGCATCAGTATTACACGGGCATCCTGTTTGCCGGCTACACGTTCGGGACCGGCGAGGCGATCGTCAAGGGCGGGCGTTACGATAAGCTGTTGACTTATTTTGGAAAGGAATCGGCGTCGATCGGATTTGCGATCGTGGTGGATCAGCTGATGGCTGCGCTATCGCGGCAGGGAATTGACATCGCGCTTTCCCACGACGCGCTGCTGTTCGTCTATGAGGAGACGAGGGAACAGCAGCTTGCCGTGATAAGCTGCGCGAGACGGGAGCGCGCGGCGGGGCGCACTGTGGAGCTCATCGCGCGCGAGGCGTCGAAGACGGATGAGGACTATCAGGCGTATGCAAAGCAGAACCACATGGCTGAGGTGAGGTTCTTTCGATGAAGCGCATCGCTGGGACCGGCGGAAATGGAGAGTGACATGGAGGAGATGAGATACCTGACCTTTGCCCTGGGCAAGGGGAGGCTGGCAAAAAAGACGCTGGAGATGTTTGAGCAGATCGGCATCACCTGCGAGGAGATGAAGGATAAAGACACGCGGAAGCTGATCTTTGTCAACGAGGAGTTAAAGCTCCGGTTCTTTTTGTCCAAGGGTCCGGATGTCCCGACCTATGTGGAGTATGGCGCGGCGGACATCGGCGTGGTCGGAAAGGACACGATCCTGGAGGAAGGGCGCAACCTCTATGAGGTGTTGGATCTCGGGTTTGGAAAATGCCGCATGTGCATCTGCGGACCGGAGAGCGCCGGAGAGCTGCTGCGGCATCACGAGCTGATCCGGGTGGCGACAAAATATCCCAATATTGCAAAGAACTATTTTTACAATAAAAAACATCAGACTGTGGAGATCATCAAGCTGAACGGTTCGATCGAGCTCGCCCCCATTGTGGGACTTTCCGAGGTCATCTGCGATATCGTGGAGACCGGTTCCACGCTGCGCGAGAACGGGCTTGTCGTGCTGGAGGAGGTCTGCCCGCTCTCGGCGCGCATGGTCGTCAATCAGGTGAGCATGAAGATGGAGCATGAACGGATCACGAAGCTGATCTCAGACTTAAAGACGGTTCTGAAGGACACACAGTCATAGAGAGAGGAGGAAGCGATGCGGACAATACGGCTGACGGAAGAGACAAAGTGCAATATTTTGGAACAGCTGCTGAAACGCAGCCCGAACGCGTACGGTGAGTATGAGGGGCGGGTGAACGCGATCATCGAGGAGGTGCGCAGCAGACGGGACGCTGCGGTTTTTGCATACACCAGGCAGTTTGACGGAGCCGAGATCGACGCGGATCATATTCTTGTGACGGAGGAGGAGATCGAGGAGGCCTATCGCAACGTGCAGCCCGAGCTGCTTACCGTCATCCGAAAGGCGCTGGTGAACATTCGCGCGTACCACGAAAAGCAGCGGCGGTATTCCTGGTTCGATTCCGGGACGAACGGGACCATCCTGGGGCAGAAGGTGACGCCGCTTGCGCGTGTGGGCGTGTATGTGCCGGGCGGAAAGGCGGTCTATCCGTCCTCCGTGTTGATGAACGTGCTCCCGGCGAAGGTGGCAGGCGTCGGGGAGATCATCATGACGACTCCGCCCGACGCGCGCGGCAGGGTCTGCGCTTCCACGCTGGTGGCGGCGAAGGAGGCGGGCGTCGACCGCATCTACAAGGCCGGCGGCGCACAGGCGATCGCCGCGCTCGCTTTTGGGACGGAGAGCATCCCGAAGGTCGACAAGATCGTGGGTCCGGGAAATATCTACGTGGCTCTTGCGAAGAAGGCGGTCTTCGGCTATGTGAGCATCGATTCGATCGCGGGACCGAGCGAGATCCTGGTGCTCGCGGACGAGACGGCAAACCCGCGTTTTGTGGCGGCGGATCTCTTGTCGCAGGCGGAGCATGACGAGATGGCGTCGGCGATCCTGATCACGACGAGCGAGACGCTTGCCGCGCAGGTCGCGAAGGAGGCGGAGCAGTTTGTCGCCGAGCTCTCGCGGAGGGAGATCATCCAAAAGTCGCTCGACAATTACGGCTATATCCTGGTCGCGGACACGCTTTCGGATGCCATAGACGCGGTGAATGAGATCGCCTCGGAGCACCTGGAGATCATGACGAGGGATCCGTTCCAGGTCATGACGAGGATCAAACATGCGGGGGCGATCTTTCTCGGGGAGTATTCGAGCGAACCGCTGGGGGACTATTTTGCGGGACCGAATCATGTGCTGCCGACCAACGGGACGGCAAAGTTCTTTTCCCCGCTCGGCGTGGACGACTTTATCAAAAAATCGAGCATCATCTCTTATTCCAGAGAGGCGCTTGCGGACGTGTACCGGGACATCGCGCAGTTTGCGGAATGCGAGAGCCTTACCGCGCATGCCAATTCCGTCCGGGTGCGGTTCGAGGAGAAAAAGTAATTTTCATTTGTGAGGATTCGTACTATAATAGAGATAGATTGGGAAAGGCGGGAAACAGGAATGGGCAGAGCTGCGGAGGAGCTGCGGAAGACAAAGGAGACGGCGATCTCGCTGAGTCTGGAGCTGGACGGCAACGGTACAGGCGACATCGATACGGGCATCGGGTTTTTTGACCATATGCTCGAGGGGTTCGCAAGGCATGGTTTTTTTGACCTGACCGTCAAAGCGGAGGGCGATCTTGCTGTGGACTGCCATCATACCGTCGAAGATACCGGGATCGTGCTGGGGACTGCGATCGGGCGCGCGTTGGGAGACAAGCGGGGCATCCGCCGTTTCGGGCATTGCATCCTTCCGATGGATGAGACGCTCGTGCTGTGTGCCGTGGATCTGTCCGGACGCCCGTATCTGGCGTTTGATGCGGCGTTTACCGCAGAGCGCGTCGGGTATATGGATACGGAGACCGTGCGGGAGTTTTTCTATGCGGTTTCCTATACCGCAGGCATGAACCTGCACCTTAAGGTGCTCTCGCCGGGGAACAACCACCACATGATCGAGGCGATGTTCAAGGCGTTTGCGAGGGCTCTGGACGAGGCGGCATCCCTGGACGCGCGTATTACGGAGGTTCTGTCTACCAAGGGGAGCCTATAGAAACAGGAAGGGTATCAAGGTTATGGAGCAGAAAAATATCGTTGCAACGATTTATTTAAAGAACGGTCAGGCTGTGAGCGGCATGAGGGATGATTCCCCTTTGGATTACGATGTGATCCAGCTGGCGCGTCTTTACAATGACAGCGGCGTGGACAAGATCATCGTCTTTGATCTTTCGGACGACGACGATGAACATGAGAAGAACATCAATACGATCAAGAACATCAACCGCAATGTGGAGTTGAAGGTCTGTGCGGGGGGAAACATCAACCGCATGGAGGACATTAAGAAGTTCATCTATGCAGGCTGCCTTCAGGTTGTCGTCAACGGCGCCAAGCCCAACAGCATGGAGCTTGCCGAGGAGGCGAGCAAGCGTTTCGGGAAGGATCGCATACTGGTCTCTGTGGACAACGTGGACTTCATCTTTAAGCATCGCAGCAAGATGCAGGAGAATTTTCATGAGGTGCTTGTGCTCAATCACTTGAGGTTCGACGCGGTCGAGAATATCACGGATGTTCCGTATGTCGTCTATTTTGACAGCTGTGACTACGACAAGATCGTCGAGGTGCTCAAGCATGAGAATACACGCGGGGTAGCGGGCGCGTTCATCGACGATCCGGGCACGGATATCATGGAGCTGAAGACAACGCTTTCCAGGGCTGGGATCAAGATGGACAATTTTGAGCCTGCCCTGCGGTGGCAGGACTTAAAGAAAAACCCGGACGGGCTGATCCCTGTCATCGTGCAGGATTACCGTACCGACGAGGTGCTCATGCTCGCCTACATGAATGAGGAAGCGTTCCGCACGACGATCAGCATCGGGAAGATGACTTACTATAGCCGCAGCCGCAGGGAGCTTTGGACCAAGGGCATGACATCCGGGCACATCCAGTACGTGAAGTCCCTGACGGCGGACTGTGATTTCGACACGATCTTAGCGAAGGTCTCGCAGGTCGGTGTGGCATGCCATACCGGGAGCATGAGCTGTTTCTTCAATGAGATCGTGAAGAAGGAATACATGGAAAAGAATCCCCTGAAGGTGTTCGAGGATGTGTATCATATTATCCTGGACCGCAAGGAACATCCGAAGGAGGGGTCTTATACCAACTATCTGTTCGATAAGGGGCTCGATAAGATCTTAAAGAAGGTAGGCGAGGAGGCGACCGAGATCGTCATAGCCGCGAAAAATCCGGATCCGGAGGAGATCAAATACGAGATCTCCGACTTCCTGTATCATATTATGGTCCTTATGGCGGAGAAGGGTGTGACATGGGAGGAGATCACCCAGGAACTGTCACAGAGATAGGGGCGTTGCAGCGCTATGGGCATCGAAAAAGCAAGAAAAATATACATTGACGAGTTACGGTTTTTGGCGACTCTCTTTGTGATATGCGGACATACCGTGTCTCTGGCGCAATCGCTGACTGCGCCGGTGAGCACGGCGCATACTGTGCTGGGAGCCGTCTTTTTTCTGTTTCCCTCCTGCAATCTTCTGTTTGTCATGATCAGCGGGGCGCTGCTGCTTCCCGTGAGAGGGGAGAGCGTTGGGACGTTTTTTGCCAGGCGGTTTGCCAGAGTGGCGGTCCCGATGCTCGTGTACTATCTTCTGTATGTGTGCGCAAAGTTTGGCATCCGGTGTCTGCTGCCGCAGAACTGGCTCTTTCTGTTCCAGAGGCTTTTGGTGGGAGCGCCGGAGGAAGCGCCGCATTTCTGGCTGGTCTACGTGATCCTGGGACTTTATGTGCTGACCCCGTTTTTGCGCTGGATCGTGGCAAATATTCCGGATTCCGTGCTTTTTGGTCTGATCCTGGTCGTCTTTTTTGTCAATGCGCTGGATACCTATCTGCCGCTGTTTCATCTGGACGCCCATCTGTCCGTGATCGTAGATTCCTATGTCGGAGTCTTTTTGCTTGGCTATTTTCTCTCTGCGCCGGGGAAGGAATACGCGGGGAGCAGGAAGACGGAGCATGTCTTTCTGGCGTGCGGGCTGTTGTCCTATGTGCTGTCGGTCGCGCTCATGCTGACGGTAGACGGATGCGAGGGATATCTCTACGACAATGCGCCGACGATGCTGTTTCTCGCATCGGCGATCTTTCTTTGCGTAAAGCGCGCTGCCGCGGGGAGGAGCCGGACGCCCTGTCCTGTGCGCCTCATCGGAAAATACAGCTATTCCGTTCTGCTGATCCACTGGGGCGTGCTTCACTATGTGGTCAAGCAGCTGCTCGGCGTCAACGTCCTGGGCGGCGGCATTGTGGGAGGCTGTCTGCTCGCGGCGCTTCTCACGCTGGTGATCTCGCTTGCGGCGGCGATCGTGATCGATCACACGCTGGTGTGGGCGGTGCTTGCCGTTTTGCGTATACCGTACGTTTTTTATCACAGGAGGAACCGATGAGCGAACGAAAATACCATTTGGAGGCGGCAAGGATCCTAGCCATGCTGCTCGTGATGTTCAACCATTCGCCCGCCTATCTGGCGTTTCAAACGACAGAGGGGGCAGATCATGTGCTTTCCCTTTGCCTTTCCATTGTCTGTAAGGCGGCAGTTCCCCTGTTCCTTATGATATCGGGGGCGCTTCTGCTGGGAAAGGAGGAGAGCCTGCCGCGTATTTTTCGCAAGCGCGTATCAAGAATTGCGATCGTGCTCGTACTCGTCTCTTTTTTGTATTATCTGAAGCTCGTGGCGCGTGGGGAAGCGCTGTTTTCCGTTTCGGGATTTGTCAAAGGCATTCTGACGCGGCCCGTTTTCCTGCCTTATTGGTATCTTTATATGTATCTTGGCTTTCTGGTGATGCTGCCGTTTTTGCGCGCGGTCGCCATGCACATGACCAAAGATCTGTTTCTCTACCTGCTCGCCCTGTGGTTCGTGTTCGGCGTGGTATTACAGGTGGTGGGACATACGACCGGGTGGTGGTACAGCGGCTATTTTGACCTGCATGTCCTGTTTGCGGACGTCGTCTTCTATCCGCTGGCCGGCTATGGCTTCGAGCGTTTTTTGCCGGAGATGAACAAACAGGAAAACATCTGCTTTTCTTTTCCCGTGCGCAATCTGTTTCTCCTTGCGGCCGTAGCCGTGAGCGCGTTTTTGGTCCGCCGGGAATATCTGGAGACCGGGGCATATACGGAAACCTGTTTTGTCGTGGCGATCTCCGTCATAACGCTGGCGCTCTATTTGGACTGCCGCGGCGCTTGGGGATCGTGCAGATCCAAACGGGTGCAAAGGGCGCTCGTATTTTGCGGAGATAAGGTGTTCGGCATCTATCTCCTGGAGGGATTTTTGGGTACCGGAGGAGCGATGGATGCGGTCGCGCGCGCTTTGTCGCCGTTTATGGGATTGGTTCTTGCTTACCTGGCGGAAATCCTGCTGATCTTTTTGATCCGGCTGGCTGTGATCTCCATCCTGAAAAAAATCCCTGTCGCCGGAAGATTCCTGTGAGCATGTTTGCCCCTCCGTTCACATAATATGGCAGTAAGAGGACGGATAGGGGGCAAAACGATGATGGATTTTGCCGAGCGGCGAAAGGAATATGTCTCTCTGGTGCGGGAATCCTTTGAGAAGGAGCAGGGCAGACAGGAGGAGCCCGCGGAGGAACCCGTCGGGACGTGGTGGATGCGTGTGCGGTTCTATGCGGCGCTGCTTCTGTTCGCGCTGTTCTTTTACTGGCAGGGCAGCGGGGAGGAGTTCTATGGCTATACGAGCGGCATGCTGATCGACCGCATTGCCGAGACGCGCTACGACGCGCTGGTGGAGCAGCTTCTGGACCAGGGAAAGTAGCGGAGAGAGCGAAAAAGAGGGGGAGCGAAATGACAAAACTGGCATTGTCGGATGAGATACTGATGCAGGTGGATAAGCCGGCGCGCTATATCGGGAACGAGTGGAACAGCATCCGGAAGGACAAGGACCGGATCGCGATACGCATGGCAATGTGCTTCCCGGACGTCTATGAGATCGGGATGTCCCATCTCGGCATCCAGATCCTGTACGATATGTTCAACCGCCGGGAGGATGTCTGGTGCGAGCGGGTGTATTCGCCCTGGCCGGATCTGCATGCGATCTTAAAGGAGCGTGACATCCCGTTATTCGCGCTGGAATCCCAGGATCCGATCCGGGAGATGGATCTTCTCGGCATTACCTTACAGTATGAGATGTGCTACACGAACATCCTGCAGATCTTGGATCTGGGGAAGATCCCTCTGCTCGCCGCAGAGCGCGGGGAGGAGGATCCCATCGTGATCGGCGGCGGACCGTGCACCTACAACCCGGAGCCGATCGCCGATTTTTTTGATCTGTTCTATCTGGGAGAGGGAGAGGTGCAGTACGATGCGCTGTTCGAGCTTTTTAAGGGGAACCG
>CANRBT010000053.1 GCA_947628935.1 uncultured Roseburia sp. | reverse complement strand
ACCCTACATCTGCAGCTTCCTCATCCTGTAAAATTCCCCTTTTTTTGCCATAAGCTCCTCATAGCTGCCAAATTCCTGCAATCCGCCGTTCCCGATGACAGCAATGGCATCGGCGTTTTTGATGGTCGAAAGCCTGTGAGCCACGATGAGCGTGGTCCTGTCCTTTACCAGTCGTTCCGTAGCGACCCGGATCTTTTCCTCCGCTACGCTGTCGAGCGCCGATGTCGCCTCGTCGAGGATCAGGATCTTTGGATCGCGTATGAACGCTCTCGCGATCGACACACGTTGCCGCTGTCCGCCCGAGAGGTTGCTGCCGTGTTCCTGTATCTGTGTGTCCAGACCATCCGGCATCGCCCGCACCATATCGCCCAGATTAGCGGCTTCAATGATTTCCCACAATTTTTCGTCCGAAATATTCTCCTGACCATAGGTGATATTTTCACGGAGCGTTCCGCTGAACAGGATGGGGGTCTGCGGCACGACCGCGATATGTCTGCGGTAGCTTGCCAGATGGATGCTCTCGATGTCCTGTCCGTCGATGAACAGCCCTCCGTCTGTCGCGTGTATAAATCCGATCACCATATTGAGGATCGTCGTCTTGCCCGCGCCTGATTCCCCGACAAACGCGATGGTCCTGCCATGCGCTATCTTTAAGCTGAGGTGCTCAAACACGGGTTTGTCGCCGTCTTTATATTGAAATCCTGTATCTCGAAATTCAATATCGCCGCGAAGGGTCGGAAGGATCCGTTTATTCGTGTTGTCCTCGACATCATGGCACAGAAGAATGTCCCCGATGGAGTCCACGGACTCAAGTCCCTTGGAAATGATAGGCAGCAGCGTGATGACATTGGAAACCTGCGCAACGATCGAACTGAAATAGGTCTGGTACATCACGACTTCGCCGACGCTTATCCTGCCGAGACTTGCCAGATATCCCGTAAAGCCCAGGCACAGTACCTGGAAGATCTGAAACGCCACCCAGCTGATGGAGGAAAAATAGGATTGCACCATATCCAGCCGCAGTCCCGATTTTGCTACGCGATACAGTCGGCTGTTCATTTTGTCGGTCTCCTTTTCCTCCAGCGCGTGCGCCCGGGTGACAGGGATCATCTCGATCATTTCCATGACGCGCACGGAGGTTTCCTCCATATCCTTGCGGAACTGCCTGTTATATTGTTTGATCTTTCCCTTGAAGGCAGTCATGATGCAGACCGCTGTCGGTATGGTTGCGATGAAAAAAGCGAAGACCGTCAGGCTGCTTGACACCACGACGCCGAGCGCCACGATCACATTGAGGATAATGCTTAAGATCGAAATGAACACCTGCTTTGACAGCGTCTCTATCTGCTCGACGTCCCTCATGATCTTGGATTGCAGTCTTCCGGACTGCATCTCGTTGTGATAGGCGATGGAAAGCTGCTGAAGCTTTCTCACCAGCGCGCCCCGCAGATTTTTCTCCACGTTCCGTATCGCTCTCGCATAGAACAGCGTGTGAAAATGGTTCGACAGAATGTTTTGTGCGATGACAACCGTCATAAAGATCACGTTCCAAAGGATCCTTTTGCCGGCGTCATCCCCCGGCGCGGTAGCGATATTGATGATGTTGGAGGTCACGATCGGCAATATCCATACCGGAGAGTGCTTGATGACAAAAAAGACCACAGACAAAAACAGCTCCAGGTGGTGCCCCTTGTAGATGCCGACCAGCGTCCTTAAGGAATGGTTCTGATTTTTCTTAAAGGTGTTCAGAAGCTCCTGCTCCGCTTTGTCCAGAGTATTCGGATCTTCCAGTTGATAATCGTATTTTTCCTTCATTTTTCCCTCCGAAACATTCTCACAGCCGGTTTCCTTTGGCTTCCGTAACACTATAGCAATTCCGTTTCGGAAATGCAATAAAAATATCTTTCGTGCCGCTTCCTCTTGTATCGTGTCATTTGATGCATTATAATAGTGTGCATAAATCGTGTTTATAACAGGTAATCGGGAAATGTACAGAACGAGAAAGAAAAACGAAAACGGACAAAAGACGATCACGAACGGTACAAGGCTTCTGCTGTGGATCTGGAACGTGGGATGCTTCCTCACGGTCTGGTTCGGCTACTACGAGACCTACGCCATGGCACAGAGCGAGGCATCGGTCGCCCTGCCGCTCCTTGCGGCATACCTTGTACTGTATCATGTGTTGTGCAAGGTCTACCGGGGGTTTAGTATCGCCTCATCTCCTGTGGGGGAGACCGTATTTGCACAGCTGGTTTCCTTTGGGGTGGCGGATCTGGTATCTTATGTGGAGTGCTGTCTGCTGTCCGGAGGGTATGTAGGGCTGCTGCCGCTTGCGGTCGCGCTCGTGCTCCAATTTGCGGGATCGGCATTGGTCATACAACAGGCAAAACAGTATTTTATCCGGCATGTGCCTCCGCAGAAGACGCTCGTGATCTACGGAGACGTGGACCGGAGGGAGGCGGAGGACTTTTGCAGGCGTATTTTGAAGCTTTACAGTCATCTGTTTGCGATCACGACGATGCTGCCGGAGGGCGCGAAGGAAGCGGAGCTGGCGCCGGAGCTGGCGCAGTGTGAGATCGTGCTCTGCTATGAGCTGACGCCGTCGATGTACAGCCGGTTGAGCCGCAGATGCGTGGAGCTGCACAAAGCGTTCTATTTCACGCCGCGCATTGAGACGATCCTGTCGGCGGGATGTGCGCCGAGGCATCTTCTGGACACGCCTCTGATGAAATACGAATATGCCTATGAAAAAAAGATGGCGTATGATGTTGCAAAGAGAGCGTTCGATCTGTTGTTGTCTCTGCTTTTACTCCTGCTGCTCTCCCCGTTGATGCTTGTGATCGCGGCTGCGATCCATATGGAGGATTCCGGAACGGTGATCTTCCGGCAGATGCGGTGCACCAGGGACGGGAGAGAGTTCGAGATGTTCAAATTCCGCAGCATGGTCATGGATGCGGAGAAGGAAGGAGCCGCGATGTGCGAGACAGGCGACAGACGGCTGACGAAGATCGGAAGCTTTCTGCGCCGCACGCGTCTGGACGAGCTGCCGCAGCTGGTCAATATCCTGCGGGGCGAGATGAGCTTCGTGGGTCCCAGACCGGAGCGAAGGGAGTTTATGGAGCGGTATCAGAAGGAGCTGCCCGAATTTTCCTACCGCCTGCGGGTCAAGGGAGGGCTGACCGGATATGCGCAGATCTACGGGAGATATGACACCTCGGCGTATGATAAGCTGCGGCTGGATCTCATCTACATGGAGCATCGGTCGCTGCTGTTGGATGCAAAGCTGCTGCTTTTGACGCTCAGGATCCTTTTTCAGCCGGAAAAGGCGGAGGGAGTCCCAAAACAGGAGGAGGACGGATTTGAAAAAAAGTGACGTATACGCGTTTTTGGTAAACAGGCACGCGGGCATTCAGGCGCGCTATCACGGCATGCGCGACGGGGCGTCCGGAGCCGGGAGATACCTCTCCTGGATCTATCTGTTATGGCTGAATTTCTGCTGCTATGTGCTTCGCCGCCGCACATTGGAGCAAAATCCTCTGTGTGAGGAATGGGGAGACAGAACGCTGCCGCTCGAGCGCTCCGAGTCCGCCCGGGCGGCGGGGGACCTCCTGTCCGTGGAGGAATGCGTGACACGTCTGGAACGCTGCGACGTGGTTTCCTTTGACCTGTTCGACACCCTTTTGTTCCGTCCGTTCGACGATCCTGCGGACGTCTTTTTTTTCGTGGGAGAGCGCCTGGGACGGCTGGATTTCAAGCGCATCCGCATGCAGGCGGAGCGGAAGGTGAGAGCGCGCAGCGCGGCGCAGGGGAAAAGTGCGGAGATCACGCTGGAGGAGATCTGGCGCTATTTGGAGTGCGAGACGGGGATCAAGGCAGGGGAGGGAATGCGCGTCGAGCAGGAGACGGAGCTGCAGTTCTGCTATGCGAACCCTTATATGCAGCAGATCTTTCACAGGCTGCAAAAGCAGGGAAAACGGATCATCGTGGTGTCTGACATGTATCTGCCAGCCGCTTTTTTGCGGGAGCTATTGAACCGGAACGGATATGAGGGGGTGGAGCGTCTCTACGTGTCCTGTGAGTACGGGACGGGCAAGGCGGACGGCGGGCTTTACGATGTGGTGAAGAAAGAGCTGGGGGACGCTGTGCGCATCCTGCATGTCGGCGATCATCCCGGGAGCGATGTGGCGATGGCGAAAAGGCACGGCATTGCGGCGTGGCATTATCCGAATGTGCACAAAAAAGCGTCTCCGTGCCGCGCTTTTGACCTGTCGCCTGTCGTCGGTTCCGCCTATCGGGGCATTGTCAACGCGCATCTCTATGCGGGGGCGGG
The DNA here is from genome assembly GCA_947628935.1 of uncultured Roseburia sp. Taxonomy (GTDB): domain Bacteria; phylum Bacillota; class Clostridia; order Lachnospirales; family Lachnospiraceae; genus Roseburia. The sequence goes on along the minus strand of CANRBT010000053.1, from coordinate 7,966 downwards.
CACATACGGAATGGAGTATGAGTACGGCTTTGTTTACGGAGGGCTGTTCGTGCTGGGGTACTGTCAGTTCCTGCACGAGTACTGCGCCGGTCACGGGATCGAGCGGCTGCTGTTCCTGTCGCGGGACGGGGATATCTTAAAACAGGTATATGACCGGCTCTATCCGAACGAGGAGACGGCGTATGCCCTCTGGTCCCGCATGGCGGCAGCGAAGCTGATGGCGGCGTATGACCGTGAGGACTACTTTCGGAGGTTTTTGCTGCAAAGGGTCGATCAGGGAAAGACGATCGGACAGATCCTGGATGCGATGGATCTGGGGGAGCTCGGCGTCCGGCTTCCGGAGGAGATCGGCAGGGAGAAGCCGCTGACCGGCAGGAATGCGGCGGCGGTCCGCGCCTTTTTGGAGGAGCAGTGGACGCAGGTGCTCGCCTGCTATGCGCCGCAGCAGGAGGCGGCGAAACGGTATTACGGGAAGCTGCTTGCCGGATGCCAAAAGGCATGCGCGGTGGATATCGGCTGGGCGGGGAGCGGGGCGGTCTCGCTCGCCTTTCTGGTCGAACGCGTCTGGAAGCTCCCCTGCCGTCTGACGGGAGCCGTAGCCGGGACGAACACGCCGCATTGCGAGGAGCCCTATGCGTCCGAGATCCAGCTTCAGTCCGGTCAGCTCGTCCCGTATCTGTATGCGAGCAGCCTGAACCGGGACCTCTGGAAACGCCATGAGCCGGGGCGCGGGCACAACGTATACTGGGAGCTTCTGCTGTCCAGCGAGCAGCCGCACTTTCGGGGCTTCGCGCTGGGAGAGGACGGGGAGGTCCGGTTCCGGTTCGGCAAAACGGACAGAAATCCCGCCGGCATCCGCCAGATCCGGCAGGGAATCCTTGATTTTGCGGAACGATATCGGAGTCATTTTGAAAAAGTCCCGTATATGTACCGGATCAGCGGACGGGACGCGTACGCGCCGATGCTGGCTGCGATGAGCGATGGAGAGCGGTATCTGAAACAGATGCGCAGACGTTTTGACCCGAATATGGACATAGGTGATTGAAGCAAAAATTAAAGTGTGATATAATTCTTCCATACTGAGTGGCAGACGAAAGGGAGCGGGAAAGGGATATGGTCATCAAGACATCCGTATGGAAGGAGCTGGAGAGCATCTATGCGCAGCCCGGCAATCACGTCGTGGTGCTCTACGGACGGCAGGATTCCGAGAAGGAGCTGCTGTTAAAGGCATTGCTCCAAAATAAAAAGTACTTTTACTATCGGGCGAGACAGGTCTCCCCCATAGAACAGCAGCGGCAGATGGGAATGGAGATCGCCGCCCGTTTTGGCGCGACGCTGCAAAAATATACCTATGAAGAGTATTTTAACCGGATCCGCAGCGGCGACGCGTCCAAGCTTGTGGTCGTGATCGACGAGTTCGAATATGTGGCAAAAAAAGACCTGGCCTTCCTTGAGGCGGTATGGAAGCTGAAGGGAAAACGCCTCTATCCGGGTCCCGTGCTGGTCGTGCTCGCAAGCTCCGCGATCTCATGGGTGGAGCGGGAGCTGGACGGCTGCATCGGGGAGGATGCGGAAAAGCGGATCGACCGCAGGCTCAAGATCGAGGAACTGAATTTCCTGGAGGTCGTGCGTGCGCTGCCCGAATATCCGGTCAGCGAGTGCGTCAAGGTCTACGGCATCATCGGCGGCGTGCCGGGATATATCAACCGGTGGAACGCCAAAGCCGACATCCGCACAAATATCTGCAGGCTGATCCTGTCGAGGAGCGGCTATCTGTACGGGGCGGCGGAGGAGCTGATCGGCGCGAACCTGCGGGAGCTGTCGGTCTATGAGACGATCCTCGCCCATATTGCGGCGGGGCATGACAAGCTGAACGAGCTCTACCGGGAAACCGGTTTTTCCCGGGCAAAGATCAGCGTCTATCTAAAGAACCTGAGCGCGTTCGATCTGATCCAGAAGGCAGTCTCCTTCGAGACCGGAGGGTGGGAGAACGCGAAGAAGGGCATTTACCGGATCAGGGACAAGTATGTGAATTTCTGGTTCCGGTTCGTCTATCCGCATCTCTCGGAGCTCATCCTGCTTCCCGTGGAAAAATTTTATGACCGTTACATCGAGAACGGGCTGGATGCGTATATGGGACGCTACTTTACGGAGGTCTGCATGGAGTATCTGGGCTTGCTCGGCTCGATCCACAGGCTTCCGCTGGAGATTGCGAAGATGGGAACCTGGATCGGCAAGGAGGGGACCATTGATATCATCGCGCAGAATGCCGTGCGTCAGAACATGGTCGGGCTGTGCAACTGGGACAAGCCGGAGATCACGCTCGACATGTGCGAGGAGCTGCTTGCCAGCATGAAGCGCGCCAGGATCGGGGCGGAGTATTATTTCCTGTTCTCCGCGCACGGCTTCGCGCCGGAGGTGCGCGCGCTCGCGGAGAAAAATGCGCGGTATATTCTGGTGGATATGAATGAACTGTAGAGAGAAGAGGACCTGGAGGGCAGGAGTTTGGCAAAGTCACTGATCATAACAGAGAAACCGAGCGTGGCACGGGAGTTTGCCAGGATCCTCGGCGTGTCGGGCAGACAGGACGGATATATCGAAAACGACGCCTATGTGATCACCTGGTGCGTGGGTCATCTGGTGGAGATGGTCTACCCGGAGGAATACGATGAGCGTTACAAAAAGTGGCGGCTGGAGGATCTTCCCTTTTTGCCTGAGAACTATCAATACCATGTCATACCCGATGTGAGCAAACAGTACGATGTCGTACATGCCATGCTGCACAGGGAGGATATCGATACGGTCTACTGGGCGGGAGACGCCGGGAAGGAAGGACAGACCATCGAGGAGAACATCCGCAGGTTCGGAGGCGTGCGGGAGGGGATGCGCGAGCTGCGCGTCTGGATCGACTCGCAGACGGAGGAGGAGATCCTGCGCGGCATCCGCGAGGCGAAGGAGATGTCCGAGTACGACAATCTGGCGCGTTCGGGCGTGATGCGCACGATCGAGGATTATGCGATGGGGATCAATTTTTCACGCGTCATGTCTGTGAAATACGGGCGGCTGTTAAACGATGCGGCGGGGACAAAAAGCTACACGGCGATCGCCGTCGGGAGGGTCATGACCTGCGTGCTCGGCATGGTGGTGATCCGCGAGCGCGAGATCCGCGGCTTTTGCGAGACCCCGTTCTACCGTGTGGCGGGACGGTTCCGGCCGGAGGGGGCGGACGCGTCTGTCGAGGCGGAGTGGAGGGCTGTGGAGGACTCGGAATTTTTTGAGTCCCCGCTTTTGTACAAAGAAAACGGCTTCAAAAAACGCGAGGACGCCGAGCGGCTGATGGCGCGGCTTGGAGAGCAGACTGCCGTCGTGGACGCCCTGGAGCGGGGGACGCAGAAAAAGAGAGCGCCGCTGCTCTTTAACCTGGCGGAGCTGCAGGCGGAGTGCGCGAAGCGCTTTAAGATCAGCCCGGACGAGACGCTGCAGGCTGCCCAGGAGCTCTATGAGAGGAAGCTCACGACTTATCCCAGGACGGACGCGCGCGTGCTTTCCTCCGCTGTGGCAAAGGAGATCGGAAAGAACATCGGCGGATTGAAAAAGTATGAGCCTGTGCGTGCCTTTGCGGAACAGATCCTGGAGAAGGGCAGCTATCGCGGGATCGCAAAGACACAGTATACGGACGATTCCAAGATCACGGACCACTATGCGATCATCCCGACGGGGCAGCTTGCCGGGCTGGGAGCCCTGACCGGGCTGCAGAGGAGCGTCTATGATCTGATCGTGCGCCGCTTTCTCTCCGTATTCTGCCCTCCGGCGGAATATCAGACGGTCAAGCTCACCGTGCAGGCGGGGCGGGAAAGGCTGTTCGCCTCGGCAAAGGCGCTGAAAAGTCCCGGTTATCTGGAGGTCGCGGGGCTTCCGTCCGGGCGTGCCGCGAGCGCGGAGGGTGCGGCAGGCGAGACGGAGGATGAGGAGAACGGAAATGCCGGGCTCATCGCGCTTGCGGGTCAGCTCCAAAAGGGACAGACGCTCCGCGCGCAGGAATACACGATCCGGGAAGGAAAGACCTCCCCGCCCAAGCGCTATACCTCGGGCTCGATGGTGCTCGCCATGGAGAATGCCGGTCAGTTGATCGAGGATGAAGAGCTGCGCGCACAGATCAGGGGATCCGGTATCGGGACCTCCGCCACACGCGCAGAGATCATCCGCAAGCTGGTCCGCATCGGCTATCTGAACCTGAATAAAAAGACGCAGGTGCTGTCGCCGGAGCGGCTGGGCGAGATGGTGTTCGAGGTGGTTTCCCTGACCGTCCCCGCGCTTCTGAATCCGAAGATGACGGCATCCTGGGAAAAGGGGCTGGACGGCATCACGCGGGGCGAGGTCGTCATGGAGGAGTACCGCCGGAAGCTGGAGGACTTCATCCGCCGGGAGACCGTCGCCATGATCGAGCAGGATCTGACCGGGCAGCTTGCAGGGCGGATCCGCCCGTTTGTCGGGAAAGATGCCAAGGGGGTTCTTGCGCGCCGCAGTCTGGGCGTTCCCTGTCCGGTCTGCGGGGGAGATATCGTGACGACGCCGTTTGGCTATGGCTGCGGCAACTACAAGAAGGACGGCAGCGGGTGCAGCTTTACGATCGGAGCCGTCGCGGGGCGCAGCCTGACGGACGAGGAGGTGACAAAGCTCCTCACGGAGGGACATACGGACGTGTTAAAGGGGTTTGTCTCCAGGACAAAAAAGAAGTTCTCCGCCAGCCTTGTACTGCAGAAGGACGAGGAGGGGAGACCTGGCATACAGTTTGATTTCTCAAAAAATGAGCCCGAGGCGTTGGAGGGCGTCGTCTGTCCCGCGTGCGGGGGCGCGATCCTGGAGAAGTCTTTTGGCTTTGGCTGTGCGAACTACGATCCGGAAAGGGAAGACAGCTGCCGGTTTGCCATCGGAAGTATCGCGGGCAAAACGATCACGGCGTCGCAGGCGAAGGCGCTCCTTGCGAACGGGAGGACCGGGACCATCCGGGGCTTTCAGTCCAGGTCGGGGAAAAAATTCGACGCGTGCCTTGCGCTCGAGAAGGGGGAGGACGGGCACGTCCGCATCGGGTTTGATTTTGAGCATGTGGAGGCAAGGAGGATCCGGGACGTCGTCTGTCCGCTCTGCGGAGGCGAGATCGTCAGGACGTCGTTTGGTTACGGCTGCGCGAACTACGACCCGAAAAGGGAGGACAGCTGCCGTTTTTCCATCGGGAGGATCGCGGGTGTTACGCTCAAGGAGGCGCAGGTAAAGGAGCTTCTGCAGCAGAAACGGACGGGGGTCATCCAGGGCTTTGTGGCAAAGACGGGGATGATGTTCGATGCGCCCTTAAAGCTGAATGAGGACGGGCGTGTGACCTTCGATTTCCCGGAGAGGGAAAAGCCCGTAGAGTCCGCCCTGCCGTGCCCGCAATGTGGAAAGCTGCTTATGAGAGGGCAGTGGGCGTATGAGTGCGAGTGCGGCTTCCGCATCACCCATACCGTCGCAAAGGTGCCGCTTCCGGAGGAGGTCATGCGCGAGCTGCTCGTGGAGGGACGGACCAGGGAGAAGGTCACGGGCTTTCAGGCGAAGTCGGGCAATCTCTTCGACGCGTACCTAAGGCGCGAGGAGGGACGGCTCCTGTTTGACTTTGGCGGTCCGGGAACGCCCGAAAAAACGGAGACGACGACCTGAGCCGTTCCTTCATTTCCCATAAATGACAGAATGTTCTGGACGGATCGGCAAAAATAGCGTAGTATGAAAAGAAGGGATATGTCATAAGAGGGAAGGAGCATTTGGATGGAACAGGCAAGGATCAGCAGCATGTACGACCTGAGTCAGACGATCGCAGCGGAGCTGTTTGAGGGACTCACCTACCCGTGGGAGGCGCTGGGCGGCATCAGCGGGTTCATCCGCCGCATTGGTCCGACGCTTCCTGCGGATCGGTTTGAACAGCGGGGGGAGGAGATCTGGGTGGCGAGGAGTGCGAAGGTCGCGCCGACGGCTTCCTTAAACGGTCCCCTGATCGTTGACGAGGATGCTGAAATACGGCACTGCGCGTTCGTGCGGGGCAGCGCGATCGTGGGGAAGGGCGCCGTCGTGGGAAATTCGACCGAGCTGAAAAACGCTGTGCTCTTCAACGGGGTCCAGGTGCCGCATTACAATTATGTCGGAGATTCCATTCTGGGTTACAAATCCCATATGGGTGCAGGCTCCATCACATCCAATGTCAAGTCTGACAAGACATTGGTGATAGTGAGAGACGGAAAAGAAGAAATAAAAACAGGATTAAAGAAATTTGGCGCAATGCTGGGTGATTTTGTGGAGGTGGGATGCAATTCCGTTCTGAATCCGGGAACCGTCGTCGGACCGCACACGAACATCTATCCGCTGTCCTGCGTGCGCGGAGTCATTCCTGCGGATTCCATCTATAAGAGCAGGAGTGAGATCGCAAAAAAGCAGTGAGCGGGGCGGCGATATCTTAGGAGTGATGCATGAAACTGAACGAAGGTCTGATCTATACAAATGAAAACTGTATCGGGTGCAACCGGTGCATTTCCGGCTGCCCGGTACTGGGGGCGAATGTCTCCGTGCAGCGGGAGAACGGCAACCACATCTATGTGGACAACGAAAAATGCCTCCACTGCGGCAGATGTCTTGCGACCTGCCGGCACAATGCGCGGGAATACCGGGACGATACAGACCGCTTTCTTGCAGATCTAGAGAAGGGGGACTGCATTTCCCTGCTGGTCGCCCCGTCCTTTTTTATCATTTACGCCGAGCAGGCGCACCGGATCCTGGGCTATCTGCAAAGTATGGGATTGCATCTCATCTATGATGTCAGCTACGGCGCAGATATCGCGACGTGGGCGTACCTGACCTGGATCGAGGAGCATGGCGCCGCGACAGCGTCTCCGGGTGCCGCGATCGCGCCGCCCTGCAGCGCAGTCGTCAACTACATAGAGAAATATTCGGAGGTCCTGTCGGAGCGTCTGATCCCGATACAGTCGCCGTTGATGTGCCTCGCCGTCTATATCCGAAAATACTTAAGGAACACGGACAAGCTCGCGTTTTTAAGTCCCTGTATCGCAAAGAAGGACGAGATCGATGCCGAGGAAAACGCGGGGCTGGTCTCCTACAATGTCACCTTCGCGCATCTGATGAAGGCGATCGAGGGGGTGGATCTCTCGGGCTGTTCTGCAAAGGTACAGATGGAGGATTACGGTCTGGGAAGGCTCTATCCGGTTCCGGGCGGTCTCTCCGACAATATCCGCCATTTTGTTCCTGTGGACGCGACGATCCGCGAGGTACACGGGGAACGCAACGTGTACGAGTATTTTATGAGGCTCGAGGAGCGCATCCGGACGGGCAGGGAGCTTCCCTTTCTGGTGGATTGCCTCAACTGCAGTCAGGGCTGTCTGTCCGGTACGGCGACGACGGTGCACTGCAGGCTGGACGACGATATCTTTTTCCGCGTCCAGCGCGACCGGAAGCCGAATCCGAAGATCCCGGAGGAGGAGAATCCCTATCTCGAGGAGCTTCCGCTGAAGGAACGGCGCAGACGGCTTGCGGCAAGGTTTTCCGGGTTTGAGCTCTCTGACTTTGCGCGCAGCTGCCACGGGAAAAAGTATCTGGACGAGACCCACAGCCCGAGGGCGGCGTGTGTACACGACGAGAAGCTGGAGGCGGTTTTCTGCTCGATGCACAAGCACACGGAGGCGTCACGCAGGATCGACTGCCATTCCTGCGGCTACAACAGCTGCGTCGAGATGGCGACGGCGGTATCGAGGGGCTACAACACGATCGACAACTGCGTCCACTATGTGAAGGACGAGATCCTGCGCATCTCCATGATCGACGTGCGCAACGGCATCGCAAACTACAACGCCTTTCTGCATTTTGTAAACCGGCTGCTGGAGGAGAAGCGGCTGGGGGAATATACCGTTATCTACTTTAACATTAACAA
>CANRBT010000052.1 GCA_947628935.1 uncultured Roseburia sp. | reverse complement strand
GTCGTGGAGGCGCTGGAGAGCAATGACACGATCGGCTGGGTGTTCACGGAGACGGCGGAGGAGGCGACCGACGGGGTCTATGACGGAACCTATTATGCGGCGCTCGTGATCCCGGCGGACTTTACGGAGAAGATGGTCAGCTTCCTGGGCGGCGAGGTCGAGAATCCGGATATCGTCTATTACGAGAACGCAAAGAAGAATGCGATCGCGCCGAAGATCACACAGAAGGCGAAGACCGCGGTACAGGAGCAGGTGAACAGCACGTTCGTCAGCACGCTGGCGGAGTATCTGATGAAGGTGTCCAACGTGCTTTCCGGCACGGACGAGAACGGGAACACAGTCGGGGACAATGTGCTGGACCGCCTGAACGACCTGAGCGGGCAGCTGCAGGGCTATGTCAATCTGTTAAACTCGTTCGTGAGCATCCTGAATTCCGCACAGAGCATTGTGGAGACCAGTCAGGTGATGATGCCGAATCTGGACAATATCGTCTCGACCGGCGAAGCGTCGATCAACAGCATGCAGGGAATGCTCATCGGCGGAAATGGGACGACGGACTCGGTCACGGATATGGTGAGCTACAGCTTTGACATGGTAAACAACAGTCTGGGCGATGTCTCCGCCTCGCTCACCAGCCGGCTGGATGCCATTGCCGGTTACGGGCAGAACGCGGCGGATGCCGCGGCGGGGGCACAGGCTGTGATGCCTTATCTGGAGCAGCTCTTCAACAATGCCGTCTCCGGGTGGGAGGGCTCTGTGGACGCGCAGATCCAGGCACAGATCGCAGACATCAGGGGACAGCTCGGGGTGATATCTGCGGATGTCACAACGCTTTCGCAGAGCACTGCGGCGGGCGCGGATCAGATCGCTGCGCTGGTGGACCGGATCAATGCGGAGATCGCGGGATGCCAGAATGCGATCCGCGGATTGCGGGATGCGTTCAGCTATACCATCAAACCGCAGCTGGCGCAGACGATGAACGAGATGCAGGGGGCGCTTGTCTCAACGATATCCATCCTAAGCGGCGTGGATGCGGATTTTGGCGATGTGGAGCAGGCGCTGGCGGCATATCAGACGACGCTTGCGCAGGGAAGCGCGAGCCTTGCCGAGTCCCTTTCGATGGCAAATGACCTGCTCGGCGGGCTGAACGATCTGATCACGGATCTGATGTCCCTGCAGGAGGATGAGCAGTACGGGGAGCTGATGGAGATCATCCGCAGCGATCCGGCGATGCTGGGAGAGTTTGTGGCGTCGCCGGTCTATCTGGACACGGTCGAGATCTACGAGATCGAAAATTACGGCTCGGCGATGGCGCCCTTTTACACGATCCTGGCACTGTGGGTCGGCGCGCTGATCCTGGTGGCGATCATCCATGTCAAGGTCGAGCCGGGAGACGGGCTGGAAGATATCAAACCCTGGCAGGCGTATTTCGGGCGATACATCCTGTTCTTCCTGATCGGGCAGACGCAGACGCTCATCACCGTGCTGGGCGACCTGTTCTATATCCGGATCCAGTGCCATAACCCGTTTTTGTTCTGGCTCGCAGGGGCTGTGAGCAGTATGGTGTTTACGCTGTTCATCTATTCCCTCACGGTTGCGTTTGGAAATGTGGGGGAAGCGCTTGCGATCGTCGTGATGGTGATCCAGGTGGCAGGCGCGGGAGGTACGTTCCCGATCGAGACGCTGCCGCAGGTATATCAGATGCTGTACCGGTATCTGCCGTTCCCCTACGGCATGAACGCGATGCGCGAGACGATCGGCGGACTGTATCGGATGGATTACTGGGAGGATCTGGAGGCGCTCGGGATCTACCTGCTGATCTCCCTGTTCATCGGGCTGGTGGTCGGCATCCCGTTCCGCAAGCTCAATCATATCATTGAGAGGAGCAAGGAAAAGTCAGGAGTGATGCTATGAGACTGTTGATCCAGACCGTGATGCTGCTCACGGGCATGCTGATGGTCGCCGCGCCGCGGGCGTGCACCCGGAGAGAGCTGCGCGGGGATCCGGATGCGGAGCGCCGGACCCGCACGATGGGAGGATGGCTTTTGGCGGCGGCGGTCATCTGGATCCTGGTGGCGTGGGCAGGGAGCTGCTAAAAAAATGTTTACAACCCGTCTCATAACGGTTATGATGATAAGAGCATGAAAAAAAGGGAGGATTTTGGTATGTATTGTAAAAACTGCGGACAGCAGTATGTGACGGATGAGGCTGTCATCTGCGTAAAGTGCGGCGCGCAGAAGGGCTCCGGGAGCAATTTCTGCCCGAACTGCGGCAACCCGGTACCGGTCGGCGCGCAGGTCTGTATGAACTGCGGCATTGCCGTCAACGACGCAGTCTTTGGAGCGCAGGGCAACAAGTCCAAGATCGCGGCAGGGCTGCTCGGCATTTTCCTCGGCGGCTTCGGCATCCACAACTTTTATCTCGGCTATACCGGAAAGGCGATCGCGCAGCTGCTGATGACCGTGCTCTCCTGCGGCATCCTCTCGCCGGTGTCCGCGATCTGGGGACTGGTCGAGGGAATCCTGATCTTGACCGGAAGCATCCACACGGATGCGAGCGGACAGCAGCTGAGGGATTAGGCATTGACAAAAAAATCCGACATTGCTATTATCAATGGTAAGCGTGAGGTAAGGATGGATTTGGTATGAGACAGGTACTATCACTTTTGGTGGAGAACAATCCCGGTGTGACGAGTCATATCTCCGGGCTGTTCAGCCGCCGCGGATATAACATCGACAGCTTTTCCTCCGGCGTGACGGCGGATCCGCGTTATACGCGCATTACGATCGTGGCGAGCGGGGATGAGCAGATCTTAGAGCAGATCGAAAAGCAGCTTGCGAAGCTGGAGGATGTGCTCGATATCAAGACGCTGCTGCCGGGCTCCTCGGTGACGCGGGAGCTGATCATGGTGAAGATCCGGGCTAAGGACACGGAGCGGCAGCCGATCATCAATGTGTCCGAGATCTTCCACGGCAAGATCGTGGATGTGACGCACGATTCGATGGTGATCGAGCTGACAGGGCACCAGGACAAGCTGGATGCGTTTCTGGATCTGTTGTCCGGGTACGAGATCCTGGAGCTGGCCAGGACGGGGCTGACAGGACTGTCCCGCGGAACGGCGGATGTCAAGATGATCGATGAGCACGGACACATTCAGAGCCTGTGACGGACACAGGGGTATAAGATACGTGGACAGAGCGTACAAGGGCACGCTGTTCAATAAATTTTTTTTGGAGGGTTGTATCATGGCAGCAAAAATATTCTATCAGGAAGACTGTAACCTTTCCCTTCTGGACGGGAAGACCATCGCGATCATTGGCTACGGCAGCCAGGGACACGCGCATGCGCTGAACCTGAAGGATTCCGGGTGCAATGTCATCATCGGACTGTATCAGGGAAGCAAGTCCTGGGACAAGGCTGTAAAGCAGGGATTTGAGGTGTACACAGCAGCGGAGGCTGCAAAGAAAGCGGACATCATCATGATCCTGATCAATGACGAGAAGCAGGCAGACTTGTATAAGAATGATATCGAGCCGAACCTGGAAGAGGGCAATATGCTGATGTTCGCACACGGCTTCAATATCCATTTCGGCTGCATCGTACCGCCGGCAAACGTCGACGTGACGATGATCGCTCCGAAGGGACCGGGACATACCGTTCGTTCCGAGTATCAGGCGGGCAAGGGCGTTCCGTGTCTGATCGCGGTAGAGCAGAACGCGACCGGCAAGGCGCAGGATCTGGCGCTTGCCTATGCGCTGGGGATCGGCGGCGCCCGCGCGGGCGTGCTGGAGACGACCTTCCGCACAGAGACCGAGACCGACCTCTTTGGCGAGCAGGCAGTGCTCTGCGGCGGTGTGTGCGCTCTGATGCAGGCCGGTTTTGAGACGCTGGTCGAGGCGGGCTACGATCCGCGGAACGCTTACTTTGAGTGCATCCACGAGATGAAGCTGATCGTCGATCTGATCTATCAGTCCGGCTTTGCGGGAATGCGGTATTCCATCTCCAATACGGCGGAGTACGGCGACTATGTGACGGGACCGAAGCTCATCACGGAGGAGACCAAGAAGACGATGAAGAAGATCCTCTCCGACATTCAGGACGGTTCCTTCGCGAAAGAGTTCCTTCTGGATATGTCTCCTGCCGGCAAGCAGGTACATTTCAAGGCGATGCGTAAGCTCGCGGCTGAGCATCCGTCCGAGGAGGTCGGCAGGGAGATCCGCAAGCTCTATAGCTGGAACAACGAAGAGGATAAGCTGATCAACAATTAACAACACAGGCAAGAAGCAGGCGGGCTGCCGCAGGATGATCGATTCCCCGGATTCCTCATTTTGCGGCAGCCTTTTTTTGTGAGATCAGGAAAGGACAGGATATGAAACTGGAACTAAAAACGCCGGATCTGTTCGTCAGATCCTTCTTCCAAAGTCTGACGCATGCGGAAAAGTCCTGCTTTGCGGGAGCGCTTTTGACAGGTCTTTTTACCCATCTGTACGTCTTTACCAACAAGCTTTACAACTACGATGAGCTGGTTCACACGCCGCAGGGGTACGGGCTTGGAGCGGAGCTCAACCGCTGGTTTTTGGAGATCATGGGGAGGACGACGTCGGACCGCATGGGAGGAACCTTCTCGCTTCCGCTCTGGAACGGCATGCTGACCCTTCTGCTTCTCACAGTCTCCGCGATGCTGGTGGTCCGTATGTTTGCGCTTGACAACGCCGTGTTCTCCTTTTTCATCGGCGCTTTCATGACGTCCGTTCCGCCTGTGGTCTGTATGTTCTACTTTATGTACACGGCGGCGTTTTATGCGGTCGGCATCTGTCTCAGCGTTCTGGCGGCGTATCTGCTGGTGCGTTACCCGCAAAAGATCTGGGTGGATCTCGCGGCTGTCATTCTGTTATGCTGTTCGGTCGCCACCTATCAGTCCTATTTTTCCAATACGGTCTGTCTGCTGCTGATCGGTCTGATCCTGCAGTGCGTCGATGAGAGGAGCACGTTCCGGGAGCTGTTGCTCCTTGCGGTCCGTTACCTGGCGCTGCTGGTCCTTTCGCTGGCGCTGTATCTGGGAATGAACCGTCTGCTGCTGCGGTACTGGCAGATCCCGCCTGAGACAATGGGCGGCTATCAGGGGCTGGACACGATGGGGCAGGTCGGGCTTTCGGATATCCTTGCGGGGATCCAAAAAAGCTATCAGAGCTTTTTCATGCTTGCCGGTCAGCAGCCCGTTTTATCCATGAATGTGCGTGCTCTGCAGATGCGTGCATATCAGGGGATCTTCCTGCTTCTCCTCGCGAGTATTGCCGGCGTGCTTCTCCTGCAGAAAAACGCTTGGACGAAAAAGCTCCTGCTCGCAGCGCTTGTCGCCGCATTCCCGGTCGGGGTGTTTTTGATCTACCTGATGGCTCCCGAGGCTTACGGCTACCCGCTCATGTTTTATTCCCTGGCGTTTTTGTTCGTCCTGTTCTTTGCGCTGCTGCACCGAGCGGGGGGGGTGATTTTCAAAAAGCTTCCGCCCGTAAAGTCTCTGATGGAGTGGGCTGCCACGGCGGTTTCCGTTGTGCTCCTGTTCTTTTATGTCTGGTACGGCAACGGCAACTATATGTCCATGGATTACACAAAAATGCGGGATTTTGCTTATCTTGAGACGATGGTCACGCAGATCAAGAGTCTGGACGGCTACTCCGACGAGCTGCCGCTGGCGTTTATCGGAAACGATATCGTGGATGAGACGGAGCAGACCAGCGTCGGGATCGAGGAGTGGATCTTTCATATGGCAGGAAGATCGTTGACGACCAACATCAATGGAATCCCGCGTCTGCATCTGATCACAGACTATCTGAATTACACGCCGGTCATCTGCGATTACGTGGAGGCGTGCAGGCTGATGCAGCTGCAGGAGGTCAGGGACATGCCCTGTTATCCCGATCAGGGTTCCATTCAGATCGTTGACGATGTGATCGTCGTCAAGATATCGGATGAGGGGTGAGCGTCGTATGAAGAGAGGAGTTCAAAAAAGACACCTGGCGGCGCTCCTGCTGGCGGAGCTCGTCCTGCTGGCGTTCCTGTTCGCCGGGGCGCAGAGCGGCAGCCTGTACCGGGAGCGCTTCGGGGAGGAGGGCGGCAGGGCTGTGCCGGATGCGGAAAACGCCATCCCTCTGGCGCGCGGTTCCTATGAGGTGACTGTGGAGTATCGGACGGATCGGGAGGGGTTTGTCTGCACGCCGATGGCGGAGTCTGCGACAGGGCGGGAACTGCCCGCCGGTCAGAGCCTTCTGCCCGCATATCAGACGCAGCGCTGTTTTCAGATGCGCCTGTCGGAAACGACACAGCGCTTTTTTATTCAGTTTGCTTCCCTTGCGGGGGAGCAGACGACGGATCTGCAGATTACAGGCGTGACGATCCGGGAGACACGGCAGGCGGCGTACGCCCGCTGCATCGCCGCGGCGTTGTGCATCGCGCTGTTGGATCTGCTGCTGTTTTACCGGCTCAGAGCGGGCAAGCCGCTGGATGCCAAAAGACGCAGCCTGCTGTTTGCGCTGACGGCCGTGTGGTTTGTCGCCTCCCTGCCCCTGTTTCAGCGCTCGCTGATCGGGGGACATGATCTGAATTTTCATCTGATGCGGATCGAGGGACTGGCAAGGGGGCTGGCGGCGGGACAGTTTCCGGTACGCATCCAATCCGGCTGGCTCAACGATTTCGGCTATGCGGTCTCCATCCTGTACGGGGATCTGCTCCTGTATGTTCCGGCGGCGTTCAGGGCAGGCGGCTTTTCCCTGCAGGAGGCTTATAAACTGTATGTCCTGGGGATCAATGCCGTGACTGTGGCGACGTCATACGCCTGCGCCAGAAGGGCAGGAGGAAGCGCAAGGCTCGGGCTGGCGGGATGTATGCTCTACACGCTTTCCTACTATCGTCTGTACGATCTTTATACCCGCGCGGCAGTGGGAGAGTTTACGGCGATGGCTTTCCTGCCGTTGATCTTCGAGGGACTTTATCTGCTGCTTCACACAGAGGAAAAGCGCCGCGCGCAGCTTTGCCTGCTCGCGGGCTGCACGTTCCTGCTGCAGTCCCATCTGCTCAGCTTTGGGATCGCGCTGCTGTTTTCGGGCTTTTACTGTCTGCTGCATGTGCGGGCTTTCTGGAAAAAACTGCCTGCGGTCCTGCTGCTGGCGGGGGAGACCGTTCTGTTAAACCTGGGCTTTCTGATCCCGTTTGACGACTATATGAGCAGGGGCGATCTGTGGATCAGCAACGGCGTGCCGGAGAATATGCAGGCGCACGGATATGCGTTTTTACAGCTCTTTCAGCTGTACGGGGATGTGTGGCAGGGATTGTCCCGTCCGGGACCCGGGCTCGTGCTGACGCTGGTTGCAGTCCTGTTTTTGTGGGAGTGTGTGGTCTGCCGGAAACCGATACGCTCCGCTGCAGGCACGCGCGAATGGGGACGGCAGTGCAGGATGTTCGCGCTGCTGTTGTTGGCGCTTTGGATGGCTTCGGAGGCGTTTCCCTGGAATGCGGTCGGGGAGCTGCCGCTCGTCGGAGGCGCGCTCACGTCCTTCCAGTTTGCCTGGCGGTTCCTGTCCGCCGCGGCTGCGGCAGGCATGCTTGTGGGAGTCTATGCGATGAAGAATATGCAGGCGTTTTGTTCCAAACGTCAGGCGGAAGGGGCGGTTGTGCTGGTCTGCGCGCTGATCTTCGCGCAGGGGATGCTGTTCCTCAACGAACAGAGCGCACAGGCGGGGACGGGCTATGTGGCAGATACCTCCGGGATCGATTCGATCACGGCGATCTCCGGCGGGGAGTATCTGGTACAGGGGATGGATCCGGGTCATGCGACGGAGACGGAGGTGGCTGCGGGGGAGGGAGTTGAGATATCCCGGATCACCAGAAGGGAGAACCGGTTTGTGATCTCCTGCGAAAACACTTCGGAGCAGGAGCAGTGGATCACGGTGCCTGTCTTTTCCTATCACGGCTATCAGGCCAGGGATCTTGCGACGGGGCAGCCGTTTCTCGTCACAGGCGATCCGTATGGAGCCTTGCGCGTATCTCTTCCCGCAGGCTATCGCGGCGAGCTGGGAATCTGGTTTCAGGACCGGAGGCGCTGGACGCTTGGTCTGCTCGTTTCGCTGCTGACGCTGGCGGGGCTGGCGTGGCGCTATGGCATCCGCGGGAAATCCGTGGTTGACAAATGCGCGTCAAGTATTAAAATAAATCCATGACAGGGGCAAGGCTTTGAGTTAGGAGGAAATAAAACCATGTCAGAACTATACAATCACAAGGTCGTCGAGAAAAAGTGGCAGGCTGTGTGGGACGAGAACAAGGCGTTTGCCGCGACGGACGATTACAGCAAGCCGAAATACTATGCGCTGGTCGAGTTCCCGTATCCGTCGGGACAGGGACTTCATGTCGGTCATCCGAGACCCTACACGGCGCTGGACATCGTGGCGAGGAAGCGCCGCATGCAGGGCTACAATGTGCTCTATCCGATGGGGTGGGATGCGTTCGGGCTGCCGACGGAGAATTATGCGATCAAGAATCAGATCCATCCGAAGACCGTGACAGAGAACAATGTCCGGCGGTTCAAGGATCAGCTCCACGCGCTGGGCTATTCCTTTGACTGGGACAGGGAGATCAACACGACGGACCCGGATTATTATAAATGGACGCAGTGGATCTTCTTAAAGCTGTTCAAGGCGGGGCTTGCCTATAAAAAGGAGATGCCGATCAACTGGTGTACCTCCTGCAAGGTCGGTCTGGCGAACGAGGAGGTCGTCGGCGGCGTCTGCGAGCGGTGCGGGTCGCCGGTCGTGCGCAGGGTCAAGAGCGAGTGGATGTTAAAGATCACGGAGTATGCGGATCAGCTGATCGAGGGTCTGGATGACGTGGACTACATCGAGCGGGTCAAGGTCTCGCAGAAGAACTGGATCGGAAAGTCGCAGGGGGCGGAGGTCGATTTTGCCATTGCGGGCAAGGAGGATAAGCTGCGCATCTATACGACGCGCTGCGACACGCTCTTCGGCGCGACCTATATGGTGCTCTCGCCGGAGCACCCGCTGATCGACAAGTACAGGGACGAGATCAAAAACTGGGACGCGATCGCCGCGTACCGCGAGGAGGCGGCGAAGAAATCCGACTTCGAGCGCGCGGAGCTCGCCAAGGATAAGACAGGCGTCGTGCTGGACGGCTTGCGCGCCGTCAACCCGGTCAACGGCAGGGAGATCCCGATCTGGATCTCCGACTATGTGCTGATGTCCTACGGTACGGGCGCGATCATGGCTGTGCCGGCACACGATGAGCGAGACTGGGAATTTGCAAAAAAGTTCGATCTGCCGCTGGTACAGGTCGTCGCGAAGAACGGCGAGGAGGTCGATATCGATCAGGCGGCGTTCACAGACGTGGCGACCGGCGTGCTCATCAACTCCGATTTTTTGAACGGTCTTGAGGTGAAGGACGCCAAGCAGAAGATGATCGAATTTTTGGAGGAGCGGGGCATCGGACAGGCAAAGACGAACTACAAGCTCAGGGACTGGGTGTTTTCCCGCCAGCGCTACTGGGGCGAGCCGATCCCGATCGTCGAGTGCGAAAAATGCGGGTTTGTGCCGCTCGATGAGAGCGAGCTGCCGCTGATGCTGCCGGAGGTGGACAGCTATATGCCGACCGACAACGGGGAATCCCCGCTTGCGGCGATGAAGGACTGGGTCAACACGACTTGCCCGTGCTGCGGAGGACCCGCGAAGCGTGAGACCGATACGATGCCGCAGTGGGCGGGCTCGTCCTGGTATTTTCTGCGCTACTGCGACCCGAAGAACGATCAGGCGCTTGCCAGCCCGGAGGCGTTAAAGTACTGGATGCCGGTCGACTGGTACAACGGCGGTATGGAGCACACGACGCTCCATCTGCTCTATTCCCGGTTCTGGCACAGATTCCTGTACGACCAGGGCGTCGTTCCGTGTCCGGAGCCGTATCAGAAGCGGACCTCCCACGGCATGATCCTCGGGGAGAACGGGGAGAAAATGTCAAAGTCCAGGGGCAACGTCGTCAATCCGGACGATATCGTGCGCGACTACGGCGCCGACACGCTGCGCACCTATGAGATGTTCATCGGGGCGTTCGACCTGAGCGCTTCCTGGTCGGAGGACGGAGTAAAGGGCTGCCGCCGCTTCTTGGAGCGCGTCTGGAAGCTGCAGGATATCATGACGGAGGAGACAGGATATTCGGCGGATCTTGAGACCCGGATGCATCAGACGATCAAAAAGGTCAGCAGCGACTATGAGAGCCTGAAATATAACACGGCGATCGCGGCGATGATGGCGCTGCTCAATGAGTTTACGAAAAAGAATGCGATCACAAAGGGCGAGTATCAGACGCTGCTCGTGCTCTTAAATCCGGTCGCCCCGCACATCACAGAGGAGCTCTGGCAGAAGATCGGCGGCAGCGGCTATGTGTACCAGCAGAGCTGGCCGTCCTATGACGAGGCGAAGACGGTCGAGGACACGGTCGAGATCGCCGTGCAGATCAACGGAAAGATCAAGGGAACGATCGCGATCGGAAAGGACGAGGCGAAGGAAGCCGTCATCGCGAAGGCGAAGGAGGCGATTGCGGAGAAGCTGACCGGGACGATCGTAAAGGAGATCTATGTGCCGGGCAGAATTGTCAACATCGTGATGAAATAAGGAGAGACGGATTCATGCAGATCCTGCTTGTGGAAGATGACAGGACGCTGGTAGAGACCCTTACCGAGTTTTTGCGGCGTGAGGATTTTTTTGTGACTGCCGTGGACGGGCAGGCGGAGGCGATCGCCTGCGCAGAGGAGCGCGAGTTCGACCTCATCCTGCTCGATGTCACGCTGCGGGAGGGAAACGGCTATGCGGCGTGCAGGGGGATCAAGGCTGTGCGGGACATCCCGGTCATCTTCCTGACGGCGTCCGCGGACGAGTTCAGCGTGGTGACGGGGCTGGATCTGGGTGCGGACGACTACATCGCCAAGCCGTTCCGTCCGCGCGAGCTGGTCTCCCGGATGAAGAGCGTGCTAAGACGCGCCGGAAAGGCGCAGTCCGTGCTGCGGCTCGGACCGGTCACAGTTGACGTGACGAAAGGGGTGGCGCAGAGGAACGGGGAAGAACTCTTTTTGACGGCTTTGGAATACCGTCTCCTGCTGTTGTTTGCATCTCATCCGGGGCAGCTGTTCACGCGCAGGCAGCTTCTCTCCGAGCTGTGGGATATGGCGGGAGAGTTTGTCGGGGATAACACGCTGACCGTCTATATCAAACGGCTGCGCGAAAAGATCGAGGAGGACCCGCAGGAGCCTGTGCTGATCCGCACTGTGCGCGGTATGGGCTATCAGAGCTGCGGGACGGGAGGTGACCTGTGAGGGAGAGGAGCTATACCGTATCGGAGTACCTGCGAAATCGGGAGATCAGAATACAGCTGGCGTTCCTGCTTGCTCTTGGAGGAGCGGGCATTGGCATGAGCGTCCGGTATCGAACTGTCGCCATTGCGCTGATGTGGAGCGCGATGGCGTTCTTTCATTTGGGAACGACCTATCTGCGCTATCGGAGGATCGCCGTGCTCGCCGGAAAGCTGGATGAAAGGCTGGACGGGGAGCACAACAGGCTGCTGGAGCATGTGGAGGAGGGAGAACTCAGCATTCTGGAAAACGAGATCAACAAGCTCCTGTCACGCCTGTGGGAGCAGAACCGGGAGCTTGCGCAGGAACGGCGCCGGCTTGCGGATGCGTTGGCGGATCTCTCTCACCAGCTGCGCACGCCGCTGACTTCGATGAATCTGGTATGCGCCATGCTGGAGGAGGAGTGTCAGACCGGGCATCCCGCGATGCTGCGGAAGCTTCTTGCGAGGGTGCAGTGGCTCATCGATGTGCTGTTGAAGATGTCGAAGCTCGATGCGGGCGCAGTGGTGTTCCAGCCGCAGGAATGCCGGTTAGGAGGGCTTGCGGCGCGGGCAGTGGAGCCGCTGCTCATCCCGCTGGAGCTTGCAGGGGTGCGCCTGATCCTGGAGGTGGAGGAGGGTGCGGCGCTTTGCTGCGACCCCGGGTGGATGATGGAGGCGATCGCGAACATTGTCAAAAACTGTATGGAGCACACGCCGGAGGACGGGGAGATCCGTCTTGCGGGCAGGGAAAATGCGATCTATACCGAGCTTGTCATCACGGATACCGGGGAGGGGATCGACAAGAAGGATCTGCCGCATGTCTTTGAACGCTTTTACAAGGGGGAGCGGAGCAGCGAGGAGAGCGTCGGTATCGGACTCGCGCTGGCGGGCATGATCGTAAGGGAACAAAACGGTACGATCCGGGCGGAAAACGAGAACGGGGGAGGGGCAAGGTTCACCATCCGCATCTACAAGGACGGGGGATCCGGGGACCGCTTCCGTCATGCGCAGAGTGACGATTTAGTCACAGACGTGTCACGGTAAATTCAGCCTGGTCTGTTATCATAGCAGAAAAGTCATCTGAAAGGAGAGGAG
>CANRBT010000051.1 GCA_947628935.1 uncultured Roseburia sp. | reverse complement strand
TTTGGTACGCTGTTCGCCGGATGCGGGGATAACACGTCCGACGCGCAGTCGTCCGATGTGGAGAACACGGATGCGGACGCGGGCGCAGGCGATGCGGCGGGTTCGGAAGCAGATACAGACGCCGACGCGGATGCGGGAACGGAGGCAGACGAGGAGGAAGGCGGCAGCCTGCTCGACGATTTTTCCAATGCAATGCAGGCGGACGGAAGGAATTACGGTCAGACGTACCACATCTCTCAGAGCGACGTGATGGAGAGCGCGTTCTTTGATCTGAAGGTCAATTCTGTCTCCGCGGAGGACAGTCTGGAGGGCTATGTGCCGGAGGGCGAGGAGTACACGTTTCTGATCGTCAATGTATCGATCACCAACACGTTTGGCGATACGATCCCGATGAGCAACACGGATTTCGAGATCCTCTGGGGTGGCGGAGAGCAGACGGGGGAGGCGAACTATCCCGATCCGAGCTTCTCGTCGGCGCTGCCGGGCGAGTACAACATCGGGGCGGGAGAGACCGAGACCGGCGACCTGATCTACATCGTGCCGAAGGAGGTAAGGGATTTTACGCTGGAATATTATGATCTGTGGGATGACAATTTCGAGGGAGATACCTTCGATATGGCGATTTCTCTGAATTAGCGTTCCGGACGGGGTGTCAAGAAAAAATACTTGACACCCCGTTTCTTTTATGCTACTCTACCTTAGGCAACGACATGCAGAAGACGGAAGAATGTGAGAAAATGGAAGAAAAGGTTGTGCAGGCGTACCTCTACGACTTTTACGGAGAGCTTTTGAATGACCGCCAGCGGCGCATCTACGAGGATTTTGTGTTCGAGGATCTCTCGCTCGGTGAGATCGCGGACGCGGAGGGGATCAGCCGGCAGGGCGTGCACGACATGGTGCGGCGCTGTACGAGAATGCTGGAGGGCTATGAGGAGAAGCTGCATCTGGTTGCAAAGTTCATGGCGGTAAAGCGGCGCGTGGAGGAGATCCACAGGCTTGCGGGTACGTTCCACAGGAACCATGAGGAAGCGGTGATCGCGGAGATCGAGCGGATCTCCAATCAGATATTAGAGGAGCTATAGATGGCGTTCGACAGCTTATCGGAGAAATTGCAAAATGTATTCAAGGGCCTGCGCAGCAAGGGACGCCTGAGCGAGGAGGACGTCAGGCTGGCGCTCCGCGAGGTCAAGCTGGCGCTTTTGGAGGCGGACGTCAATTTTAAGGTCGTCAAGCAGTTCGTGAAGGATGTGGAGGAACGCGCCATCGGGCAGGACGTGATGAACGGGCTGAACCCGGGGCAGATGGTCATCAAGATCGTGAACGAGGAGATGATTCGTCTGATGGGCTCCGAGACGACGGAGATCGCGCTGCAGCCGGGGAAGGCGCTCACGGTCATCATGATGGCGGGTCTGCAGGGCGCCGGCAAGACGACGACGGCGGCAAAGCTCGCCGGAAAGTTCAAGGCGAAGGGCAGGAAGGTGCTGCTCGTCGCATGCGACGTATACCGCCCGGCGGCGATCGAACAGCTCCGCATCAACGGGGAGAAGCAGGGCGTCGAGGTGTTTGCGATGGGGGAGAAGCAGAACCCCGTCGATATTGCGAAGGCGGCGCGCGAGCACGCCGAAAAGCAGGAATGCAATGTCATGATCCTCGATACGGCGGGACGTCTCCATGTGGACGAGGATATGATGGTCGAGCTCGTCCGCATCAAGAACCATGTCACAGTACATCAGACCGTGCTTGTCGTGGATTCCATGACCGGTCAGGATGCCGTGAACGTGGCGCAGACCTTTGAGAAGCGCGTCGGCATCGACGGCGTGATCCTCACCAAGCTCGACGGCGACACCAGGGGCGGCGCGGCGCTTTCGATCCGCGCGGTCACGGGCAAGCCGATCTTTTACGCCGGTATGGGAGAGAAGCTTTCGGATCTGGAGCAGTTCTATCCGGACCGCATGGCGTCCCGCATCCTCGGCATGGGCGATGTGCTCACGCTGATCGAGAAGGCGCAGGAGGAGATCGACGAGGACCAGGCAAGAAAGCTCGAAGAGAAGATGCGGAAAAATGAGTTTGACTTTGAGATGTATCTGGAGTCGATGAGTCAGATGAAAAAGATGGGCGGATTCTCGAGCATCCTTGGCATGCTGCCGGGGCTTGGCGGTTCGGGAGCCGGCGCGCTGCCGGACATCGACGAGGGTCAGGCGGAGAAAAGCCTCTCCCGCGCGGAAGCGATCATCTATTCCATGACGCCGCAGGAGCGCCGGAATCCGGGACTGTTGAATCCGGGCAGGAAGCGCAGGATCGCGCAGGGGGCGGGCGTCGATATCGCGGAGGTCAACCGTCTGGTCAAGCAGTTCGAGCAGATGAAAAAGATGATGAAGCAGATGCCCGGCATGATGAAGCGCGGCAGACGCGGCGGCATATTTAAGGGGCTTCCGTTTTAGGGCGGGAGAAAAACGTTAGAAACAGCGCACAGCGCTTTCTAAAATATCGTTTTATCACAGACAAAGGAGGTGAAAGAGATGGCGGTAAAGATCAGATTGAGAAGAATGGGACAGAAGAAGGCTCCTTACTATAGAATCGTGGTTGCGGATTCCAGATCTCCGAGAGACGGGAAGTGCATCGAGGAGATCGGTACTTACGATCCGTCCAAGGAGCCGAGCGAGTATCATGTCAATGAGGAGCTGGCAAAGAAGTGGCTGGCAAACGGCGCGCAGCCGACAGATACCGTAGCTCGTATTTTCAAAAAAGCAGGCATCGAGAAATAGGATTCGTGAGGTGGAACCAATGAAGGAATTAGTGGAAGTAATTGCGAAATCACTCGTCGATTGCCCGGATGAGGTAGCGGTGACCCAGACTGAGAATGAAAGGACCATTGTCATCGAGTTGCGCGTGGCGCAGTCCGACATGGGTAAGGTCATTGGCAAGCAGGGAAGGATCGCAAAGGCGATCCGTTCTGTGGTGAAGGCTGCTGCTTCAAAGGAAGAGAAGAAGGTCATTGTGGAGATCGTACAGTAGACCGGAGGCTGTCTTAAGAGCGGGGGAACCCGCGAATGGGATAGCCTTTCTTCATGTCAGTCAGGAGAACGGTACAGGGGGGAGCTGCGATGGAGGAAATGCTGCAGGTAGGAGTGATCACCACGACGCACGGCGTGCGGGGAGAGGTCAAGGTCTTTCCGACCACGGACGATGCCGCGAGATATCGGCAGTTGAAGGAGGTGATCCTCGACACAGGGAAGGAGCGGATCACACTGGAGATCGAGGGCGTGAAATTCTTCAAGAATCTGGTCATCGTGAAATTTAAGGGGCTGGACGATATCAATGACGTGGAGAAATACCGTCAGAAGAAGCTCTATGTGACGCGGGAACATGCGGTACGCCTGGAGGAAAACGAGTATTTCATCGCAGACCTGATCGGGCTTGCGGTCGGCACCGATGAGGGCGAGGCGCTGGGGGAGCTTGCGGATGTCCTGCAGACCGGCGCGAACGACGTCTATATCGTCCGGCAGGCGGACGGCACAGAGCTGATGATCCCGGCGATCCGGGAATGCATCCGCAGCGTGGATATCGAAGGCGGCACGATGTGCGTTCATCTGCTGCCGGGACTGCGGGAGCTGAATGCGGCGCCGCCCGCAGGGGAGCATGAGTAAACCGAGAGGAAAAAGAAGGAGGATTGGTTATGGCGAGATATATCAGGGAGATACAGCTGGACAGACCGGACGATTTTGTTCAGTATATCATGAATGATTTTCTGCAGAAGCACGGCTTTCAGCTCGTGCAGTTCAAGGGGGAGCAGGTGTTCCGCGCGGGAGGCGGGTTCATCGAGATCCCGAAATTCCTGGTGTGGAGTTATCAGAACGGACGGTTCCATATCGAGGCGTGGACGCGGGATATGTGGCTGCCGGGCGTCTACGGCAAGGAAAAGGATATGACGGGTTTCACGGGCCACGTGCCAAAGAGCGCATACAAAAAGGACATCGACGAGCTGACGGGCGTGCTCTGCCAGCCGCTGCCGGAGAACGGGCAGCCGGTCATGGGAGCAAACGGGCAGCCGGACGGAGGGCAGGTCGTGTATGTGCGGGGGACGGATATGTCGCGCCATGCGACGATGGGGCTGGTGCTCTCGCTGGTCGGGCTGGTCATCGGTCTGCTGTTGAATGTGCTGCTCGGCATTGTGTTCGGCATGATGGGCATCGTGTACGGGAACCGCGGAAGGGCGTCGGGAAAGAAGGGCATGGGCATCGCCGCCATGGTCATCGGGATCGTGACGATCGTGATCTGTGTGCTGGCGCTCGTCGCCAATATCGGAGTGGGGCTGTTGTCCTTATAGCGCGGGAAGCCGGAGGACGCCATGAAGATACATATACTGACCCTGTTCCCGGAGACGGTAAAAAGCGGGCTTTCGGAGAGCGTGATCGGGCGGGCGCAGCGGGAAGGGCTGCTCTCGCTCGACGCCGTCGATATCCGGGACTATACGCACGATAAGCACAGGAAGGTGGACGATTATCCGTATGGAGGCGGCGCGGGGATGCTGATGCAGGCGCAGCCCGTCTATGACGCGTGGCGCGCGGCGACGGGGGGAAGACGCATCCGCACGGTGTACCTCACCCCGCAGGGCATCCCGTTTACCCAGAGCATCGCAGAGGAACTGGCAAAGGAGGAGGAGCTGGTGCTGCTCTGCGGTCATTACGAGGGCATCGACGAGCGCGTGCTCGAGGAGACCGTGACCGATGTGATCTCCATCGGCGATTATGTCCTGACGGGCGGGGAACTCGCGGCGATGGTGCTGGTGGATGCCGTCGGGCGGCTCATCCCGGGTGTGCTGCACAACGGCAGCTCGGCGGAGACGGAATCGTTTCACGGGAATCTGCTCGAGTACCCGCAATACAGCCGCCCCGAGGAATGGATGGGGCGCCGGGTGCCGGAGGCGCTGCTGACCGGGGACCCGAAAAAGACGGAGGCGTGGCGCAGGCAGGAGGCGATCCGCCGGACCAGGGAGCGCAGACCGGACCTGTACCGGGTGTATGAGCAGCTTGCGGACTGCCGTGCGCAGCTGTACCGGGACAAGCTGATGCACACAGACATGACCGAGCTGATCGACCGGGGGCAGGCGCAGCTCGTCTGCCGCGAGGGAAGCGCCGTCTGCTTAAGGGATGTCGTAAGCGGCATCTATTTTCATACGGCGGAAGACGGATCCTCCGGCGTCGGGCTGTTGGAGCGGCTGCGTGCCGTGACAGGCGGCAAGGTCGCGTGGCTTGCGCTGCACCAGGAGGATATGGTGGAGCCCGCAAAGCGGATCCTCGGGCTGTCGCCGCGGATGGTCTGCCGGCAGGCGGTCTACACGAGGCGCGAGAAGCTGCCGAACCGGGGGCTGTTCCAGACCGGGGGAGCCGCCCGGGCGGGGGAGGTTCCCCTGATCCGTCCGCTGACGGAGGAGGAGCTTCCGTTCGTGCTGCGGCACTATGACCTGCTCTCGGAGGATGACCTGCGGGGACGCATCGAGCGGGGGTGGCTGTTCGGGGCATTTCTGGGCGGCGAGCCGGCAGGCTTCGCGGGGATGCACGAGGAGGGGAGCGTCGGGATGCTTCTGGTGCTGCCGGAGTTCCGCGGGCATGGCATCGCGAAGGCGCTCGAGACCTATGTCATCAATCGGATGCTGGAATGCGGTTACACCCCCTACGGTCATGTGGAGGAGCGGAACGGGGCGTCCATGCGTCTGCAGGAAGCGCTGGGGCTGTGTTTTGCGAAGGGACATGTATACTGGATGAAGGGAGAATCCTAAAAAACACTTTACATTTCCGCAGTCCCATGTTAAAATACAACAGTTGTGGGAAAATAGATGGTCCTCTGTTACGAAATGACGTATTAAGAACATCCATAAGATTAGGAGGTCACAAGATGAACGCAAACGAGATCATTCAGAGCATCGAGGCGGAGCAGCTCAAGGCGGAGGTGCCGGAGTTCCGTGTCGGAGATACCGTAAAAGTGTACGGTAAGATCAAAGAGGGCAACCGCGAAAGGATCCAGGTATTTGAGGGTACTGTGATCAAGAAGCAGGGCGGCAGCAACCGCGCGACCTTTACCGTGAGGAAGCTCTCCAACGGCGTCGGCGTGGAGAAGACCTGGCCGCTGCATTCTCCGAACGTCGAGAAGGTGGAGGTGGTGCGTCAGGGTAAGGTGAGACGTGCGAAGCTGTACTACCTGAGAGACCGCGTAGGAAAGAAGGCAAAGGTCAAAGAACTCGTAAAATAAGGCTGTCCGGAACCAACGCATCATCGGTTTTCGGTATCGGACGGGGCGGAAGAAAGTTCCGATTGAAGAGCCACGCGGTTTGTGTTACTGTGTAACAGGAACCGGCGTGGCTGTTTTATGTTTGAGGAATAGGATGCGCAGACAAAAGAGTGGATTGCATTTCGGAAAACAAAGGAAAAAGATCAATATGGCTCTCGTGCGGGAGATCTTTGTCTGGATGGCGGAGATCCTGATCACGTTGCTGGTGGCGTTTTCGTTTGTCTATTTTATCGGACTGCGCACGAGCGTCGTCGGGCAGTCGATGGCGGAGACGCTTTACGGCGGCGATGAGATCCTCGTCAACCGCTTTATCTATAAGGTGACGAACCCGAAGCCGAACGACATTATCGTGTTCCTGCCGAACGGGAATGAAAAGTCGCACTACTATGTCAAGCGTGTGGTCGCCGTGCCGGGGGACACTGTGCTGATCCGGGACGGCGTGCTCTATGTCAACGGAGAGCTGTTCGACGAGGAGACCGACGTCGCGGCTATGGAAGACGGCGGGCTGGCGTCGGAGGAGATCACATTGGGGGCGGATGAGTTCTTTGTGCTGGGGGATAACCGAAACAACAGCGAGGACAGCCGCTATGCGAATATCGGAAATATCAGGAAGGAATACATCATCGGAAAGGCGTGGTTTCGGGTCGCGCCCTGGGGGGAGCTGGGATTTCTGTAGGATTTTTGTGCAAATGATACAATAAAAAGAACGTTTCCTGCAAAAAAACTGTGAGGGAATGGGGAAGAAATGTCTTGACAAACGCGCGTAGGGGGGGGTATATTGAAATCAGCAATTTTATTAAGGATTGCAAAAATACATATCACATGGAGGTAGAAGGAACAATGAAGAAGAAGTTTTTGACAGCGGCTTTGAGCATGGTGCTCTGCCTTGGCATGAGCGTAACGGCATTTGCGGCTCCGAGCCCGACAACGGCGACAACGCCTGCGATCTCGAGCACCGAGGCGAATAATGCAGGCAGCGCAATCTATGCCAGCACAAGTACGTCTTACAAGGATAGCAGCGAGACGGTCAAAACGAATGTTCAGAAGCTGGCAACTGCGGTAGCAAGCAACAGCCAGGCGGAGATCCATACGGCTCTGGCGGATCTGGGCATGAACTATTCCGCAGACGCGGTCGTGGCGGTTACGGATGTTCAGGCGCCGGAAAACTTTAAGGCAGGACAGCTTGTCGAGTTCAAGGTGCCGGGCTTAAAGCCGGGATTCACTGTCGCAAATGTGAAGCACTTGAAGAGCGACGGAACGGTGGAGTCCATTGCGATCCAGTATATCGATGTGAATAGAGGCGTTGCAGCAGGATATTTCAACTCTCTTTCCATTGTGGCAGCAGAGCTTCAGCGGGCGTCAGCTTCTCATTATCACTACTGGCAGGAGTACACGGTAGCTCCGACGGCTACGACCTGGGGCTATACGATGCATTACTGCGATTGCGGCGAGCAGTACGCTGACAACTATGTCGCTCCGGGCACGAGCACGGCAGCAGCGGCAGGTAAGGGCGCTACTTCCCCGAAGACCGCAGAGAGCAGCCTTCCGATGGTGATGCTGTTCGCAGCAGCGGCTGCATGCGGCGCTGCAGTGTGCGTAAAGCGCAGGACCAACGCATAATCGGTTTCCGGTATCAGACGGATATGTGACAAAAAGCTATATGCCGCGAGGCGGCATATAGCTTTTTTTTGGAGAAGACAATGAAGAAAAAGATCGCAATAGGCATTGTGGCAGGTCTTGCAATTTTGATCGTCATAGTATATGGTATTACAAGGTGGTATGGAAGGAACAGCCTGCTGTCTCAGGACGGGAATCCCTTTGCATGGGTCGTGGAAACGTGGGACGACCAGCCCGTTGTCACCTATGACGGCGTCGATTATGCGTACCGGGGCGACTATATCAATATCCTCTGCATCGGCGTTGACAAGGAGGGCGGCATGGACGGACCGGATGACAGCGGAAACAGCAGGGGACAGTCGGATGCCATCTTTCTGGTATCGCTCGATACCGTGGAAAAGAAGATCCGTGTGATCTCCGTGCCGAGGGACACGATGGTGACGCTGCAGTGCTACGACCTCAACGGCGAGCCGTCGGGGTCGCAGGAGGGACAGCTCGCCCTGCAGTATGCGTACGGCGACGGTCTGCTGCAGAGCGCGCAGCTGGTGACGGACCGCGTGTGGGAGCTTTTGGGAGCCATTCCGATCCACGGCTTTGCGGCGCTGAACCTGGACTGCATCGTTCCGATCAATGACGCGGTCGGCGGTGTGGATGTCACGATGGATCAGGATTACACGATGCTGGATCCTGCGTTCGTCGAGGGCGCCACTGTGCACCTGGAGGGGGAGCGTGTCGTGCATTTTGTGCGGACGCGGGACACGGAGATCCCGGAGAGCGCCTATACCAGGCTGGCGCGGCAGAAGCAGTACCTGACGGCGTTCGCGGAGCAGGCGAAGCGCGCGGTCAAGAAGGACATGACGATCCCGGCAAAGCTTTTGGAGGAGCTGAACAGCTACATCCAGATGAGCATGAATGCCGCGCAGGTGACATACCTTGCGACAGAGGCGCTGGGCTATGATTTTTCGATGGATGACATGTATGTGCTCACGGGCGAGATAAAGAACGAGACCGGGCTGGAGGAATTTTATCCCGACAGGGATGCGCTCCTGCAGCTGGAGCTTGCGTTGTTTTACGAGGAGGCGGAAAAGAAATGAATATGGAAAGCCTGAAAAGGACAG
Source organism: uncultured Roseburia sp. (assembly GCA_947628935.1). GTDB lineage: Bacteria > Bacillota > Clostridia > Lachnospirales > Lachnospiraceae > Roseburia. The sequence goes on along the minus strand of CANRBT010000051.1, from coordinate 3,479 downwards.
CAAAGACGTTGTGGGAGAAAAAACGTGTGGCGTGCTGCCTGATCCTTGCCGCAGTGGTCGTGGCTTTGGGATGCGGCGGCTATGCGGTACATTATTTTAACGGTCTGCATGACAGCGAGGAGCAGTTTGCGGCGCTGCGGCAGCCGGTGATGCCGACCCTCCCGGAGATCGAGACGGAGGAGCCGCAGGAGGAGATCGAGGCAGAGGCAGAGCGTCTGTACGACTTTGACGAGCTGCGGGAGACAAACGAGGATATCTATGCGTGGCTGACCGTGCCGGGGACCGATGTGGATTACCCGATCCTGCAGTGCGAGACGGACAACTACTATCTGAATCACAATCTGGATCACTCCCAGGGCTATCCGGGATGTATCTATACGAACCAGGTCAATGCGAAGGACTTTTCGGATCTGATCACTGTGCTCTACGGGCATGACATGCGCTCGACAGGGGCGATGTTCAATTCACTGCATTCCTACGAGGATGCGGACTTTTTTGCGGAGAATCCCGAGATCATCGTCTATACCGAGGATGCGCGGCTGACCTATACGATCTGCGCGGCGTCCCGGTTTTCGGACATCTATCTCCCCGCATATTATGAAGTGACGCTGGCGGATGCGAGAAATGCGTTTTTGGAGCAGGTCAACGCGATGGCGGACGGCGATTCGATCTCCCATACGCGCCAGGTCGAGGACGTGCAGGAGAATACGCCGCTCATCGTTCTCTCCACCTGTATCAAGAACGAGCCGGAGAGCCGTTACCTGATCGTCGGAAAGCTCACAGAGACGGCGCCCTATGCGGAATAAATGCGGAGCGTGATGCGCAGACAAAACGTAGTGCCGGGATTTCGGCAGACAGGGAGAAGAGCATGCAGTTTCAGTGGTATCCGGGACATATGACAAAGGCAAAGCGCCAGATGCAGGAGGACATCAGGCTGATCGATCTTGTGATCGAGCTGGTGGACGCCCGCATCCCATATAGCAGCAGGAATCCCGACATAGATGAGCTCGGGAAGGGCAAGGCGCGTCTGATCCTGATGAACAAGGCGGATCTGGCGGATGCGGCGGCGTGCGAGCGCTGGGAGCGGTATTTTCAGGATCAGGGCTATCACGTCGTCCGTCTGGATGCGCGAAACCGGGCGGGCATGAAGCGCGTGACGGAGGTCGTCATGGAGGCGTGCCGGGAGAAGATCGAACGCGACCGCAGACGCGGGATCAAAAACCGTCCGGTGCGCGCGATGGTGGTCGGCATCCCGAACGTCGGGAAGTCCACGTTCATCAATTCCTACGCAGGGCGTGCGTGCGCAAAAACGGGGAACAAACCGGGGGTAACGAAGGGAAAGCAGTGGATCCGGCTGCATAAAAACGTGGAGCTGCTGGATACGCCGGGCATTCTCTGGCCGAAGTTTGAGGACCAGACGGTCGGGCTGCATCTGGCGCTGATCGGATCGATACGGGATGAGATCATAAACAGGGAGGAGCTGTCGCTGGAGCTGATCGCTGCCCTGGCAAAGATCTGTCCGGGGGCTCTGAGCGGGCGGTATGGGACAGAGGAGCGGCCGCTGGAGGAGAAGGGGGAGCCTGCGGAGGTGTTGGGCAGGATCGCGGAGAACCGCCACTGTATCAAAAAAGGCGGAGAACCGGACTATGCGAAGGCGGCGGAGCTGCTCCTGGAGGAGTTCCGCAGCGGGAAAATAGGGCGTATCACATTGGAGGAGCCCGGGGATCGAACGTACAGGGGAGAACAGACAAATGGCTGAGGAAAAGATCGGCGCGATACGGGAGGCTTACAGGGCGGCAGAGGATTCGATGCTGCCTTCTTTTATCGAGAGATATCAGTCGGACGAGCGGTCCGGGGTGCGAAGGATCGTGGAGCAGGCGAGGGGACGCCTTGCGCGTTTTTATGCGGAGCAAAGGCGCACGGAGGCGCTGTGGAGGTATGAGAGGGAATATGCCGCATACGCGCAGATCTGCGGTGTGGACGAGGCGGGGAGAGGACCGCTGGCGGGACCGGTCGTGGCGGGAGCGGTCATTTTCCCCAAGGACTGCGACATCCTCTATATCGATGATTCCAAAAAGCTTTCGCCAAAGAGACGGGAGGAGCTCTACGATGTCATTCTGGAGCGTGCGGTCGCGGTCGGGATCGGCGTCGTGGGTCCGGAGCGCATCGACGAGATCAATATCCTCCAGGCGACCTACGAGGCGATGCGCGAGGCTATAAGCAAATTGAGCGTAAGACCCGATATATTATTAAACGATGCTGTGACGATCCCGGGGGTAGAGATCCCGCAGGTGGCGATCGTCAAGGGGGATGCGAAGAGCATTTCTATCGGGGCGGCGAGCATTGTCGCGAAGGTGACAAGGGACCGCATGATGATCGCATACGATAAGGAAATGCCGATGTATGGGTTTGCGTCCCACAAGGGTTACGGATCGAAGGAGCACATAGCCGCGCTGCAAAGGTTCGGTCCGTCTCCGATCCACAGGAGGAGCTTTATCGGGCGTTTTGTGTGAGGCATCGCGTTGTGTTGACGGAAGGACGTAGAAAAGGTGGGGAGCGTTTATGCAGATTTCTGACAAGCTGGGACAGTACAGCCGGAATGTGGCAAACGGAACGGAGGAGCTGCGCAGCGCGCAGGGGACCCAGAAGATGGTGTCCAGCGTGAGCGAGATGTCGGCGGGCAGTATCTTCGAGGGGACTGTGAACCAGATCAAAGGCGGGAAAGTGGCGCTGGCGCTCGGCAACGGGCAGGTCATCCTGGCGCGCCTGGAGGGAAAGGTGGATATCCAGCCGGGCACGTCGATGTTCTTCCAGGTCCGTGCGAACGACGGGGCGACTGTGTCGATCCGCCCCTATGCAGGGGTGGGGAACACGGGAAATCCCATCCTTCTGAACGCGCTCACCGCGGCGCAGGTCCCTGTGAGCGAGCGGACGCTTGCCATGGTCGACGCCATGATGCAGGAGCAGCTGCCGGTGAATCGGGAGAGCGTCCTTCAGATGGCGAAGCTCATTGCGAATTACCCGGAGGCGAACGTGCAGACCGTCGTGCAGATGACCAAGCTGGGCCTTCCCGTGACGGAGAGCTCGGCGGCGCAGTTCGACCAGTACCTGTCAAACCGCCATGCCATTTTGGGCGAGATGGAGCTGGCGGCAGGGCAGATCGTGGAGGCGCTTGCGGGGGAGGAGGGAACCGCCCCCGCGGAGTCGTTCGCGCTCTATGAGAAGCTGATGGATATCTTCCTGCCAAACGAAAAGGATCCGGCGGCACTGCCGCAGGAGACCGCGGCCGGGCAGGAGACAGCCGCCGCGCAGGCAGCCGCCGGACAGGAGGCGGCAATGACGCTGGAGAGTGTGCTGACGCCGCAGCAGCTGGAGACGCTGGAGCGGACGCTGCAGAACATTCCGACCCTGACGGGAAATACCGAGCTGTTTCCCGAGGAGAAGACGGGGGAGGTGTTCGTGGACACGATGCAGGAGGA
>CANRBT010000050.1 GCA_947628935.1 uncultured Roseburia sp. | reverse complement strand
GGCAACATCTGCCGCAGCCCCATGGCGGAGTTCACATTGAAACATCTCGTCGCCGACCGCGGTCTCACAGACCGCTTCCTCATTGCCTCCGCAGCGACAAGCAATGAGGAGATCGGCAATCACATTTATCCGGCGGCGAGGGCGGAACTTGCGCGCCATGGTATTGGGACGAGCCCGCAGACGGACTACGGCATGGCGGCAAAGACGGCACGCAGGATCCGGCGCGCCGACTATGAGGAATACGACTATCTGATTGGAATGGAACAGCATCACATCCGCAGCATGATGCGTGAGTTTGGCGGCGATCCCGACGACAAGCTCTGCAGGCTGCTTGATTTCACGGAACGTCCGGGCGATATCGACGATCCCTGGTACACCAGGCGGTTCGATGTGGCGTATTCTGAGATTGCGCAGGGATGTGAAGCGTTTCTTTCCCGGCTGCAGGAGCAAGGTCTTCTGTAAAAACAAAAATCCGCAATTTCTACATTCCATTTTCTGACAAATTGGTGTATAATGTACGCGGAAAATTTTTTGCAAAAAATATTTGAGGGAAATAGCTATGGGAAACAACGTGATTCATGATGTCATTATGGATATGGAGGACTACAGTGTTCTGTCAGCGGATTCTGACTTTTATCAGTTCATAGGCAATCGCTCGATGGATCCGATGGACCGGTTTGTCGTGGAAGAGGATCATGATGTGTTTCTCCATTATATACGGAATCGGGTGATGGATCAGTGGTTTCTGCTCCGCTTGTGTAACGAGGAGGGGGATAAGGTCTATTTTTCGGCTCAGCTGAAAGAAGGGACGTCGGAGGAAAATGTACGGATCTGGTTGATCGACGCGGAGCGGCTGCTGGAATCGGAGCGCACGCAGAGCTATGATCTGAAGCGGCAGAACGCGCTGTTTCAGCTCTATGGGGACACCTACTTCGCCTATGATCCCTTAAAGGACGTCGTCCGTCTCTATCATGTGGAGAACAAGGAGCGGGATATCTATGTCATCACCCTGCAGGAGTTCGAGGATTTTCTGGTGCGGCATGCGGGGGAGAAGACCCGTGAGATCCATCAGCTGATACAGGATCTTCGCGGCGGCACGCGCAAGTTCGTCCTGCAGTCGAACCGGAACCTGATCAACGACGACGACCGGATCGTGTGTACGACCGTGCGGGGAGCTTCCATTTACGAGGATGGGAAGTATATCGTCGGTGTCGGCTTTGTGCATCTGGGGACGGAGTATCAGCAGAACTGGCGCAGACAGACGGAGGTCGATTCCCTCACGGGGCTGATGGCGAAGGCGGAGATCACCAACCTCGCGATCGACATGATCGACATTCGCAAGATTCAGAATACCGCGCTCGCCATTATCGATATCGACAATTTTAAGGACGTCAACGACACCTACGGTCACATGTACGGCGACAAGGTCATCAAGATGGTCGCGGCGGATCTGGAGCGGCAGGTCGGAGACGACGGCGTCGTGGGGCGCATCGGCGGGGATGAGTTCCTCGTGATCTTCTATGACGTCTATGACATGGAGAACATGCGGGAGCGGATGCGCAGCATCAAGAACGTGGTCCATACCTCGTTCCCGGACAATCAGGAGGACAGTCCGGCGGTTACGCTCTCCATCGGCTGTGCATCCTTCCCGAAGGACGCGTCCAATTACGAGGATCTGTTTCTTTTGACGGATTTCGCATTGTACCGGGCAAAGGAGAAGGGGCGTGACCGTTACATCATTTACAACCGGGACATGCACGGGGATCTCGAGACTGTGAAGAGCACAAAGGCGCCCGCAAAGCGCATTGACAGCCGGGGCGATATGTCATTGGGTGATATCTTGTGCGTGCTGATGGATTCCGTTTACCGGAACAGGGATTATCCGCTGTATGAGCTTCTCGACGAATTTGTCACGAACTTCGGCATCCAGCGCATTCTCGTGTATGCGGGGTCGCCGTATCGGATCTGCAGCATGGCGGGGGAGGCGCAGCTGTCGCCGCAGCTGATCGCGGAGACGGAGTCTGCGGTGGCGGAGGAGGTCTACGAGCGGAATTTTGATAAGGACGGCGTCTGGTGTCTCAACGACATTCAGTATCTGAGGGAGCGGGAAAGCGAGGTCTACCAGACGCTTGTCAGACAGGGCGTGCTGTCGTTCATCAAGGTCCGTTTTACGGATCGAAACGGCGTTCCCTGCATTTTGAGCATTGAGGCGGTCAACAAAAAGGTCGCGTGGAACAAGTCCTATATGCACTATTACCGCCTGTTTGCGCGGCTGCTGGGGCAGTATGCAGTGCTGGGGGAAAGACCGGAAGCGGATGCATGATTTCCTGCAAAAAGAGTTTTTTTTGAAAAATAGCTTGCAATCACAAAACGTATGTGGTATAAATGATACAACATTCATTTGGTAAAGCGTGGAAGGAGACTCTTATCCTCAGACATCGACAGGAATACAACGTCACCGACTGAGAGCGTTGTTTGAGAGAGGGGATAACGGGAACACTCCGGAGCAGGCTGGCTGAACAGGGGGGCGATCCCGTCAGTAGGTCAGGACGTGGGTGCGCGTTAAGCACGCAGAGTGGGAGGATGCCGGATCCGGTCGTCTTCCAATGCGGGTGGTACCGCGGGATCTGTGGTCAGTGAATCTCGCCCCGGGAAAACAGTTTTGTTTTCCCGGGGCGTTTTTGTGTGGAAAAGGAGAGTGTCGGGATGGAATATATGACAGGTGTGAAACAAAAGGAAACGGTAGAGCTCGGAGAGATTCTTGCCTGTGGTTATGAGGGCAAAACCGTCAAGGTCAACGGGGCTGTGCACGCGGTCCGCGATATGGGTGAGGTGGCGTTTGTGGTGCTGCGCAAGCGTGAGGGGTTGCTGCAGTGCGTGTTTGAGGAGGGCAAGACCCGATTTGACATCAGGGAATTAAAGGAGGCGATGACCGTCGAGGTGGAAGGCATTGTTCGGGCGGAGGAGCGCGCGCCCGGCGGGTTCGAGCTTCGTCTGGACGCGATACGGGTGCTTTCCGTACCGGCGGCGCCGCTGCCGTTTTCCGTCTCCAAATGGAAGCTGCCGACGACGCTGGAGACAAACCTGGACAACCGCGCGATCGCGCTGCGGAACGTGCGGGAGCGCGCGAAGTTCCGCATTCAGGAGGGCATCGTCCGGGGCTTTCGCGATTTCCTGTACGGGCAGGGCTTTACGGAGATCCACACGCCGAAGCTCGGAGCCAAGAGCGCGGAGGGCGGCGCAAATCTGTTCCGGCTGGAGTATTTCCACCGTCCGGCGATCCTGCAGCAGAGTCCGCAGTTCTACAAACAGATGATGGTCGGCGTGTTTGACCGCGTGTTTGAGACGGCGCCCGTGTTTCGCGCGGAAAAGCACAATACGAAGCGCCATCTGAACGAGTATACGAGCCTGGATTTTGAGATGGGCTACATCGACGACTTCACGGAGATCATGGCGATGGAAACGGGATTCCTGCAGTACACGATGCGGCTGCTGGAGCGTGAGTACGCAAAGGAGCTGAAGATGCTGGACGTCACGCTGCCGGATGTGGAGCGGATCCCCGTGGTCCGTTTCGACGAGGCGAAGCGGCAGGTCGCGGGAAAATACCACAGGGACATCCGCAACCCCTACGACCTCGAGCCGGAGGAGGAGGCGCTGATCGGGCAGTATTATAAGGAAGAGTGCCAGGCGGATTTTGTGTTCGTCACGCACTACCCGTCGAAGAAACGCCCGTTCTATGCGATGGATGACCCGGCGGACCCGACGTTTACACTCAGTTTTGACCTGCTGTTCCACGGGCTGGAGATCACGACCGGCGGACAGCGCATCCATGACTATGGGGAGCTTCTGGAAAAGATCGAAAAGCGCGGCATGACGACGGAGGGGATGGAGCAGTACCTTGCAGTGTTCCGGCACGGTATGCCGCCGCACGGCGGACTCGGCATCGGTCTGGAACGGCTGACGATGAAGCTGCTCGGCGAGGAGAACGTGCGCGAGACAACGCTGTTCCCGCGTGATCTGAGTCGCCTGGAGCCATAAGACGTATCATAAAAGAGGGAAAGACAGAGGGAGAGACGACAGTGGAAGATTTGAAAACGAAACAAAAAAATGTGATCTCCGACGAGACGATCGAGTACGTCGGCATTCTCGCGAAACTCGAGCTGAGCGACGAGGAGAAGGAGCGCGCGAAGCGGGACATGGGCGAGATGCTCGACTACATCGACAAGCTGAACGAGCTGGACACGGACGGAGTGGAGCCGATGTCGCATGTGTTCCCGGTCAACAATGTGTTCCGCGAGGACGTCGTCACGAACGGGGACGGCAGCGAGGCAACGCTGGCAAACGCGCCGGAGCGCAAGGATCAGGGATTCAAGGTGCCAAAGACGATAGGATAGAGCAGGAGAGGAAAGGAATATGGATCTGATGAGTTTGACTGCTGTCGAGCTTGGCAGCAGGATCAAGGCGGGCGAGGTGACTGCAGAGGAAGCGGCGCAGGCAGCGCTCGATGCGATCGAAAAGAAGGAAAAAGCGGTCAACAGCTTTGTGACCGTAGACCGGGAGGGAGCCCTGCGGCGCGCCGCAGAGGTACAAAAGAAGATAAACGACGGGACGCTTACGGGACCGCTCGCGGGCGTGCCTGTGGCGATCAAGGACAACATGTGTACCGAGGGGCTTCTCACGACCTGCTCCTCCAAGATCCTGTACAATTTTGTGCCGACCTACACGGCGGAGGCTGTGCGCCGTCTGGAGCAGGCGGGGGCGGTGATCCTGGGGAAAACGAACATGGATGAGTTCGCGATGGGCAGCACGACCGAGACGTCCGCGTTCGGCGAGACGAAAAATCCCTGGAACACGGAACATGTGCCGGGCGGCTCGTCGGGCGGCTCCTGTGCGGCGGTAGCGGCGGAGGAGTGCAGCTATGCGCTCGGCTCCGATACCGGCGGCTCGATCCGTCAGCCGAGCTCATTCTGCGGAGTGACGGGACTCAAGCCGACGTACGGGACGGTGTCGCGTTACGGGCTGATCGCCTATGGTTCCTCCCTCGATCAGATCGGACCGATCGCGAAGGATGTGACGGACTGCGCGACGATCCTGGAGGTGATCGCTTCCCACGACGCGAAGGATTCCACCTCGGTTTTGCGCGACGACTATCAGTTTACCGGAGCGTTGGTGGATGATGTGGCAGGCATGCGCATCGGCGTCCCGCGGGATTATTTTGGAGAGGGACTGGATCCCGAGGTCAGAGAGGCTGTGCTTCACGTCGCAGAGGAGCTGAAAAAGAAAGGCGCTGCCGTGGAGGAGTTCGACCTGAGCCTTGTGGAATATGCGATCCCGGCATACTATGTGATCGCGTGCGCGGAGGCAAGCTCCAACCTGGCGCGTTTTGACGGCGTGAAGTACGGCTACCGCACAGGGGAGTATGAGGAGCTGCACGGCATGTACAAAAAATCCCGTTCCGAGGGCTTTGGGGCGGAGGCGAAGCGCCGGATCATGCTGGGCTCGTTCGTGTTGAGCAGCGGCTACTATGACGCCTACTATCTGAAGGCGTTGCGCACAAAGGCGCTGATCAAACGGGCGTTCGACAAGGCGTTCGCCTCCTATGATGTGATCCTGGGACCGGCGGCGCCGACGACCGCGCCGCGGCTGGGGGAGTCCCTGGCGGATCCGATCAAAATGTATCTGGGCGATATCTACACGATCGCTGTGAACCTGGCGGGACTTCCGGGGATATCCCTTCCCTGCGGCAAGGATAAGAACGGACTGCCGATCGGCGTCCAGCTGATCGGGGATTGTTTTCAGGAAAAAAAGATCATCCGCGCGGCGTATGCGTTCGAGCGGACGAGGAGCTATGAGCACAGCCCAATGGCAATGTGAGGAGTGGAGAGATCATGAGCAAAACGTATGAGACAGTCATAGGACTTGAGGTCCATGTGGAGCTGGCGACAAAGACAAAGATCTTCTGCGGATGTTCCACGGCATTTGGCGGAGCGCCCAACACGCACACCTGCCCGGTCTGTACCGGTATGCCGGGGTCGCTTCCCGTGTTGAATAAACAGGTGGTGGAGTACGCGATGGCTGTGGGGCTTGCGACGAACTGCACGATCACGCAGTACTGTAAATTTGACCGCAAGAATTATTTTTACCCGGACAATCCGCAGAACTACCAGATTTCCCAGCTCTATCTGCCGATCTGCCGCAACGGGGGCGTGGAGATCGAGACCTCCGCAGGGAAGAAGGTGGTCGGCATCCACGAGATCCACATGGAGGAGGACGCCGGAAAGCTGGTGCATGACGAGTGGGAGGACGTGTCCATCGTGGACTATAACCGTTCCGGGGTGCCGCTGATCGAGATCGTATCGGAGCCGGATATGCGCTCCGCGGAGGAGGTCATCGCTTACCTGGAGAAGCTGCGCCTCATTATCCAGTATCTCGGCGCTTCCGACTGCAAGCTGAATGAGGGCTCGATGCGTGCCGATGTCAACCTGTCCGTGCGCGGGGTGGGGGAGACGGAGTTCGGCACCCGTACCGAGATGAAGAACCTGAATTCCTTCAAGGCGATCGCACGCGCCATCGAGGGAGAGCGCGCCCGCCAGATCGAGCTTTTGGAGGAGGGGAAGCCGGTCATCCAGGAGACGCGCCGGTGGGACGACAACAAGGAGTATTCCTACGCGATGCGCTCCAAGGAGGATGCGCAGGACTACCGCTATTTCCCGGAGCCCGACCTCGTGCCGATCTCCATCAGCGACGAGTGGATCGCGCGCGTGAAGGCGCGCCAGCCGGAGATGCGCACGGAAAAGATGGAGCGCTACCAGAGAGAGTTCGGACTGCCCGCCTACGACGCCGAGATCCTGACGGGAGATAAGGCGTTCGCGGATCTCTTTGAGGCGACCGTCGCGCTCTGCGGCAGACCGAAGAAGGTGTCGAACTGGATCATGGTGGAGACGATCCGCATGTTGAAGGACAACGGCATGGACCCGGATGAGATATCCTTCTCGCCGGAGCACTTTGCAAAGCTCGTCGAGCTGGCAGACGAGGGAGCCGTCACGAACACTGTGGCAAAGGAGGTCTTTGAGCTGGTATTCCGCGAGGACATCGACCCGGATGCGTATGTCGAGGAGAAGGGCTTAAAGACCGTCAGCGACGAGGGTGCGCTGCGCGCCGCTGTGGAGAAGGTCATCGCGGAGAATCCGCAGTCCGTGGAGGATTACCGGAACGGCAAGGAGAAAGCCATTGGCTTTCTGGTGGGACAGACGATGAAGGCGATGAAGGGAAAGGCAAATCCGGGACTTGTGAACCAGCTGCTTCGGGAGCTTTTATGACAATCAAGCTAAGCCCCGCGGATGAGGCGGAATTTCGCCGTATCTTAAAGAAGGTCTGCCGCCGTTCAAGAATGCTGGAGTCGGCGCGCCACATCCAGCACGGCAGTACGAGCGTGTTCCGGCACAGCGTTTCGGTCGCGTATGTGACCTTTTATCTGGCGCGCCGATTTGGCATACAGACGGATGCGCATACGCTCGTGCGGGGTGCGCTGCTGCACGACTATTTCCTCTATGACTGGCACGAGAGGGATGACACGCACAGGTGGCATGGGTTCATCCATGCGGAGCGTGCGCTCGCGAATGCGATGGAGGATTTTGAACTGAATGAGATTGAACAGGACATGATCCGCAAGCACATGTTCCCGCTGAACCGGAAGCCGCCGCGCTGCAGGGAGGCGTGGCTCCTTTGCCTTGCGGATAAGCTCTGCTCCGGGCGGGAGACGGTTGCGGGAATATGGGAGAGACGGAAAGTGCTTCAAAGGAGGTAAGAGTATGAATATAGCGGTATTTTCGCCGGGAACAGCACACGGAAGCGATACTCCGGGCGTCATCTACGGGGGTAATCTGATGACGAGGCGCAATGCGGAGTTAAAGAGTACGCAGGAAAAGCAAGAGCGTCAGGAGGAGCTGCAGGAGGAGGTCGCGTATTGGGAGGACCGCAAGGACGAGCTGAAGGAGATGGCGTGTGACACCGTTGAAGAGGTCGCAAAAAAGCTGGATGCGTTCCATGCCTACGAGGACAGCATCGCCGCCGCAAAGCAGTCCTACAATAGCGAGCAGATGAGGCACGTGTCGGACGAGGCGGAGGAGATCGGAGAGCGGATCGCCGAGAAGGCGGAGGAGACTGCGCCAAAGACCGAGGAGAAGCGCAAGGAGGAAGCCGCACAGGAAGCGACAGAGGCGGCGACCGGCACGGAGGACAGCGACGGCGTGTTCGAAGAGCTGTTGGAGGAGACCGCAGAGCTCACGGAGGAAGCCGAAGAGGAGCTCCTGGAGGGATCAGAGGAGCTGGCGCAGGAAGATGCCTGCGAGGTCTACCGCCTTTCACAGGATGGGAAATGGGAGCTGGAGTCCTCCATGGATTTCCGGGTCTAAGCTCCCGCGGTATTTCCCGTGCAGAGCTGGTAGTACTTTCCGCGTAATGCCATCAGCGCCTCGTGGTTGCCGCGCTCGATCACGCGCCCCTGCTCGAGGACGATGATGCAGTCGCTGTTGCGCACTGTGGAAAGGCGATGTGCGATGACGAAGGTCGTGCGTCCCGCCATCAGTTTGTCCATGCCGTCCTGCACGATCTTTTCTGTCCGCGTGTCGATGGAGCTGGTCGCCTCGTCGAGGATCAGCACAGGCGGGTCCGCGATCGCCGCACGGGCGATGGCGAGCAGCTGCCGCTGCCCCTGGCTTAAGTTTGCGCCGTCGCCGGAGAGCATGGTCTGATAGCCGTCCGGCAGCTGCTGGATAAAGGTGTCCGCGTTCGCCAGCTTCGCTGCGGCGATGACCTCCTCGTCTGTGGCGTCGAGCTTGCCGTAACGGATGTTCTCCATCACGGTCGCAGTGAACAGGTGGGTGTCCTGCAGGACGATGCCGAGCGAGTGCCGGAGGTCCGCCTTTTTGATCTTGTTGATATTGATGCCGTCGTAGCGGATCTTGCCGTCCTGGATATCGTAAAAGCGATTGATGAGATTGGTGATCGTCGTCTTTCCGGCTCCCGTACTGCCGACAAACGCGATCTTCTGCCCCGGCGTCGCGTAGAGGTCCACGTTGTGGAGCACGGTCTTTTCCGGTATGTAACCGAAGTCCACGTCGTCAAAGACCACGTCCCCGCGCAGCTCTACATAATCCACGCTGCCGTCCGCCTGGTGCGTGTGCTTCCACGCCCACTGTCCCGTGCGTGCGGCGGACTCGCAGAGCGAACCGTCGGGCGCCTGTTTTGCGTGGACCAGCGTCACATAGCCGTTGTCGGTCTCCACAGGCTCATCGAGCAGCGCGAAGATGCGCTCGGAACCGGCAAGCGCCATGACGATGTTGTTGATCTGCATGCTCAGCTGGTTGATGGGCTGTCCAAAGCTCTTGTTGAACGTCAAAAAGCTGGCAAGCCCGCCGAGGGTAAAACCGCCTGCGTTGCCGAGCGCAAGGATGCCGCCGACGATGGAGCAGAGCACGTAGCTGATGTTCCCGATCTGCGCGTTGATGGGACCTAAAATGTTTCCGAATTTGTTGGCATTGTCCGCACTGTGGAAGAGCGCGTCATTGAGCTCCTGAAAGCGGGTGATGCTTTCTTTTTCATGCGTAAAGACCTTGACGACCTTCTGACCGTTCATCATCTCCTCGATGTAGCCGTTGAGCGCGCCGATATCGTGCTGCTGCGCCAGAAAGTAGCGGGAGCTTAGGGATCCCGCCCATTTGGCGGCTGCCAGGGTGACTGCGGACATGAGGAGCGTCAGGAGCGTCAGGGGGATATTGAGCATGCACATGCTGACGAATACGCTCACGATCGTGATGACGCTGTTGATAAACTGCGGGATGCTCTGGCTGATCATCATGCGCAGGGCGTCGATGTCGTTCGTGTAGACCGACATGATGTCGCCGTGGGAATGCGTGTCAAAATAACGGATCGGCAGCTCCTCCATATGGGTGAACAGATCGTCGCGCAGACTGCGCAGCGTCCCCTGTGTCACGTTGACCATCAGGCGTGTGTTTGCATAGCCGGCAAGAATACCGATCAGGTAGAAGCCGGCGACACGGCAGATCGCGGAGAACAGCCGGGAAAAATCGGGATGCTGCTGTCCGATCAGCGGAAGAATGTAGTTGTCGATCAGGGTCTGCAGGAATAAGGTCCCCTGTACGCTGGCGAACACGGTCAGAAAGATACAGACGAGTACGACGGCGCAGTGTACGGCGTATTTTTTCAGGATATAGGAGAGCAGACGGGCGCAAAGCCTGCCGGGATGCTCGAGTTTGGGACGCGGACCGCGCGGTCCTCTGCCGCGTGGACCGGGCATGGGTCTGCTGGTTTGGGATGGCTGTGGCATCAGGCGGCACCTCCTTCGTCAAAATCACCGTTTCCGCTGGTCTGTGCCTCGTAAATGTAGCGGTAGATTTCATTGTTCTCTAAAAGCTCCTCGTGCGTGCCAAATCCGTTGACGGAACCGTTCTCCATCACCAGGATGCGGTCGGCATGCTGCACGGAGGAGACGCGCTGCGCGATGATGAGCTTGGTCGTACCGGGGATTTCCTCGGCGAACGCGCGGCGGATCCTGGCATCGGTCGCGGTATCGACCGCGCTCGTGCTGTCGTCCAGGATCAGGATCTTCGGTTTTTTCAGCAGTGCGCGGGCGATGCACAGGCGCTGCTTCTGACCTCCCGAGACGTTTGTGCCGCCCTGCTCGATGTAGGTGTCATAGCCGTCCGGAAGATGTTCGATAAATTCATCCGCGCAGGCGAGGCGGCAGGCGCACCGGCATTCCTCGTCCGTTGCGTCTGCGTCTCCCCAGCGCAGATTCTCATAGATTGTGCCGGAAAAGAGGACGTTATTCTGCAGCACGACGGAGACCTCATCGCGAAGCGTCGTAAGGTCGTAGGTGCGGACGTCCTTTCCGCCGATCAAAAGCCTGCCCTCGGACACGTCGTAGAGGCGGCTGATGAGATTGACCAGCGAGGACTTTGAGCTTCCTGTGCCGCCGATGATGCCGATCGTCTCGCCGGAGCGGACGGACAGGCAGATGTCGTCGAGCACAGGCTTCGCGGAGGCGGGGTTGTAGCGGAAGGTCACATGGTCAAAGGTGATGCTGCCGTCCGGGACCTCAAAATCCGGCTCCGCGGGATTTTGGATATCGCTTGTCTCGTTTAGGATCTCACAGATACGCCGTCCGCTTGCGGCGCTCATCGTCAGCATGACGAAGAACATGGAAAGCATCATCAGGTGCATCATGATATTCATACAGTAGGTCAGAAGACTCATCAGGTTGCCTGTGGTCAGGTCGCCTGCCACGATCATGTGCGCGCCGAGCCAGCTCAGGGCGATGATGCAGGCGTAGACGGAAAACTGCATGACAGGGTTGTTGAATGCGATGATCCCCTCTGCCTTGACGAACATGTGATAGATGTTCCGGCTCGCCCGGGTAAATTTTTCCTTTTCATATTGCTCGCGGACATACGCCTTCACCACACGGATCGCGGACACATTTTCCTGTACGGAAGCATTGAGGTCATCGTACTTGGGAAATACCTGCATAAAATACTTATGGGCGCGCATCGTGAGAAAGGTAAGGACGGCGCCTAAAAAGAGGATGGCGACAAGATAGATGCTCGCCAGCCTGGGGCTGATGAAAAATGCCATCGCCATAGCGCAGACAATGCTGATCGGCGCCCGCACGCACATGCGCAGCAGCATCTGGTAGGCGTTCTGCAGGTTTGTCACGTCCGTGGTCAGACGGGTGACGAGCCCTGCTGTGCTGAACCGGTCAATGTTGGAGAAGGAAAACGTCTGGATGTTTTGAAACATCGCCATGCGCAGGTTGCGGGCAAAGCCTGTCGAAGCCCTGGATGCAAAGACGCCTCCCATGATCCCGGAAAAGAGGGAAAAGCATGCCGCCAGTACCATCCAGATACCGGTCACATAGATGTGGTGCAGGTCCCCCTTTTCCACGCCGTCGTCGATGATCGACGCCATCAAAAGCGGGATGATGGTCTCCATCAACACCTCCAGCACCATAAAAACGGGGGTGAGCAGGGAGGGCAGTTTAAATTCCCTGATCTGTGCGCCCAATGTCCGCAGCATATGAATCACTTCCTTAAATAATATATTGCATTTTGATTGTTAGTGTGCTAACAATATAATTATACATAACGAACAGATAATGTCAATGAAAAATCGGGGCGGGGGAGTTATGAAACGGAATGAGACGATAGGGTATCGGATGCGTTTGATCCAGAATCAGATCCATCGGCGTATGGAGGCAAAGCGGGTGGAGAATGAGGATCGCAGCGAGGTCGCGCTGACCGGCATGCAGCGATGGCTGATGGCGTATTTAAAGGAGCATGAGGGCGAGGAGATCTGCCAGCATGACATCGAGCGTGCATTTTCCGTGACCCGGGCGACGGCGTCCAATATGCTCGCCTCCATGGAGCGCAAGGGTCTGATCGAGCGGCTTCCGGTCAAGCGGGATGCGAGGCTCAAGCAGCCTGTGCTGACGGAGCGGGCGCGGGCGCTGCTTGCGCGCGCCGAACAGGATGTGGAGGAGATGGAGGAGCTGTTGACGGCGGGCATGAGCGAGGCGGAGGTGCGGCAGCTGTGCAGCCTGTTGGATCGCATGATGGAAAATCTGGGGGATTTGGAGGAAGCAGCCACAAGATGTTGTGGGGAAC
>CANRBT010000049.1 GCA_947628935.1 uncultured Roseburia sp. | reverse complement strand
CCAGGATGACGAGATCGTCGTCCTCAATGTAGTCCGCCATATACTCAATGTCCGAGGTCGCGACCACGACCTTGCCGCGGACAAAATAGGCGTGCCCGTTTCCCACGCACACCTGCCCGTCCAGCGTCTCCGCGATCGTCTTAAACTGCGTCCGTGCCTGGGAAAGCGCGTGGTTGTCAAACACATCCATATAAGAGGTCGCGATATCCTTCGTGACGATGATTCCCTCGACCTTTCCCGCGGCGTTCGTCACGGGAAGCGTCACGACCTCCAGCTTCTTCATCAGCTCCCACGCCCGCTTCAGGGAGATCTGACTGCCAACGCCCGCTGTCTTCCGGATCGTGATATCCTTGATCTGCGCCCCCGCATAGGTCACCAGCTCCGGCTCCTCGACCCCAAAATATTCCAGCACATAACGCGTCTCCTCATTGATATTTCCCGCACGCTTTGCGACATGAGGGCGCGCCTCTGTCTGGTTCTTCAGATACGCATATGCGATCGCGGCGCAGATGGAATCCGTATCAGGATTCTTGTGTCCCACGACCCATACCTTTTTTTGTTCTGCGCCCATCCTTTTCACCGATCAAAACTGAAATACACCCAAACTGTACATGATATACCCGATCAACACGATGAAGTTCAGAACCGAAAACCAGGACAGGCATTTCAGATATCCCCTGACCGTGCCCATATTCCGCTCCATCGCATCCATCTTCTCGATCTTGGAATCAAACTCCCCGAACAGATCCTGAATATTGCGATAACACTTCACGTTCTCCGAATGCACCTTCTCGGACAGATCCGTCTTGATGGTCTCAAGCTGTTCCGTCGCATTGTCCAAAAGCTCCTTGACCTCCGCAACCTGCTCCTCGTAGATCTTCTTGTTCGTGACCGCCTGTTCCTCCAGGAACCGTTTGTTCCCTGCCATCTGTTCCTCGCTCAGCCGCTTGTTCGCGGCAAGCTGATCCTCATTCAGACGACGGTTCTCCGCCAATTGCTGCTCGCTCGTGCGCCTGACGTCGGAGACCTGCCCGGATATACTGCGCTCGATATCCTCCATCTTCGTCGTCACCCGCTCCGCAAGCTCATCCACCTTGCGCGTGAACACATGGACGATCTTGTCCGCTTCCTCCTGACGGCTGGACAGCATCTGCGCAAGCTCATTCGCCTTGCCCTCCCGTTCCGTCACAACGGACTGAAGCTCCTGTACCTTATTCTCCTTTGCCGCCATCAATGCCTGAAGCTGTCTTGCCTTCTCACGAAATTCGTCGATCTGGCTCAACAATACATCTTCCTTTTCCACGTCTTCCCATATCCTTTCCTGTATCTCCCCGGTCTGCACGACCGCCTCCCCATCCTGCATTTTCTGCCGCACCTGCTGCGCATCCTTTGGCTTTTCCGCCGGTCTTAGCTCCCGCGGCTCCCTCTGCGTCAAAGGAGCTCTGTCGCCGCCTCGCCTGTCAACAGGCTGCCCTTGTCCGGAGAGAAGCTGCGCCCGCAAGAGCTGAAACAGATTCGCCATAAACGCTTTTCCTCCTGAAATAGGTACAAACACCTGAGTGTATTCTAGCATTATCCGTTTTTTTTGTAAAGGCAGAAAATGACCGCGACCGGATTTCTCATCCGACCGCGGTCATTGGATCTCACTCTCCCGGGAAAGCCTGTATTATTTGTACAGCTCCACCAGTCTCAGCAGATGCTCGTAGCGCTCCTTCGCTGCCTCCTCGGAAGCCGCGAACAGCTTCTCCGCGCGCTCCGGGAACGCTCTCGTCAGACGGCTGTAACGTGTCTCGTTGTTCAGGAAATCCTGATACGTGCCGTCGCCCGGCTTGGAGGTCAGGGTGAACGGATTCTTGCCCTCCGCCTTTAACGCCGGATTGAAGGTGAACAGGTTCCAGTAGCCTGCCGCTACCGCCTTCTTCATCTCATCCTGGCAGTGGTTCATACCGCCCTTGACGCCGTGCAGCTCACACGGAGCGTAGCCGATGATCAGAGACGGTCCGTTGTATGCCTCCGCCTCGGCAAGCGTCTTGACTGCATGAGCCATGTTCGCGCCGAGTGCGATCTGTGCCACATAGACATAACCATAGCTCATTGCGATCTCCGCAAGGCTCTTCTTGCCGATGTCCTTACCTGCCGCAGCGAACTGGCAGACCTCACCGATGTTGGAAGCCTTGGAAGCCTGACCGCCCGTGTTGGAATACATCTCGGTATCAAATACCATGACGTTGACGTTCTCACCGGAAGCAAGCACATGATCCAGACCGCCAAATCCGATATCGTATGCCCATCCGTCGCCGCCGAAGATCCAGATCGACTTCTTCGCCAGATAATCCTTCTTCTCCAGCGCCGCCTTCGCATCCGGGCATCCCGCCGCCGCTGCCTTCTCCAGCTCTGCGACCAGAGCGTCGGTCGCCGCCGCATTTGCCTTGGTGTCGTTCTTCGTCTCTACAAACTGATCGAACGCTGCCTTGAGCGCTGCGTCAGCTTTGTCGGAGGTCGCACACTTCTCCGCGCTTGCGATCGCCTGATCGCGGAGCACCCTCTGTCCGATCTCCATGCCGAGACCGTGCTGTGCGTTATCCTCAAACAGGGAGTTCGCCCATGCCGGACCCTTCTTGGAATCCTTGTTCACAGTGTACGGCGAGGTTGCCGCCGGACCGCCCCAGATGGAGGAGCATCCGGTCGCGTTGCTGATATACATATGCTCGCCGAAGAGCTGAGTGATCAGACGCGCATAGGAGGTCTCCGCACATCCCGCGCAGGAACCGGAGAACTCCAGCAGCGGCTGGTTGAACTGGGAGCCCTTGACCGTGTTGTCCGCCGGCATACCCGGTTTCTTGCCCACGTTCGCCACCAGATAATCGAATACCGGCTGCTCCGCTGCCTGGGACTCCTGCGGCACCATTGCGATCGCGCCCACAGGGCAGACCGTGATACACTCGCCGCATCCCATACAGTCGAGCGGGGAAACGCTCATCGTGTACTTGTACTCGCTCGCCTTCGGCTTCGTGTCCGCCAGCTTGATCTGGGACGGAGCCGCCTTGACCTCGTCGCCGCTCAGCATGAACGGACGGATGGTCGCATGCGAACATACAAACGCACACTGGTTACACTGAATACACTTCTCCGCATCCCAGGTCGGAACCGTCACAGCCGTACCGCGCTTCTCGTATGCGGATGCGCCGTGCTCGAACTGTCCGTCCGGGTTGCCCATAAATGCAGATACCGGAAGGGAATCGCCGTCCATCAGGGAGATCGGCATCATCAGCTCCTTCACGAGCTTCACAGTCTCCGGACGTCCGCTCAGCTCCGCCGGAGCCGGGTCCGCCGCCGGATTCGACCAGGAAGCCGGGATCTCGACCTTATGTACCGCATCCACGCCGGCATCGATCGCCTTGTAGTTCATCGCCACGACGTCGTCACCCTTCTTGCCGTAGGACTTCTTTGCCGCCTGCTTCATGAAATCGACCGCCTCGTCGATCGGCATCACGTTCGCCAGCTTGAAGAACGCGGACTGCAGGATCGTGTTGGTACGCTTGCCCATACCGATCTCGATCGCCTTGTCGATCGCGTTGATGGTGTAGAGCTGGATGTTATTGTCCGCGATGTACTTCTTCGCCTCTGCGTTCAGATGATGCTCCAGCTCCTCGTCGGTCCACTGGCAGTTGATCATGAACACGCCGCCCGGCTTGACATCCTGTACCATCTTGAAGCCCTTCGTCACATAAGCCGGATTGTGGCATGCCACAAAGTCCGCCTGATTGATGTAATACGGGCTCTTGATCGGCTTGTCGCCAAATCTCAGGTGGGAGATCGTGACGCCGCCGGTCTTCTTGGAATCATACTGGAAGTATGCCTGGATATATTTGTCGGTATGGTCGCCGATGATCTTGGTCGAGTTCTTGTTCGCTCCGACCGTACCGTCGCCGCCGAGACCCCAGAACTTGCACTCCACGGTACCCGGTGCGGAAGTGATCGGAGCCGGCTTTACCTCCGGAAGGCTTAAGTTCGTGACATCGTCCACGATACCCAGCGTAAATCTCTTCTTCGGGCTGCTGCTCTCGAGCTCCTTGTATACCGCGAACACGCTGGAAGGCGGCGTATCTTTGGAGCCAAGTCCGTAACGGCCTCCGGTCAGCACGATCGCATCCAGTCCCGCCTCGCGCAGCGTCGCCGCCACATCCAGATACAGAGGATCTCCAAGCGCGCCCGGCTCCTTCGTCCTGTCAAGGACCGCAACCTTCTTCGTCGTCTTCGGCAGTACCTTTAAGAAGGACTCTGCAACCCACGGACGATACAGACGTACCTTGACAAGACCGACCTTCTCGCCCTTTGCGGTCAGGTAGTCGATGACCTCCTCCGCCACGTCGTTGATGGAGCCCATCGCCACGATGACGCGCTCCGCATCCGGTGCGCCATAGTAGTTGAACAGATCATAATCCGTGCCAAGCTTCTCATTGACCTTCTTCATGTACTTCTCCACGATCGCCGGGAGCTCGTTGTAAGCGGTATTGCACGCCTCGCGGTGCTGGAAGAACACGTCGCCGTTCTCATGGGAGCCGCGCATCGCCGGGTGCTCCGGGTTGAGCGCATGCGCGCGGAACGCCGCGACCGCATCCATGTTGCACATCTCCTTTAAGTCCGCGTAATCCCACTTCTCGATCTTCTGGATCTCGTGCGAGGTACGGAAACCGTCAAAGAAGTTGATGAACGGAACCTTTCCCTCGATCGTCGCAAGATGCGCCACAGGGCTTAAGTCCATGACCTCCTGCGGGTTGGTCTCGCAGAGCATCGCGAAACCGGTCTGGCGGCATGCGTAGACGTCACTGTGGTCGCCGAAGATGTTCAGGGACTGGGTCGCTACGGTACGTGCGGACACGTCAAATACGCACGGCAGCATCTCACCTGCGATCTTGTACATATTCGGGATCATCAGGAGCAGACCCTGGGACGCCGTAAAGGTCGTCGTCAGCGCGCCTGCCGCAAGGGACCCGTGTACGGCGCCTGCCGCACCTGCCTCGGACTCCATCTCCACGACCTTGACCTGGTTGCCGAAGATGTTCTCCTGACCCGCTGCAGACCACTGGTCTACCGAGTCTGCCATCGGGCTGGATGGCGTGATCGGGTAAATCGCCGCGACATCCGTAAAGGCATACGCTACATGAGCTGCCGCTGTGTTACCGTCCATTGACTGTTTTGCTCTGGACATGTTTCTTTCCTCCTTGTAAAATAGTATGAATTCTGCGCTGATACGCAGATTTTCGACTTGACTATCATTTTAGCATTTTCGGTGTCGATTGTAAAGTTTCTTGTCTGTATCAAAACAAAAACATTTTCCCGCCGGCGCCTCTATTTTCCGGTCAGCCACTCGATCACGTCGGCGTACTCCGCGCCGACTTCCGCATTCACCTCGGCTCCCGCCTCCAAAAACGCCGCCACCTCGTCGTCTGTCAGCTCCGTGATCACGCAGCCTGCCTCCTCCGCGATCTCGATCGCCTCCTCCTCGTACTCCTCCATCGCCCGGAACTGGTAATCGGAGATCTCCAGCGCGCACTCCTCCACGATCGCACGGTCCTCCGCGGACATGGAGTCAAGCGCGCTCTTCGACGCCACGATCATCTCCGGGATGCAGACATGCTGGTCGATCGTGATATATTTTGCCTCCTCATAATGCCCGGTCGAGATATACGACGGCCAGTTGTTCTCCGCCCCGTCGATCAGTCCGTCCTTTAAGGCGTCATAGACGTCGGAATAGAGAATGTTCATCGGGGTCCCCCCGCAGTTTTCGACCAGCTTGATCATCGAGTCCGTGTTGACGCGGATCGTCAGCCCGCTCAGATCCGACGGCTGACGGATCTCCCTCTGGCTGTTGTAAAAATTGCGGGAACCGCCGCTGAACCAGCAGAGCCCCTCGATATTGTTTTCCGCCAGGCTCTCGGACTTCAGCAGCTCGTCGCCGATCGGTCCCTTCAGCACCTCCCACATCGCATCCTCCGACTCAAACAGATAGGGCAGCTGGAACGCCGTCAGCCTCGGCTCATACGTCGAGACCATCGTGGAGAGCCGCGCGAAATCGATCCCGCCCGCCGCGACCTGCGTGATCTGATCCACCTCCTGTCCGAGCGTGTCCCCGTGGTAGACCTCGATCTTGATGCGCCCGTCGGTCCTCTCATAGACCATCTCGGCAAACTTGTCGCACGCGATCGCAGTCGGATGATCGCCCTCCTGCACATCCGCCATAATATAGATGGCGCTCTCCTGCTTTCCGCATCCTGCCATCAGGCAGAGCATTGCCACGATAAGCCCTGCCGCAACCAACCTTCTTCTCATTCCTGATCTCCTCCGCTTTTGACGCCATAGGCGAACTTACACATGCTTGAACATATCGATCCCCTGCATCAGCTCGTCCGCCGAATGCTCCGTCTTGTTCATCTCGTCTCCGATCTGCGTCACATACCCCGTCAGGTCGTTCGCGCTCGACGCCACGGTATTGATGCCGTCCGAGCTGTCCTGTATCGACCTGGCAATATCCGTGACAAGCTGACTGACCCTCTGTATCATACCGCTCACCTCGTCCGCATTCCGCGCGAGGTCGCGCAGGATATTCTCGAAGCTTGTCGCATCCTCGCTGTACTGGTTTCCGACGTCCACCAGCTTGTCATAGTCCGGCAGCACGACCTCCTGCACAAAGCCCATCATCCTGCTGGCATTTTCCGACAGTTCTCCCACGGATGTCATCACCTGCACGCTGATATCCTGAATGTTATTTGCCGTCAGCTTGCTGGATTCCGCCAGATTGCGAATCTCATCGGCGACGACCGCAAAGCCTCTGCCCGCCTCACCGGCGCGCGCCGCCTCAATGGACGCATTGAGCGCCAGCAGGTTCGTCTGGTCGGAGATCTCCAGGATCTCCATCGTCAGCCCCTTGATCTTCTCGACGTCGCGGCTCTTCTGCAGCGCCTCCTGCAGAACGCCCCGAATCTCCTCCGCCAGCGAATTCGTATAGCTGCGGCTGTCCAGCCCCTCCTGCTTGAGCTGCTGCGCGTGCTGCTGGCTCTCCTGCGCCTTGCCGGAGCCCTCCTCCGCCGCCTGCGACACGAGACCGACCGCCTGCACAGCCTCCTCCATCTGGGCGTTGATGCGCTCCGTCACCTCCACGATCTCGGACATGCTCACAGCCAGCTCTTCCATCGTGGAGGACACATTGGCGATGCTGTTGTCCGCATTCGTGATCTGTTCGTTTACATTATGTACATTCTCGATCATGACGCCCGACTGCTCCTTGATCTGGCGTATGGTATTCTGCAGCATATCAATAAAGCGGTTGATCCCCTTGACAAGCTGTCCCGCCTCGTCGCTGCTGCGCTCCCTGATACGGCGCGTCAGGTCGCCCTCCTTCTGTTCTACGCTGTTCACGATATCCGCAAGATCCACAGTCGCCTTCTTCGTCGGGAACGCGATCGTGAAATATGCGATCCCCATCCCCATCGCAAAGGCAAGGATCAGGAAGAACGCCACCCCGCCCATCACCAGATAGCACCTGTGCGTCATGTCCACAAGCTCGCCCTGGGCGCGGAGCATATTGGTCGTATTCAGGATATGGACAGACTGAATGTAGACACCCACGTCGTTCGACAGATCATTCAGCTGCCCGTCGATCGTCACGGACGACTGGATGATCCCCTCGTCGATCCCGGCGAGCACGGAATTGTATGCCGACGTATACGCGCCGTATGCCTCCGTGAGCCTGTCAAGCGTCCTGATCTGGCGCTCCGTATCCGCCACGTCCTGCAGCTCCTTGAGCAGGGAGAGCACGCTGCCCTGCGTCGTCGTGATATCGCTCTTGACCTTCGCGCGCGCATCCGGCTCCGCAAGGAGGTAGTCCCTGATATACCCCCGCAGGTTCGCCACGTTCAGCGAGACGCTGTCGAGCTTTTCTATGCTGGGAATAATGCATTCTCCGATCTGCACATTGATCTGATTCATGGTCCTCACAGTCCCCGCAACGACAGCAAAGCCGCCCCCCGAGATCAGAAAGATCATGAGAAACACAACCAGAATCTTCAGACTGATCTTTTTCTTCATAATAAAACGTCTCTCCATCCTTTTATCACATTTGTTTTTGTATATTATCCTACTTTTTCCCCATAGAATCAATGCCCTTTTGTGATCATTCACGAAAACTTTTCCGGGGGACCGCGCAAAATCACATGTTTTTTGCGGTTGCATTTCCTTTCTTTTTCCTGTATGATAGCCTGTGACGCTATAGGATCCGCGAAAACAACTCTATCCATATGAGGAGATTATCATGATCAGTACAAGCAATGTCACCTTACGAATCGGGAAAAAAGCTCTGTTCGAGGATGTCAATATCAAATTTACGGAGGGCTGCTGCTACGGGCTGATCGGCGCGAACGGCGCCGGGAAATCCACATTTTTGAAAATTCTTTCCGGGCAGTTAGAGCCGACCAGCGGGGAGGTCATCCTGACTCCTGGGCAGCGCCTTTCCTTTTTACAGCAGGACCACTTCAAATACGACGAGTATACTGTGCTCGACACGGTCATCATGGGCAACCGGCGCCTCTATGATATCATGAAAGAGAAGGACGCCATCTATATGAAAGAGGATTTTTCGGACGAGGACGGCATCCGCGCCAGCGAGCTCGAGGCGGAATTCGCCGATATGGACGGCTGGAACGCGGAGGCGGACGCCGCGACCCTGTTAAACGGTCTGGGCATCCCCTCGGAGGAGCATGACAACCGGATGGCGGATATGCCGGGCGCCCGGAAGGTCAAGGTACTGCTCGCCCAGGCGCTGTTCGGCAACCCTGACATCCTGCTCCTCGACGAGCCGACCAACCATCTGGACCTCGACGCCATCAGCTGGCTGGAGGAATTTCTCATCAATTTCGAGAACACGGTCATCGTCGTCTCCCACGACCGCTACTTTTTGAACAAGGTCTGCACGAACATCGCCGACATCGACTACGGAAAGATCCAGCTCTATGCCGGCAACTATGACTTCTGGTACGAGTCGAGCCAGCTTCTCGTCAAGCAGATGAAGGAGGCAAACAAAAAGAAGGAAGAGAAGATCAAGGAGCTGCAGGAATTTATCTCCCGCTTCTCCGCGAACGCCTCCAAGTCCAAGCAGGCGACCTCGAGAAAGCGCGCGCTGGAAAAGATCCAGCTCGAGGAGATCCGCCCGTCCAGCCGGAAGTACCCTTACATCGACTTCCGCCCGAACCGCGAGATCGGAAACGAGGTCCTGACCGTTGAGGGGCTCTCCAAGACGATCGACGGCGTAAAGGTGCTCGACAACGTTTCCTTCATCGTCGGACACGACGACAAGATCGCCTTTGTCGGGGGCAATGAGCTGGCAAAGACGACGCTGTTCGACATCCTCGCAGGCGAGCTGGAGCCGGACGAGGGCTCCTACAAATGGGGCGTAACGACCAGCCAGTCCTACTTCCCGAAGGACAACACGGAAATCTTTGACACGGACCTTTTGATCGTCGACTGGCTGACCCAGTTTTCGGAGATCAAGGATGCGACCTACGTCCGCGGCTTTCTCGGGCGCATGCTGTTTGCGGGGGAAGACGGCGCAAAAAAGATGCGCGTCCTCTCCGGCGGCGAGAAGGTCCGCGTCCTGCTCTCCCGCATGATGATCATGGGCAGCAACGTCCTGATCCTGGACGAGCCGACCGACCATCTGGATATGGAATCCATCACGGCGTTGAACAACGGGCTCATCAAATTTCCCGGCGTCGTGCTCTTTTCCTCCCGTGACCACCAGGTCGTCCAGACAACGGCGAACCGGATCATCGAATTTCTGCCGGACGGAAGCTTCATCGATAAGGTCTCTTCCTACGACGAGTATCTGGAGAGCGACGAGATGGCGAGAAAGCGGCAGGTATACTCCATGTCGGCAAGCGACGAGGACGACAACTGAGATCCGCATCAAACAAGGGGACGGCACACGGCATATTCCGTGTGTCATCCCCTTTTTTTCATGTCCCGTTCTGCGTCATCCCCGCTCAATAGCAGAAGCAATGCCCGCCGATCGCGCGATCCAGATTCCCGGTCAGCGGACTTCTGGAAAAGTAAACCGTGTCCTGCCGCAGGATGTTCGTGTCGCCCTCCAGCACGCTGGCGATGGAGCGATATTCCTTCTCCGTGGGTCTTGCGCTGCCGCGATTCTTCCAGGTGCAGAACTGCACGGGATTTTTCTGCCCCAGCACTTCGCTGAGCGTGCCCGGAAACGCCGGCGACGCCATGCGGTTGAACACGACCTCGACCACGGCTTCCTGCCCCTGCGTACACTCGCCCCGCGCCTCCAGCCAGAGAATGCGCGCCAGCAGGTCGATCTCCTCGTCCGTCAATGTGATATCCCAACGGTTTCTGCGGATCGTCTTCCCCGCCGTCACAGCCGTTCCTTCTAATTCCTCTGTTTTTGTGTCCTCTTTTTTTCCCCTCCACTGCTCCATGGCCGGGAGCTGTCCCGGAGTTTTATCTGCGGTAGTTACCCAAAAGACTTCATGCCTCGAGACACTGGCGTGCTCAAAGGCCTCTGTCGTAAGCGAATACTCGAAAACAGGGAGGCTGCAATCCTTTTCCTGTTCCGAAACGTTGGCCGTTCGGGTGAGACCGATGCCAAGCATCACAGTCACCGCCGCGCCCAATATTTTTTTCTTCATTCTGCTCCTTTCCTCAAAAACGATACCTACCTGAACACGTTGTCTTATCATACTAGATTATTCCCAAAAGTCAAATTTCCCATACCGGAAGGAAGCGGCTTTTTTTCTTTCGAATTGTCCATATTTTTTCCCGCTGTCCCAAAAAAACCGGCAGATTCCTTTTTTGCCTATTTTGCTGCAGCGAAAAATAGAACTGCTATTTCCCACGAAAAAAACACCCCGCAGAAGGGTGTTTTTTGACATAATTCCGATTTTTTTATTTTTTGTGATACTCCCGCTCCAGCAGTCCGAGGCAGACGGCGCCGAGCACACCGGGATCCTCCCCCAGCGCCGGCGGAACAATGTATTCGCCGATCGACTCCTCCGCCATCGGGTGGCGGACATAGCCGCCGAGCCGCTCCCTGGCGCGCTCCCTCACAAGCTCAAACAGCTGCGTCTGATGCATGACTCCTCCCCAGAGGATGATCCGCTGCGGCGAGTAGACGAGGATATAGTCGGCGACCGCCTGGGCGATATAGTCCGCCTCCAGCTCCCAGACCTCCCTGCGCCCCGCAAGGCTTGCCGCCCGGGCGCCCCAGCGCTCCTCGATCGCCGGTCCGGAAGCCAGCCCCTCCATGCAGTTCTCGTGGAACGGGCATCTGCCCCGATAGCGGTCCCCGGGCGCCCGGCTCAAAAGAATGTGCCCCGCCTCCGGGTGCACCATGCCGTGGAGCAATCCCCCGTTACAGTAGACGCCCACACCGACGCCCGTTCCCACTGTGATATAGATCGCAGTTTCGCATCCGCGCGCCGCTCCCCATGCGACCTCCCCCAGCACGGCGGCATTGACATCCGTGTCAAAACCGACCGGAATGCGGCGCGCCCGGGCGAAGGTTCCGGCAAAATCACGGTTCTCCCACCCCTGCTTTGGCGTACTCGTGACAAACCCATAGGTCCGGGAACGCCTGTCCAGATCCAGGGGTCCAAAGCTGCCGATCCCCAGGGAGACGATATCCCACGGTTCAAAAAAATCCAGCATCTTTGCAAACGTCTCCTCCGGCTGTCCGGTCGGGATCTGCGCCCGCGCCAGGATATGCGGCGGCTCCTTTTGTTCTCTCCAATCCTCTGACGTCTCTGCGACAGCGCACACCATCTTGGTGCCGCCCGCCTCAATTCCTCCCGCGATCATCGCCGTCTCCTCCGTCCTATCCCTTTCCAGAGAATTTCCTATATTCTATTACGATCGGTATGGAAAAACAAGTCCCCGCTCCTCTAAAAAGCTCTGAACCGTCCCATAATAAAGCGCCGGATCCTTGTCCTGAGACTGCGCATGCCCGGCTCCCTCCACGATCAGCAAGTCCTTTTCGCAGGCTGCCGCATCGTACAGCTCCTGTGCCATCCGGACCGGAATCATCGCGTCGGCATCCCCGTGAATAAACAGGGTCGGCGTGCCGCTCCGTTTGACTGCCTCTGTCGCAGACGCATCCCGCAGGTCGTAGCCTCCACGCAGCCGCAGCATCAGACACGCGCTGTCGACCAGCGGAAATGCCGGCAGATGAAACCATTCCTCGATCTTATCCCCGAACATGGAGTAAGCATCCGTATAAGCGCAGTCGGAAACCACGGCGCACACCTGCGCAGGCAGCGCGTCCTCACCGGTCATCATCAGCGCTGTCGCAGCTCCCATCGACTGTCCGTGCAGCACGATCTGCGCATCGGCATCCTCCTGCAGTATGTGATCGATCCAGAGCAGACAGTCGTAATGGTCCGTCCACCCCATCCCGATAAAATCCCCCTCGCTCTCGCCCTGGCATCGCAGATCCGGTACGAGCACATGGAACCCCCTCTCGCTATACCAGCAGGCAAGGGGGTACATCTCCTCCTTCCAGCCCGTGTACCCATGCAGCAGAAGCACCCAGCTGTGACCTGCCTGCTCCTGTCCAAATTCCTCCGCAACGAGCGTAAACCCGTCCGCCGTCTCCACGGTACACGTTTTCCGTTCGACCCCGTCAAGCCACTGCCCTGTCTCCTCCAGCGCCCCCGCCCGGT
>CANRBT010000048.1 GCA_947628935.1 uncultured Roseburia sp. | reverse complement strand
GTAGAGCCTGCGGTAGGTGTCGAGATAGTCCTCATAGGTCTCCCGGATCGGCTTCTGATAGTACCCCTCCTCAAACGTGATCTCCTTCAACTCGGTCGAGAACGTCGTGTGGCGGCAGTGGTCGGACCAGTAGGTGTCGAGCACGCGGATCTCCGTCATGGACGGATTGCGGCGCTCCTCGTTCTTAAAGTACTTCCGGATATGCAAAAAATCCTGAAAGGTCATCGCAAGCCCAAGGGAATCATACAGCTCCTGCAGCTCCTCCTCCGGCATGTCGATGAAATCCTTCTGTCCCGCAGTACCTTTCAGGACCGGCACGTCGTCCGGCTCCTCGAACTGCTGCACCAGCGTCTGCGGCTTCTCCATCCCCGTTTCCCGGGAATCCACAGGATTGATGCAGTGACGCCGCACCGCCGCAAACTCCTCCTCGTCAAGCTCCCCCTCGATGACATAGGTCACAGCCGTGCGGATGACGGGCTCCTCCTCCTCCGCCAGCAGCTTGACGCACTGCTGTGCAGAGTCCGCCCGCTGGTCGAACTGCCCCGGCAGAAACTCCACGGAAAAGCACCGCGCATCGTCCGGATCGAACCGCTCCTCATAGACATCATCCACAGGCGGCTCGGAAAACACAGTGCCCAGCGCCCTCTGATACGTCTCATCCGAGATATTCTCAATATCGTAGCGGATCAGCACGCGCACCCCCGTCACGCCGCGAATGCCCAGATAGCTCTTCATCTCCGTCAAAAGCTCCTTCGCCCGCACAGCGAACTCAGGCTTCTTTTCCACATACACTCTACGAACGTTGCCCATTTGCCCTCCTCCATCTCCTCTGCGAGATTCCTCTCCTGTTTTGGTTCTATTGTAGCATAGGATGATAGATAAGAATAATTAATAAATTTAATGCCACTCATTAAGTACATTAATGAGTGGCATCTGCCATCCTGTCATTCGTACCGCAGCGCGTCGATGACCTCCATTTTGGACGCCTTGTTCGCCGGGTAATAGCCGAAAAACACGCCGGTCAGCATGGAGAAAAACAGCGAGAGCAAGATCGCCGTCGCGGACGGATGCACCTCCATGATGATGTAGCTGGAATAATCCGCATACATGCTCTGAATGAGGAATCCTGCCACCTGTCCTAAAAGCGCGCCGATCCCGACGCCGATCAGGATGCCGATGATCCCTCCGATCAGACAGAGCACGATCGCCTCGATCACGAACTGGAGCCGGATCGTGCGCCGCTTTGCGCCGAGCGCCATGCGCACGCCGATCTCCCTCGTGCGCTCCGTGATCGACACGAGCATGATATTCATGACGCCGACGCCTCCCACGATCAGCGAGATCGCCGCAATGCCGGAGACCGCCACAGTGATCACATTGATGACCGTGTTGATCATCTCCATATCGGACTGCATGTTGTAGGCGTAGATATGGAAATCCTCATTGTCCGCGTAGAGCGCCTCAAAATAATCCGTGGCGTCCAGCATCGCCTGGTCGGCGTCCGCGAGCGGCGCCAGCATCAGGTCGAAGTAATCATAACCTCTCCGCTCGTTTCCGGAGAGCCGGAAGGAGGTCTGCAGCGGGATCATCATCTCCGTGCTGCGGTCCTTTTCCGGGATGCTGGTGTCCACGCGCCCGAACAGCGCCTGATTGTACTCATAGACCCCAACCACGACAAAGTCCCAGATATTCCCGTCCCCGGAGACGACGGACACCTGCTCCCCGATGGGATCCCTCCCGTCAAAATAGTAGTCCGCCATCGTGTCCGCGATCACGCAGACGCGCTTCTGCCCCTTGTCGTCCTCCGGCGTCAGGCTGCGCCCCGCGTGGATGCCGAGCTTCATATAGTCCAGATACTCCGGCGTAATGCCGTTGACCGAGACGTTCGCATAGTGGTCGGCATCCGCCACATCCTGTATCGTGCCGGAGCCGAGCCAGTTCGACGCCGCAATGCCCGTAAACTCCTCCGGGTACATCTCGATCAGCCCGTCGACCATCTCCTGGGTGACATAATCCTCCTCGTCCATCTCCGGGTACACCCAGGTCTCCCAGTCCGCGTCGTCCTCGGGGTAACGCGCCTCCACATACATCGAGAGCGTGTTCCCGCCCAGGGAATTTAACGTCGCCGTCAGCGTGCTCTGGATCGATCCCCCGATCGTTGTGATGATGATGACGGAGCTGATGCCGATGATGATCCCGAGCATCGTCAGAAGGGAGCGCATCTTGTTGGCAAAAATGCTTGCGACCGCCTCCCTGATATTTTCCAGCAGCATCAGCGCCCACCTCCCTTTTGGTCGTTCACGATCTCCCCGTCCAGCAGCGTCACGATCCGCTGCGTCTCCGCGGCAAGCTCCTGGGAATGCGTGATCAGGACGATCGTCTTTCCCTGCTCCTCGTGCAGTCTGTGAAAAATATCCATCACCATATGCCCTGTCTTGGAATCGAGCGCGCCGGTCGGCTCATCCGCCAGAATGATCGCCGGGTCGTTCACCATCGCGCGCGCGATCGCCACGCGCTGCTTCTGCCCGCCAGACAGCTCGTTTGGTCTGTGGCTGGCACGCTCCTCCATCCCCACCATCGAGAGCATCTCCATCGCGCGTTCCTTCTGATTTTTCACGCGCTCCACGCTGTACATCAGCGGCACCATCACATTTTTCAGGGCGCTGGCGCGCGCAAGCAGATTGAAATTCTGGAAGACGAACCCGATCCTGCGATTTCGGATGGCGCTGCGCACCTCGTCCGTCATCTGCCCAACATCCTGTCCCTCCAGGTAGTAGACGCCGTCCGTCTGCCGGTCGAGAACGCCGATAATGTTCATCAGGGTACTTTTCCCCGAACCGGACTCGCCGACGATGGAGACGAACTCCCCCTCGGAGACGGACAGATCGATCCCGTGCAGGATCTCCAGCTCATTCGGCTTTCCCGCATAATAGGTCTTGATGATCTTTTCCATTCGGATGACTGGTTCGCTCACTGTGTCTCACCCTCCCCGCCATCGTCAGACGTCCCCTCAAGACTCTGCTCGGAGTACATCTGCTCCGGAGAAAAGCTGTCTCCCTCCGCGATCATGCCCTCGTAATCATAGATCAGCATATCGCCCTCCGAAAGCTCCCCGCCAGTGACTTCTGTGTAATAATCGACCTCCTCGCCGACTGTGATATTTTTGCGCACCGCCGTCGCCGAGCCGTCCTCGTTTTTCACAGCGGTCAGCACGAACGCGCTGCCGTCCTCATCGTACCGGATCAGATCATACGGGACGGCGAGCATCATCCCCTTATCCTGGACGATCACGCGCGCCTTCGCCTCCATGCCGATCAGAAGCTTGCTGCTGTCAATGGAGATCTCCACGGAATAGCCGCCCGCTGCAGCCGCGTCGCCGGTCATGCCCTGCGACTGATTCTTGACGCGCACGACACGCGTCACGGAGCCGGAGATCTCCTCCGCACCCGTCGCATCCGCCGTCACAGACGCCTTCATGCCCTCCTCAAGCCGCAGGATATCCGCCTCCTCCACGGTCGCGACAAGCTTCAGGCGGCTCGTGTCCTCGATGGTGAGGATCGTCGTCTGCTTCGCGTTGATATCGCCGACCGACATGTTGACCGCGGTCACGACCCCGCCGCAGGGCGCCTTGACCTCGCAGTCCGCAAGCTGCTCCCTCAGATCGTCGAGCGTGTCCTGCGCCGTCGTGTCGCCGTTCTGATACTTGCTCAGCTCCACCTGCAGCTGCGCATTCTCTACCGCCCGGTTCGTGGAATCCAGCACGACCGCGTAATTGGACCTCGCCGCCTCGAGCGAGCGCTGCGCGCTCATCGCCGCCGGAAAGGTCTCGTCGCCCGGATTCTGGCTGTACGCCTGCGCCGCAGCCGCCGCTGCCTGCTCCGCCTCCTCGAGCTGCCGCTTTGCCGCCTCGATCTGCACCTGCTGGTCGATCTTCGCCTGCTCCACGGCATCCGCGAGCTGCTTCCCGTTGATGCTGTCCACAGAATCCGCATCGGAAATGCTCTTCTCAAGGCTGGCGATCTGCTCCTCGATCGCCTCGGAATCCAGCACGCAGAGCACGTCTCCCTCCTTCACGACATCCCCGACCTGTACGTTCATCGCCGTGATCTCCGCCGCCGCTGCAGAGGTGACGTTCGTCCGGCTCTCCCCCGCGATCGTCCCGCGCAGGGAGATCGTGTCGGAGAGATCCCTCCGCTGCACAGGCTCGACCTCGACCGGGCTGATCATGGACGCCACCTCCGCTGTCTGTCCTCCCATACTTCTGACTGCCGCCAGGATCACGATCACCGCCGCTGCAGCCGCCACGGCGATCCCTATCTTTTTCTTTTTTCCCGGCTTTTTCTGTGCCAAGTTCTTGTCCTTCATCTTCCTTGTCTCCTCATGTTTTTTGCAGTACCAAGGGAGATTGTAGCACGAAAGGTTCCGAAAAAAAACAAACTTTATCAATTCTTAAGAAAACTTTCGGTTTTTCTCCGCTTTCCGGTTTTCCCGAAAATACTCCATCATCTCGTTGGTCAGGGAGAGCCCCTCCACGTTGTCCGGTATCTCGCTCCAGTGCACCCACTCCGCGGACGCCAGCTCCTCCTCGTCCAGCGTGACGGCGTCCGAGCCGTCCAGCTCGCAGAAATACCCCAGCAGCAGATTTCCGTCGAATCCCCACGGCTGGCTCTTATAATAGCGGATGTTCTTTACGGAGAGCCCTGTCTCCTCGCGCACCTCCCGCCGCACGGTCTCCTCCGCCGTCTCCCCGATCTCCGTGAACCCGGCGATCAGCGCGTATCTCTTGTACTCCCTCCCCGCGTACTTCGTCATCAAAAGCCGCTCTCCGTCCGTCACGCCGACGATCACGGCAGGCGAGATCCGCGGGTATACCTGGTTCCCGCAGGACGGGCAGAAGAGCATCCGCTGCTTTTTGTCATGCGACAGCGCCCCTCCGCAGCGCCCGCAGTACCGATGATCGCGGTACCAGACATACAGGTGCCACGCCGTCACAGCCGCGAGGAGACGCTCCTTCGGATGCACGCCGCGCAGCTCTCTCACCCGCCGGAATGCATACCCCGCGGCGGCAAGCCGCTCCATAGAGCGCTCTCCCGGCTCCCCGCACAGAACATACGAGTCCTCCCCGACTGCGAACAGCCAGACCGACTCCGGCGGCTTCTGCCCCCTCTCCCCACATGCCGCCGCAAACTCCTCCCACGAGGGGAAGGCGATCTCCTCTCCCTCCCGCACGAGAATGCCGTCCGCACGAAAGACCGCCACGCGGCTTTTTTTCTCCGGTTTGACGCACCGGTACGCATTGTCCAATTTTGCCGGTAAGATATCCTGTATCAACGCTCCCGCCTCCTTTTCGTTCGTGAGTAACGGTTCTGTCATTTTCGAATTGCCTTTTTCCGCATCTGCACTTACAATAGAATCAGAATAACGAAAAAAGAAGAAAAAAGCAACAGGAGGAGCTTCCTATCATGTACCATTCCGGAAAAATCGGCGTCTTTGTCTCACATATCATGGGACACTATCAGACTGAGGTCTGCCAGGGCATCCTCGACACGGCAGGGGAGTACGGCTACACCACAGAATTTTTTACCACGCTCGACGGCGAGGAGCTCGGAGACTATTCCCGCGGCGAGGAGAGCATCCTCTCGCTCCCGGACTACGACGGCTACAGCGGCATGATCTTCGCCTCGGAGACCTACCCGTCCGCGAGGCTCCGCGCGCAGATCCTCGCCTCCTTAAAGGAGCGGTGCCGCTGCCCTGTCACGGAGATCGCCGTGACGGATCAGCAGTTTCCCGCCGTCGCGCTCGACAACGACAGCATGTTCGGCGAGCTCGCCGCGCATTTGATCCGGCGGCACGGCTGCAGGCGCATCTGCTACCTCGGCAGCCGAAGACAGTCCTATTTTTCCGATCACAGGGAGCAGTGCTGCCGCAGGGCGCTTGCGGACGCCGGACTTGCAATGACGGATGCGGACGTCCGCGCCTGCGAGCCGTCCCCCGACGCCGTGCGGGAGGCGGTCTCATCCCTCCTCTCCTCCGGGGAACGCCCGGACGCCATCGTCTGTTACAACGACGAGCTCGCCCTGCTCGCCGTGCAGGCGTTACATGCTGCCGGTCTGTCGGTTCCCGCGGACATCGCCGTCACAGGCTGCGACCACACGCCGGAGGGACAGCACGCGCTCCCCACGCTCACGACCGTCAGCTTTCCGGTCTACGAGCTGGGGCGGCGCGCCACAGAAGTGCTCCTCGCGCAGATCCGCGGACGTGAGGTCCCCGCCGTGAGCAGGGTTCTTGCCGAGCCCGTGTACGGGACGTCCTGCGGCTGCCCCGCGGCGCGCACACCCGACGCCTTCGCCTTCCAGCAGCGCCAGAGCGGCCGCATCGCCTCGCTCGAATCGTCGATCCTCGGCTCCATGCGCATGTCCGCGGCGCTCTCCCGCATTTCGGACCTCGACGAGGGCATGGATCTGCTGGAGAGCTATATCCGCGGCATCGAGCACTGCAGGGAATTTTATCTCTGCCTTTACGAGGGCTGGGATTCCGTTTCCAGCTATGTGCAGGAGCTGACCGGCGAGACGGAGTCGGACGCGGACTCCGGGCGCATCCTGCTCAAGCTCGCGGTCCGCGACGGGCGCAGGCTGCCGGAATGCAGCTTTACGCACGCCGCCCCGCACGGGCTTCTGCCGGAGCACATCTGCAGGGATTCCGGCTCCTGCTACCTGTATACGCCGCTGTTCTTTGAGGACCGCGTCTTCGGCTACGCGGCGCTGTCCTACGAGCAGAACCGCATCAACTATCATTTTCAGCTCGTGCACTGGTTTCTGAATATCAACCAGTGGCTCCACGGTCTCTGCGAGACAAAATGCAACGCCCTCCTGCTGCGCCATCTGGAGGACGTCTACACCAAGGACCCGCTCACGGGCCTTTTGAACAAGCACGGTTATCTCCGGCGGGCGGAGGCGCTGCTCCGGGACGCCCGCGCCGCGAAAAAGCCGGTCGCCTGCTTCCTGTTCGACCTCGACCGCCTCAAACAGATCAACGATTCCTACGGACACGCCGAGGGGGATTTCGCCATCCGCGTGATCGGCGAGGCGCTGCAGCACGCCGCGCGGGAAAACGACATCTGCGCCCGCTTCAGCGGCGACGAGTTTTATCTGCTCGCCGCGGACTGCACGCCGAACGACGCCAAAGCCCTGCTCTCACGCGTCGACCGCTATCTGGAGAACTATAACCTTCTCAGCACGAAGGCGTATTCCGTCCTCGCGAGCGGCGGCTTCGCCGTTGCGGACGGCGGCAGCGTCTCCGCCCTGGAGGATCTGGACGCGCTCTTTGAGGAGGCGGACCGGAACATGTACCTGACCAAGCAGGCGCACCACGCCTCTGCCGGATAACCGCGCGGCGGCCCGCTCCTTTACGGCTCCTGCCGCATGTTCTTGCGGTACTCGCTCGGCGAGACCCCGCAGGACGCCTTGAACATCTTCATAAAATGCTTCTCGTTGTCATAGCCGACCGCCTGGCTGATCTCGATGATGCGCAGGTCGCTCTCCGCGAGCAGGCGCTTCGCCTCCCTCATGCGGATGTCCTTCAGATAATTCACAAAATTGCTCCCCGTGTACTGCTTGAACGAGTAGGAAAACAGGGAGTAATTCATCTCGATATAGTTGGAGACGACCGCCATGTTCAGATCCTTCGCATAATTCTCCTCGATATACTTCACAGCCTCCGCGAGCTTCTGCCGGTTCCGGTTGATGTCCAGGGCGTTCCCGACGCGCTCGGAGAGCTCCGTGAGCCAGGCGAGCAGCTTCTCCTCGTAGACGCCGATGTGATCCTCTCCGAACAGCTCCCGCAGCGAGGCGAAGACCGCATCGTCCTCCTCCAGCGCGTTCCGGTAGGTCCTTGCGACATCCCGGAAAAATTCCTCCATACACGAGACATAGAGCTCCGGCGCGATCCTGCCGTTTTTCACCTCGGACAAGAACTGCCGCCACGCGCGCGCCAGCTCCTCCCTGCGCTCCGTCCCGATCAGCTGGACCCTGCGGAGCCTTGCCGGTTCCTCTGTGAGCTTTAACGCCTCATCGACAAGCGTCTGCGGCACATGCTCCGTCTCCTCCCCAAACCCGGCGACAGGACGGCAGCGCAAAAACGCCGTCCGGCGCATCGCAAGGCTCTCCAGATACGCCGCGCGGAGCTCGTCCAGCCCCCGATGCCACCCGCTGACCCCCACATAGCTCTCCGCGAGCTCGTT
Organism: uncultured Roseburia sp.; assembly: GCA_947628935.1. Lineage (GTDB taxonomy): Bacteria > Bacillota > Clostridia > Lachnospirales > Lachnospiraceae > Roseburia. Next base: position 4,493 of record CANRBT010000048.1, on the reverse strand, counting down.
TCTCAGCAAAAACGGCAGGGCGTCCCTCTGCGCGACATAGAGATCGTTCCCTCCGACATCGGGCAGAAAAATGCACCCCCCCTCCGAACGCAGATCGTCCGCCCGGCGGTTCCTGCAGCAGACCGCGTACTCCTCCTCGAAAAAGCTCAGCTTGTAGCCGCTCCGGATCGTCTCCAGCTCCTCATCCGTGTGCTCCAGCAGCATGAGCTGCTTCATCTGCTGCTCCCCGAGCCTTTTTTGGTGCGCGTCCGTCTTCCGTCCCTGCTCGAGCTCCCGGTCGAATTTTTGCAGGATCTCCGTGATCTTCTCGCGCTCGACCGGCTTTAGGATATACTCCCGCACGCCGCTGCGCAGCATCTCCACAGCATAGGAAAAGTCGTCGTAGCCGCTGACGGCGACCGTGAGCGGAACATGCGGCAGCTCCTGCATCCGCTTCACCAGCTCGATGCCGTCCATCTTCGGCATCCGGATGTCCGTGAACATCACGTCGATCCGCTGCTCCCTTAAGACCTCGAGCGCCATCTCCCCGTTGCCGCACTCTAAGATCACCTCGACCGGAACGCCGCTGCGCCGGATCATCGTGCAGATCCCCTGCCGTATCAGCTTTTCGTCCTCCACGACCAGAACCGCCTTCATGCCTTTTCCCTCCCTCCTGTCTCCGCGCCCGCCATCGGAATGCGCACGCGGACCTTTGTATAGCAGCCCGGTCTGGACTGGATCTCCAGACCGTACCTCTCCCCGAACGCGATCTGGATGCGGTCCTGCACGTTCTTTAACCCGATCCCGTTGCCCGATCCGCCGCTGGAATCGATCTCGCCGGCGATCCTCTGCCGCAGCAGCCCGACCTCCTCCTCGGACATGCCGCGTCCCGCGTCTGTGATCTCGATGACGCAGTCCTTTCCCTCGACCAGCCCCTTGACATAGATGTTCGTGTCCTCCGCGAGCGGCTCGATGCCATGGCAAATCGCATTCTCCACGATCGGCTGCAGGGACATCTTGGGGATCTCCTGCTTTAATATGCGCTCCGGCAGGTTGACGGAGAGGTAGATCTCATAGTCGAACCGCAGATTGATCAGCGCCATATAGTTTCGGATATACTCCAGCTCCTCCTCCACGCGGACGTTGCCGGACACCCATTTCATACTGTAGCGCAGGAGCTTTCCGAGCGAGGTGACGGCGTCCGAGATCGCGTACTCCTCGTCGATCTCCGCCATCATCTTGATGGATTCCAGGACGTTGTAGATAAAATGCGCGTTGATCTGGTTCTGCAGCGCGCGGATCTGGGAATTTTTTGCCAGCATCTCGCGGTTCAGATTGTCCTCCATGAGCCGCCGGATGCGCGCGAGCATCCGGTTGATCTGCGTGCCGAGCTCCCCCATCTCGTCCCCGCCGCAGTGCTCGATCACAACGTCCAGGTTCCCCTTCTGCACCTCGCGGATCGAGCGCAGGATCTCATAGAACTGCCGGAGCAGGCGCCGCACGATGCCGTTGATAAAAAAGGCGAGCACGAGCAGAAAAAGGAACATCACCACGACGAAGATGTCCCGCATCCGGTACACCTCCCGCACGCTGTCTGTGATGTCACGGACGCAGACCAGCCTGCCGCCCAGCTCCCGGACCGGCAGGCACGTCACGACCAGCCTGCGCTCTGCCAGGGACAGATACCGCGCCTCATCGTCCTCCTCCCACTCCAGCGCCAGGATGCGGTCCATCTGCTCCTGCCGCGCCCCGTCGTCCTGCGCAGCCGCACCGAAATAGCGCGTCCCGTCACTGTCGACAAAGCAGCTCCACTCGTTCTCCATCCCCTCGTACAGCCCGGGGAACATGTCTTCCATCGCCATCGCGGACTCGATCGTGCCGATCCTTCCGTTCTCCTCGTCGACGACCGGCGTCACGAGGCAGACGAGCCTCCGGTCCTGACTGAGCGTGTAGCCGGAAAAGATCTGGTCCGTAAAATCGTAGTGCCATCCCTCGACGGTCTCCGCCGCCGCCCACGACTGTTTTTCCATGCGCGAGCGCCGGTAGAGGATCGGCATGATCTCCTGCACCCGGTCGTTTGCCGCGTACACGCGCACGCCATAGAGCATCGGGTTGTTGTTCACGAGCCGCTCGAGCGCCCAGATATCCTCCTCCTTGAAGGAGAGCCATTCCTCCGTCGAGAGTTCCTCCCCCCGCCCTGTGCGGTTCAGCACGGCAAGCAGCCTCGTGTCGCTTAAGAAAAACTGCGTGGACATATTGATGGAATTGAGGTTGTCCGCGACTGCGTCACGGCTGCGCTCCATCATATAGGTCATGTAGCTGCGGTTCTCCTCCACGACGTTTTTCTCCATCTGGTAGAACAGGATGCCCCCGAAGATCCCGATCGGAAGGACCGTGAACAGGACGATCACAAAGGTGAATTTTCGGTTCAGTTTTTGGTTGCGGAAACGCTCTGCGGTCCTTTTTGCCCTCTCCCACACGCCTGCCGGTTCTCCTTTTTACATTCCAAGCTTTTCCTTTGCCTGCCGCACATATGCCGTCTGCTTTTCCCGCACGGCGTCGTAGCCCAGCGCGTCCCGTTCCCGGACAAAGTCCGCCAGCAGACTGTCAAATTCCTCCTCCGTGGGCGCGAGCAGCAGCCCCGGCAGCGTCCTGCTCCAGAGCGCCGTGATCCGCTCCTCCGCCAGCGCCTCCGCGGAGCCCGCGGGCAGGCGGACATCCACATATCCGTTATAGGTGACGTACCGGCGCGACCACTCCTCGAGCTGTGCGACCGCCGGGGACGTCTCCTGCTTCCACTGCAGCTGCATCACGTTGTCCTGGAGCATCCAGTACGCGTCGTCCGCGCCGTATACCTCGTTGTACGCCTCCCGGTCCGTGTCGAGGAGCTGCCGTACCTCCCCGCGCAGCACAGGCCGCCCGTCCGCCATGTCGTACGTCACGCCCTCCACGCCGAGGCAGGTGATCATCTGCCCGTGCTCGCTGATCAGATAGTCCAGAAAAGCGATCGCGCGCTCCGGGTCGCTGCAGCTTTTGGAGATCATCGTCACGGTCCAGCCGCTGACGCCCGTCACGGGGAGCGTCGGGTCGTCCCCCGCCGCGTTCCGCGGACCCTCCACAGCCATATAGACGCTGCCGGGGTCGTCCGCATAGCGGAGCTTCTGCTGGGAGAGCATGTCCGTGTACTGGTAGATCATGCAGAAGTACCGTCCCTGCTCGAGCTTTTCCTCCATCTGCGTCCGCGAATCCACAAAGATATCGTCGAACAGATAGCCCTCCTCACCGAGCTGCCGGAACAGCTTCAGCCAGCGGATGTATTCGGGGTCCGTATAGCGGTCGTAGACCTCCCCGTCCTTCTCCCAGGGAACCGCCAGAAAATTCATGAGGTACTTGTCAAAGGAGACGTTTCCCTCGTTGGTGAACATATGGGCGCCGATGGGGATCAACGGTCCGTCCTCCGTCTCCGGGAAACGCTCTGCGGCGGCGCGCACGGCGTCCGCAAAGCCCTCCGGCGTCGTCATGTCGGGACAGCCCAGCGCCTCGTAGATATCCTTTCGCACCAGAAAGGTCTCATTGGAGCCGAGCAGGTCGTTCTCCTCCACATCCTGCGGCGTGACCGACGAGTTGGGATAGGCGTAGAGATTGCCGTCCTCCCTGGTGTACCAGTTCACGGCGGCAGGATCCGCAACCTCCCAGAAATACGGGTCATAGTCGTCCGCCAGCTCGTTCAGCGCATAGACCAGATCCTTTTCCACCATCTCGTTGACCTGCGGCTCCCACCAGCCGAGCGTCAAAAGATCGGGCAGGGTGTCGGCCGCGATCATCGCGTTCAGCTTCTCCGTCTCGTTGCCGAGCGGCGCGAGGAAATTGACCCGGACGCCCGTCTCCTTTGTGATCTCATCCGAGACCAGATTGCCGCCCCAGGGCGTCGCGTACCAGGAATAATTGATGTACCAGTCCAGCGTGACCTCCTCGTCCGCAAGGCGCGTCCACGCGGGCGCATCCTCCCCCGTCCTCTCCGCCGCGTCCGTGCGGGGCTGCTCCTCCCGATGTGCGGCGCTTCCGAAAAAAAGACCTGCCGCAAAAAGGAACACAGCCAGCGCCATTCCCGCCTGTCGATATCGCGTTCTGTTCTCTCCCATTCTCCTGCTTTCCTCCTGCGCCGGCGGATCGCGCCCCTACCGCAGGATCGCTTCCTCCAGCGAATACTCCTCCGCCAGCGTCTCCATCGTTCCGTCCGCCCGGCATTCCTCCAGGAAACCGTTCACCTCGTCCACCATGTCCGATCCCTGTCTGAGTCCCACGCAGTCCTTTTCGTCGTTGAGCGGAAACATGACCTTCAAGCCCTCGTACGGTTGCCCCTCCCCGTGTAATAGGACACCACAGTGACGTCCAGCACGGCGGCATCCGCCTTCTGCTCCAGCACGCCTGCCAGCGCCTCCTCCTGCGTCTGCTCCGTCATCGTCATGCCGTTCCAGATGCAGTCGATCGTGCCGTTTTCCAGCAGGCTGTCC
>CANRBT010000047.1 GCA_947628935.1 uncultured Roseburia sp. | reverse complement strand
ACCGCATCCAGATCGCCAAGCAGCTTGTTCCTGTCGGTCTCCTGCAGAGCGCCTTCGAATATCCTTCGATCTTTGGGAAGAAACTGCAGATTATATTCCAGAGATCTCGATCCGATAAAACTCTGCACAGGTCTGTCTGCAAGTACATCAAACTCTTGCATCTCTTCCATGTTCTGATAACAGGAAAACAACAGCGAAACTCCGTGATCAAAAAGAGGCGCAGGTCTTGCAGTATCATTCTGATCTACAAGGATCTCAATATTCGCTCCGTGCCGATCCCGGTTGCAGATCAAATAGTCTACCGCCATCATACGTTCAAAATAATCTCTCCACCCCGCACGGAAAGCAAAATCAAGAGGCTTTTCCTTTTTTTCCCGATAAAATTCATAATAAACGTCAAAGGGCTGTTTGCGTTCGTTTTCTTTTCGGAAGTTGACCGACCTGTTAATATAAGTTTCCATCTCCTGTCCGTCAACGGAGATCATCGCATGTATCAACTGGTACTGCAAATGCTCCACTTTCAAAATATCCAGCAGGCGGGAAACAATGAGTTCATTCACACATTCATGTCCAAAAACGCCTCTGTAGTTATCATAATTCGACAGCTTGTAATAGTATTTTTTTCCGTTTGTCTCTTCGTAAGCCTTTAAAAAACATCCGGGAGTTCCCGGAGAGAATTTTTGATCCGTCCAGTCCAAATACCTCAAATCCTGAAGTTCTTTTATAAAATCCATTCTGCACTCCCTCACCCGTTATTCTGGTACCCGCATTTCGGACAGATCCCGCCGCCCTGATACTCAAACCCGCAGCGGAAGCAGCAGATCGTCTCATGCTTTTCCCTCGCAAGGTAGGCGACGTTGCGGGAATCCGGCTTTTCGCGCAGATAGCGCACAAACGCGTCCAGCACCCCGGCAAACGCCGGAAGCTCCTTCGTCTCCACAGCGTGGGGCAGCTTCGTCTTTGTCCCGTTCTCCTGATGAACAAACAGCCCCCTGTTCAAAAGCCCCGTGGAGGCGTCGATGCGCCGGATCGATGTGACAGGCATCCCGTAGGCGCTGAAAAGCGTGCTGTAATACAGGTGCTCGGGCGTCAGGATCAGCCCCTCCCGTCCCGTGCCGTTCTTCGTCGCGTCCACCACGAGGATCGGGTATTCAAAAGGTCCCCGTCCCGCCGCATAGGAGGCGAGCGCAAAGTCGATCAGCTCCGTCTCCTCCGGCGTCGCCTGCCCCAGCAGCACGCGCCTTGCCGGGTAAAAATGATGCCTCGGATTCTCCCCGAGCCCCGCCTCCGACAGCTCCTCCAAAAGCTTCTTCCCCAGCAGCTCGCACTCGTCCGTCTTGATCTTGGAAAGACGCCTGGAAAGCATTTTGAGCGCATTGGTCTTTAGCTCCGGCAGAAAATCCCCCTGCTCGATCCGCTCATATGCCTCCATCCCCTCCTCGTAGGACAGCTTCATCGGATCCGGACAGATCTCCGCGATCGCCTCCTCGTCCATCTGCCGCAGACGTTCCTCCACCTTCTCGATGTAAGGCTGCACGAGCTCCGGCAGGAAATCCCCCTCCTGCAGCTTGCCCAGCAGCTCCTTCACATCCTCCCTGCTCACCTTGCGGGCGCGCTTCACCAGATTGGCAACCTCCTGCTTCTCCGCGGCGGCGCGCCTTTCCCGGAACAGCTCCTCATACGGCGAGAGATCCGCTCCCTCATAGCCATGGATGCGCTCCATGTAGCTCCGGTACTGCGCGCGGTCCGGATTCGGCGGCATCTTCGCCACCAGTTGACCCACCTCGCGCTCCGCCTGCGTCTGCATCCATGCGCCAAGGCGCGCCAGCCAGGACGCGCGCTCCTCCTCCGGCAGATCCGCCTCCGCCACCTCGTCGTAGACCCGCTTGACCACAGCGTAGCTCTTTCCCTCGCAGGCATCCACCTTCCGCTGCATGCCCTCCGTCTGCTCCGCGCGAAGCTTTCGCTCTATCTTCTCTATGTGCTCCTGCCGCCATGCAGGCGAAAGGCTCGCATCCCGCTCCATCTGGGTTTTCAGCTCGCGCAGCTGTCTGCCGGAATAGCGGTCGAGCTTTTCCATGCGCGCCGTATATTTGCGGACGGCTTCCTCCTGTGCGCCGTCTGCCGCGCCCGCAGCCGCTTCCCGGCTTGACTTCCCGGGTCGGAGCGGATCGGCGGACGGCTCCCCCGGGACTGCGGAGGAGCTGCCGCGCTCCCCTGCATGCTTCACGGACGGACCGCTCCCCTGTCTGTGCGCTCCTCCCGCGCCGGCGTCTGTCACGCGCCGCGTCCTGCCCGCACCGGCGGCATGCTCCCGCACGGCTTCGGTCTTTGTCCCGCCCTGCTCTCTCCTGCCGCGGCGGCTCCTGCCCTGCCTTCTCACGCGTTCCTCCACGCGCTCGATGCTCTCGTCGGGGTAAAATCCCTCCTCCATGCGCGCCGAGAGTCTGGCGAGCTCACGGTCGGAAAGCTCCGGAAGGTTCTTCACCAGCTCCTCCAGCTCCTCCTCCTCGGTCTCCGGCGTGCTCCTGCCATCCGCGAACACGTTGCAACGGTAATTGGAGACCCTGTCACCGTCGCGCCCCAGCAGCTTTAGATAGTCCTCGTACGCCCTGTCGTCCTCCCCGAACTCGATCGTGTACACATCGCCCTCCGCGAGCAGCTTTCCGGGACGCGGCGTATAAAAGCACTGGCACGCCCGGCAGGTGCAGGTGCGCGCGCAGAGGACGCCGCCCTCCTCCGTCTCGATGCGGAATTCCTTTCCCATCGGGTAGACCGCCATGTGCAGCTTTTCCCCGCAGGTCGGGCAGAGATATCCGACCATATAAAAGTTGTTTCCCAGCCTCGCCTTCCGCCTCTCGCGGAGCGTCGTCTCGACCGGAAGGAACGCCGCCTGCCGCTTTTTCCACAGGATCTTGTGCCAGAGACCGCCGCCCTCCGCGCGGTTCTCCTCCGCATCCTTCTCCTGATATTCCAGGGCGGTCTGGATGACATCCTCATAGGTCATCCGCATGCCGGTACGGTAAAAGCGCATGTACTCCTGCGTGTACTCCGGCTCCACGTCGATCTCACGCAGGATCCCGACAAACAGCTGTGAAAGCTGCGCAAAGCTCTTGTCCACGCGCAGCCCCTTGATGGTCCCCCATTTTCCGAACGCATAGAGCACCATATTGATCGCGTTCTGCACCCGCACATTGGACCCGATCTCCTTTGGCGCGCCGCCCTCCGGCGCCGGGATCTCGATGATGTTCGTCGTGACCTTCCTCGTGTCAAAATGAAAAAAAAGGGAGCGCACTTCTCCCTGCAAGATCAGATAATTATCAATCACGACAAAAACGCCGTTCCACCTGACCGGCGCCTTCATCGTCCCGATCAAGGTCTCAAATGTCTGCCTGAGCTCTGCATTCGCCTGTAACTGTATCATGGAAACGTCCTCGGTTCTCTTTTGGTTGACTCCTGTCTTTCTCTTATCATAGCACAGGGGCGCGAAAGCTTCCAGCCCTTTCTCATTTTAGAAAAATTTTAGAAATCCGGCGTTTCCCAAAAGCCGCCTTTTTACAGGATTTTTCCAAAGGCTGTTAGCACTCACTTAAAAAGAGTGCTAATTTTCTATTGACTTTTCCCATTTGCGGATATAATATTCTATCTATGGAATAAATTCATTGATAAAGGAGTGTTTTTATTATGGCGAACAAGCATGGAAGTCTCTCGATCGACAGCGACAACCTTTTTCCGATCATCAAGAAATGGCTGTATTCCGATCACGACATTTTTTACCGCGAGCTGATCAGCAACGGCTGCGACGCGATCACAAAGCTGAGAAAGCTGGACATGATGGGCGAGTACAGCCTCCCCGCTGATTTCAAGGCAAAGATCGACGTCATCGTCAACCCCGAGGAAAAGACCTTAAAGGTCATCGATAACGGTCTGGGCATGACCGCGGACGAGGTCGAGGAGTACATCTGCCAGATCGCGTTTTCCGGCGCGACCGATTTCATCGAAAAGTACAAGGACAAGTCCACGGACGACCAGATCATCGGACATTTCGGACTGGGCTTCTACTCCGCGTTCATGGTCGCGGACGAGGTCGAGATCGACACCCTCTCTTATAAGGAAGGCGCGACGCCTGTGCACTGGACCTGCGACGGCGGCACAGACTATGAGCTTTCCGACGGCACAAAGAACACGATCGGCACGGAGATCACGCTGCACCTGAACGAGGACTGCCTGGAATTTGCCAACGAGTACCGCGCGCGCGAGGTCATCGAGAAGTACTGCTCTTTCATGCCGACCGAGATCTACCTCTCCAAGGCGAACGCCGAGGAGCAGTATGAGACGATCGACGCTGCGGACAAGCGCGAGACGGACGTCGTCGTGGAGGAGATCCACGAGGAAGCAAAGATGGAGGAAAAGGAGAACGAGAACGGCGAGAAGGAGATGGTCGAGGTCTCCCCGGCAAAGGAGAAATTAAAGATCGTAAAGCGCCCCGTCCCGCTCAACGACACGAACCCGCTGTGGCTCAAGCATCCGAACGAATGCACGGACGAGGAATACCGCGACTTCTACCGCAAGGTGTTCTTAGACTACAAGGAGCCGCTGTTCTGGATCCACCTGAACATGGACTACCCGTTCAATCTCAAGGGCATTCTCTACTTCCCGAAGATCAACACGGAGTACGATTCCATCGAGGGAACGATCAAGCTCTACAACAACCAGGTCTTCATCGCGGACAACATCAAGGAGGTCATCCCGGAGTTTCTGATGCTCTTAAAAGGCGTCATCGACTGCCCGGATCTGCCGCTCAACGTCTCCCGCTCCGCGCTGCAGAACGACGGCTTTGTGCAGAAGATCTCCGAGTATATCACGAAGAAGGTCGCCGACAAGCTGACCGGCATGTGCAAGACGGACAAGGAGAACTACGAGAAATACTGGGACGATATCAGCCCGTTCATCAAGTTCGGCTGCCTGCGCGACGCCAAGTTCTGCGACAAGATGAACGACTACATCCTCTTTAAGAATCTGGACGACAAGTACCTCACGCTGCCGGAGCTTCTGGTAAAGGAAGAGGAAAAGAAGGCGGACGGCGAAAGCGCAGAAGCCGAAACGGATGCAGATGTCGTGGACGCGGACGGCGATTCCGCAACGGATTCCGCGGAAGATGCGGATGAGCCTGACGACGAGAAGGACGAGCGCAAGATCGTCTACTATGTGACCGACAGGGTACAGCAGGGACAATATATCAAGCTGTTTCAGGAACAGGGCATGGATGCGGTCATCCTGGACCACAACATCGACACCTCCTTTATCTCGCAGCTCGAGCAGCGCAACGAGCATTACAAGTTCATGCGCATCGACGCCGACGTCACGGAGTCGTTAAAAGACGAGACCGACGCAGAGTCGTTGAAGGACGAGACCGACGCGCTGACCGAACTCTTCAAAAAGACGCTCGGCAACGACAAGCTGACCGTGAAGGTCGAAAAGCTCAAGAACGAAAACATCGCCTCCATCATCACGCTCTCCGAGGAGGGGCGCCGCATGCAGGATATGATGAAGATGTACGCGATGGGCGGCATGGGCGGCATGGATCCGAATATGTTTGCCGCGGATCAGACGCTCACCTTAAACGCAAACCACGCGCTCGTCAAATATATCTTTGAGCACAAGGATTCCGAGCATGTGCCGATGTTCTGCGAGCAGCTCTACGACCTTGCCATGCTCTCCAACCAGCCGCTGGCTGTGGACGCCATGACAAAATTTGTGGAGCGCAGCAACAAGCTGATGCTCCTGCTGGCGGAATAAAGGTGTACTCCGCTTCCCCCAAAATCCTCTCTTGCACATGCGGTTATCTTATACTAAAATAGAACTATGACATGTGACTTTTACGACAGGAGGTATCTCTTATGGATATTGATGTGTTAAAAAAATGCGGAACGACCGTCACCTTCAAGAACGGTCAGGCGATCTGCCGCGAGGGGGAAGCGGGACACTCGATGTTTCTGTTGCTGCACGGAAGCGTGGAGATCACCATCAACTCCTTCTCCGACAACGCGCAGTCCCTGGGCAATATGTCGGAGGGCAGCTTCTTCGGCGAGATGTCCCTGCTGGAGAACAAGCCGCGCTCCGCGACCATCATCGCCTCCTCGGACGAGGCGATCGTCCTGGAGATCAGCGAGGACAGCTTTCCGCTTTTGCTGCTCAACGCGCCGTCCATCACGTTCCGGCTGCTGCTCACCCTGAACAACCGCCTGAACGCGATGCTCGACCGCATCGAGAAGGAAGACAAAAAGTTCGTGTTCCAGTACCGCAGGAATCCCATCTACAACACGATCCAGAAGCTGGATGTGCGCAGCTTTGACACTGTGTCGAAGAAGGATCCCGACTACGCCTGGACCCTGCTCAAATACCTGAGCTCTTCTTTGGAGAAGCTGAACCAGGAATACATACACCGCAACACGCCGAGGTAGCATATGTCCGTTCTCAGAAAGTTTATCACCCTCTTCATCGCCTTTTTTCTCGGGGCGTCCGCAGGCTATCTCTCCTACACCCAGGTCCTCTCCATACCGGACCAGGCGCTCTCAAACTGGGTCTATGACCACGCGCCCAAGGATTCCCTGGACACCCACATCACGATCATCGCCATCGACGACGCCTCTGCCGCCTTCTGCGATGCGGACGGCGTGCCGGCGCGCCAAACGCTCGCCGAGGTCGTCTCCGCGCTTTCCGCGGACGGCGCCGCCGTCATCGGTCTCGACCTCAGCCTCACCCAGCCATCGTCGGATGCGGCGGGCGACGAGGCTCTGGCGGAGGCGTGCGGCAGAGCGGGAAACGTCATCGCTCCCGCCATCGCGCTGTATAACGGATTTTATCAGCCGTCTGAGCAGGAGCTCCGCTCCCAGGCAGCTTACGCGGAATCCGGGAAGAACTGGTCCGAGCAGGAGATCACGACCGTGCTCTATCCCTACAGCCCGCTGAGGGAGAACGTCTCCGTCGGTATCGCGAACGCGGCGCAGAAATCCCAGGACGGTATCGTCCGCAATGCGGCGCTCACAGCCGACTTCCGGGGCGAATCCTGCGACAGCTTCGCGGTCGCCGTCTACAAGGCGTACCAGACCTGCCTGGGCGAGCCCTGCACCCTTCCGTCGCCGGACAACGACGGCCTGTTCGGCTTCAACACGCTCAGCAGCCAGCTCTCCAACAATATCGTGAGCCTCCCGGATTTTCTGGCAGGACAGTACGACGCGTCCCTGATCGAGGATTCCATCGTTCTGGTCGGTGAATACAACGAGACCTTCACGAGCCGCCTGGAGGATTTTATCAACCCGGGACAGGAGCAGCAGGAGATCCTTCTGCAGGCGGCCCTGATCCAGACGCTCCTGCATCAGGACACGATCCGGAATCTCTCGCCCCTCGTGCAGTCGATCCTGTTCGCCGTGCTCATCGCGTGCATTTACCTGCTCATCGCGAGCCGCAAGATCTGGTTCACGATCGCCGCCCCGCTGATCCTCAGCGTTCTTCTCGTCAATATCGGGTATGTCTCCAACCTGCTCGGCTACCGGTTCCATCTGCTGGTCCCGCTCGGCTTTTTCATCATCGACCTGCTCGTCTCGCTGTTGCAGCGCTATGTCATCAGCGTCCTTGACCGGAAAAAAATGGAACGGACCCTGAAGATGTATGTCGAGCCGGAGGTCGTAGACCAGATCACCAGCCGCTCTCCGTTCGATCTGAAGCGGCTGAGCGAACGAAAGCATGTGGCGATCCTCTTTGTGGACATCCGGGGCTTTACGACCATCTCGGAATCCTTAGAGCCGGAACAGGTCGTGGACATTTTAAACGAATACCTCGGCATGGTCGCGGATGCGATCGCCTACTGGAACGGCACGCTCGACAAGTTTATCGGCGACGCCGCCATGGCGATCTTCAACGCCCCCAACGATCTGGACAATTACGTCCTGCGCGCCGTATGCGCCGCGAACGGCATTGCGCACAACGCGGACGCCATCCGCGAAAAATACGAGAAGCGGTACGGCAAGACGGTGTCCTTCGGCATCGGCGTCAACTGCGGCGACGCCATCGTCGGGAACATCGGCTCCTTCAGCCGCATGGACTACACGGCCATCGGCGACACGGTCAATACGGCGTCCCGCCTGGAGGCGAATGCCAAAGCGGGACAGATCCTGGTCAGCAGGGAGGTCTATGAGACGGTAAAGGACTATGTCGAGGCGACTCCGATCGGTCCGCTCTCCCTGAAGGGCAAATCAAAAACGGTAGACACCTACCAGATCGACGAGATCACGGGGCTTCCCGGAGAATTACTGCCAAAGGAGGGAATTTTCTATGACAAGTTTATACTGCATCCCAAAGCCAGACCAGCTCGATAAATTTGTGGCATTTTCCAGGGATTACCATGCCGGCTTCGAGTACAACGACTTCTTCCTTCCGGTCATCCTGGATCATCCGCAGAAGGTAGAGGAGCTGATCGCCCTCTACACCTCCCTCGACCGCGACCGCAGCGAGGACACGCTGCACGGCGTGTTTCTGGATATCTGCGTCAACAGCGACGATCCCCTGATCTTTGAGGCGTCGGACCGGCGCATCCACCAGAGCATGGACATCGCGTCGAGGCTGGGCGTCAAGGCTGTGGTCTTCCACACGAACCACATCCCGAATTTCCGCCTGAAAAGCTACCGTGAGAACTGGCTGGCGCGCAACAGGGCTTACTGGACCTCCCTTCTGGCGGAATACCCCTGCCTCCAGGTTTATCTGGAAAACATGTTCGACGACGAGCCCGATCTGCTGTGCCGTCTGGCGGAGCTGATGGCGGGCGAGCCGCGATTCGGCGTCTGCTACGACATCGCGCACGCCAATACCTCCCGGACGGCAATTTCCGAGTGGAACGAGGCGCTGCTGCCCTACACAAAGCACATGCACATCAACGACAACGACGGGATCGAGGACACGCACTGCCCGGTCGGCAGCGTCTCGCTGCCCTGGGAGCTCTACCGCGGCTTTGCGGAGCACTGCGCGCCGGACCGCAGACCGACCGTGCTGATCGAGGTGCGCACCTACGAAGACCTGATGGCGTCTGTGGAGTATATGAAGCTTCACAGGCTCTACCCGTTTGATACCTGACCGCCATGAAATCCTTTGCTTTTATGTTTCCTTATCTCAAAAAATACCGTTTCCGGTACGCTGCGGGCATCCTGACCCTGTTTGTTGTGGACTTTGCAAACCTGTTCATCCCAAAGCTGACCGGAACGATCACGGACGGGCTGACCGCGCGCACAATGGAATGGGACGATGTCGTCCGCTGCCTGATCGGCATTCTTCTGCTCGGCGTGCTCCTGGCGCTCGGTCGTTTTCTGTGGCGCTATTTTCTGTTCGGCGCCTCCCGCTCCATCGAGCGGGAGCTGCGCAACGATATGTTCGCGCATCTGGAAACGATGGATGTCGAATACTATCACAGGCAGGGGACCGGCGATCTGATGACCCGCTTCACGAGCGATCTGAATGCTGTGCGCATGGCGATCGGTCCCGCCGTCATCTGCGTCTTTGACGCATCCGTCATGACGATCATGGTGATCTTCCAGATGATGTACTACGTCAGCATCCCCCTGACCCTGCTCGCCGTCATTCCGATGCTCTTCATCTGCCTCGGCGAGATCTGGTACGGCAAGGTGATGCACAAACGCTTTCTGGCAAGGCAGGAAGCCGTCTCCCATCTCGCGGATTTCGTGCAGGAAAGCTTCTCCGGCGTCCGCGTCATCAAGGCGTTCGTGCGGGAGCGCGCGGAATTCTACGCCTTTGAACGCGAGAACCGGAACACCATGGAGAAAAATCTGCATGTCGTGCGCATGCAGTCCGTTGTCATGCCGCTCCTCGACGTCATCATCGGGCTGTCCGCGCTCATCACGCTCATCTACGGCGGCTATCTGGCGATCCTTGGCGATATCACGCTCGGTCGCTTTGTCGCCTTCCACCAGTATGTCAATATGCTCGTCTGGCCGATGATCGCCTGCGGGGACGCCATCAACATGTTCTCCCAGGGCGCTGCCTCCCTGCGCCGCATCCAAAACGTCTTTGCCGAACAGTCCGAGATCACGGATCCCGCCTGTGCCTGCGATGTGGAGCGGCTGCGCGGGGAGATCACCTTTGACCACCTGACCTTCCTTCACCAGGGGCACAGTGAACCGACCATCCGGGACCTCTGCCTGCACGTTCCGGCAGGAACGACGCTTGCGATCATCGGGCGCACAGGCAACGGCAAGTCCACGCTCGTCAACCTCCTGCTGCACCTCTACAACACCAAGCCCGGCATGCTCCTGCTCGACGGCAGAGACATCGGCACCATCCCCCTGAAGACCCTGCGGGAAAATATCTCGTATGTGCCGCAGGACAACTTCCTCTTCTCCGACACCCTGCGCAGCAACATTGCCTTCGGCGCGGAGACGGAAGATATGGACGCCATCATCCGCGCTGCCGAGACGGCTTGCATCCACGAGAGCATCGTCTCCTTCCCGGACGGATATGAGACGATCGTGGGCGAGCGCGGCGTCACGCTCTCCGGCGGACAGAAACAGCGCAGCTCCATCGCAAGAGCCGTCCTAAAGGATGCCCCGATCCTGATTTTGGACGATGCGCTCTCCGCCGTGGACACAGACACGGAGGAACAGATCCTGCGCAACCTGAAGCAGAACCGCAAGGGCAAAACGACGATCTTCATCGCGCACCGCATCTCCACGATCCAGCATGCGGATATCATTCTGGTGCTGGAGGACGGCGAGGCGAAGGAGATCGGCAACCACGCAGAGCTGATGGCAAAGAACGGCATCTACCGCGACATGTTTGAAAAACAGCAGCTGGAGGCTGCTTCGGTCTCGATCCTGGGAGGTGATCCGACATGAAACGACTGATCGGCTACATCAAACCGCATAAATGGGTCATGGCAGCCGCCACCCTGCTCGTCCTTCTCATCATCGTCGTCGAGCTCTACCGCCCCATCATCATCGGGGACGCCATCGACGATTACATCAACGGTTATCAGACCCCCTTTGCCGTCTGCGGTCCCGAGGCCCCCGGCGCTGTCTCCTTCCGCGGAGGCTGGCTCACGCGCGCCCCGCACGCCCTGACGGACGCCGCCTCCGACGCGGACCGGATCTACTGCCTGCTCCTGCTCTATGAGGACCGCTACTATCTGGCGCAGGGACTCTCCTGGGAGGAATGCGAGATGCTGTCGGACGCCTCCCCCTCGCTCATCGAGACCTGTCTCGCCGAAAACGCCGTCCTGCCGTCCCGCGACGAGCTGCGGGAGCTGCGCCGGTACGACTTCTCCGGCATCCTGACCGCGGGCGCGCTCTACCTGCTGATGCTCCTGCTCGGCTTTGCCTTAAACGCCCTGGAAAACTGGATGCTGCAAAGGATGGGACAGAACATCATCTACCGGATGCGCGAGGAAGCGTTTACGCATATTCACAGCCTCTCCCTGTCCTTCTTCAACACGACGCCCGTCGGCAAGCTGGTGACGCGCGTCACGAACGACACTGAGGCGATCAACGAGCTCTTCACGACGATCCTGATCAAGCTGTTCAAGAACATCGTGAAAATTGCGGGCTACGCCGTCGTCATGCTCTCCATCGACGCGCGCATGGCAGGCATCTCGTTCGCCCTGCTGCCCCTCGTCGCGGCGCTGACCTTCCTCTTCCGCTACCTGTCGCGCAAAGCGTATCAGATCACGCGCAACAAGATCACGGAGCTCAACACCTTTTTGTCCGAGCACATCTCCGGCATGCGCCTGATACAGATCTTCGCGAGGGAGGAGGAAAAATACCGGCAGTTTGAGAAAAAGTCCGGCGAGCTGTTCGCCGCAAACTGGCGCGAGGTCATGACCTTTGCGATCTTCCGCCCCAGCATCTACCTCGTGTCTATCCTTGCGATGATCCTCGTCATCGGCAGCGGAAGCACATCCGTGCTGAACGGCACGCTCTCCCTCGGAACGCTGTTCATCTTTATCTCCTACATCAGCTCGTTCTTTGAGCCGATCCAGGAGCTTGCCGAGCAGTTCGGCACCCTGCAGTCCTCCCTCGCCTCGGCGGAAAAGCTGTTCTCCGTCCTGGACGAGCAGCCGGACATCACAGACCCGCCCGCCCCGCGCAAGGTGGACATCCGGGGCCGCATCGAGTTCCGCCATGTGTGGTTCGCCTATGAAAAAAAAGAGGGGGAATACCATTATATCCTGAAGGATGTGAGCTTCACGATCGAACCCGGCGAGCGCATCGCGTTTGTCGGTGCAACGGGCGCCGGCAAGTCCTCGATCCTGAACCTGATCGGACGGTATTTTGACATTCAAAAAGGAGAGATCCTGATCGACGGGGTCAATATCAAAGACATCCGTCTGGATGATCTGCGCGGCGCCATCGGCCAGGTGCAGCAGGACGTGTTTTTGTTCACGGGCGACATCAAGGACAATATCTCCCTGCGAAACGACGCCATTTCCATGGATGAAATCCAAAGAGCCGCTCACATCGTGGGGGCGGACACCTTCATCGAAAAGCTTCCCGGAGGCTATGACGCCCCTGTGACGGAGCGCGGCGGCACGCTCTCCGCCGGTCAGCGCCAGCTCCTCTCCTTCGCGCGCACGCTCGCCTACGATCCCGCGATCCTCGTGCTCGACGAGGCGACGGCGAACATCGACACGGAGACCGAAAGCCTGATCACAGCCGCCCTCGACGCGCTGATGCAGGGGCGCACGACCATCATGGTCGCACACCGCCTCTCCA
>CANRBT010000046.1 GCA_947628935.1 uncultured Roseburia sp. | reverse complement strand
GGATCGTACAGAGCGCTTCCGGATCGATCTCACAGTCAAAGCCCGGCTGCTGCGCCTCCAGCAGCTCCGAAAAGGATATCACACCGTCCCCCGCCGCGTCCGGCTGCATCGCGATCAGATGCTTCAGCTTCGGGCAGCGCTCCCGCGCCATCGCCGCCACATCCGCGCGCAGCCTGTCAAAGACGAACACAGTCGCATCCGCGCGGTCTATGAGCTCGCACAGCTCCTCCGCCGGCAGCGAGACGTCCAGCGGCACTGCCACGCTGCCGCAGCCGACCGTGCCCAAATAGGTGACGATCCACGGATAGGAGGTCGCCCCCGTCAGCGCGATATGGCTTCCCTGCTCCCCCAGCCCGCAGAGCGCTGCGGAAAAACGCTCGCTGTCCTCCGCAAGCTGGCGGTAGGTCTTAGACCTGATCTCGCCCTTTCCCTCCTTGTAGCGGACGGCATCCCCGTCTCCGAACCGCTGTCTGGCATTTACCACGATTTCCCGAATTGTCTCACATGTCATTCTTTTGACCCTTTCTGACGCTCTGCGCCCTGCTCGCCTTCCTACTCCTCTGTCAGCTCCTCCAGATAGGCGACCGCCTCGCCCACTGTGCGGATATCCGCCGCCTTCTCCTGATCGACCTCGATCTCAAATTCATCCTCCAGCTCGCCCAGCATACTCATAAAGTCAAAGGATGTAAAACCCAGATCCTCCATAAAACGGGAATCCGGCGTGATCGCATCCGCATCCACTTCCACATAATTGACAATGATATCTTTCAGTCTCTCAAACATCCTTTTCCCCTCCTACACCTGCTCGATAATCCTGCCGATCGTCTGCCGCGGATCCTCGATCCCGCGGAACAGGATCCGGCACAGATAGTAATACAGATATTCCAGCTTTTCCCTGGAAACAGCCTTCACCTGATGCTCAAAGTGAAAATCCAGCCCGTTGTCGTCCGGTCTGTGCATCACGGTCAGATACATTGCCTGCGTCGTCGCGCCGTTCGGGTACCACTTTGTCCTGTAACGGATATCGCCCAGACGCTCCAGTCCCTTTTCCCTCAAGGTCAGCGGCTGGTACGTCAAAGACATCGGCTCGTAGGTACGCCCCGGTCTGACCGGATAGACCTTTCCCCGATAGGCAAAATACTCGACCGGGTCGAAATTCGCATGGCGGAACAGCTCGTTCTGCCGGTCGCGCACCTCGTAGATCCCTTCCAGGAACGTCCTCTCCCGCGAAATGATCGTCCGAAGAGGGAACGAGTGGATGCGCGTGCCGCCGCACTTTTTCTCCTGCAATGTCGCGCGGCGCGCGATCGCCGAATTGATCGACACATCGTCGTTGCCGTTCATCTTCTGGTAATACGTCCGGAGCCCCATCAAGAGCAGCGTCGCGAGCGACACATGGTACTCCTCGCAAAATGCCATCAGCCGTCCGGTCGGCTCCGCCTCCAGATGAAAGACGTCGAGCGCGGAATCCACAGAATCGGAAACGTTCATCGCGGCACGCGTGTCCGGGTCGTTGTCCCTGGCGCGTTCCTTTTCCAGCTCGTTCCCCTCAATGCCGTTGTAGATCGGCTCCGACGCCTCGATCAGCTGATGGAAAAACGCGGTGTCGCGTTCCTTCGCACGGCAGCCTGCCTCGTAAGCCAGATCCTTCTTCAACTGTTCAATGTAGGACGACATCTCCTTCGGATACTCCACGCCCTCGTACATCCGGCTGCAGTAGATCTCAATGATATCCTTCATAAAGCAGATCAGCGACTGCGCGTCCATCGACAGATGATCCGCCAGAAAATAGATCCCGTTGAAGCCGTCCGGCATCCGGATCATGACGATCCGATTTAACGGCGCATCCTCATGCGAAAACGGCACCTGCGTCCAGCCCCGCATCACGCCCTCCGCCTCCTCGATGCTCTTCCCCGTAAAATCGACGAGCTCGATCTCGCGCTCCTCCCTGTCCGCCACATACTGATACCATGTGCCGTCGCTGTCCTTTGTCAGCCGCAGCCGCATCGCCTCACAGCGCTCGTACGCCTGGTAGATGGACTGGCGGAGCACCTCCCAGTCCAGCTCGACCTCGATCGTCAGACTCGTGCCGATGTTGAGCACCTCTTTTTTCGGACAGAAATCCAGATAATACAGATGGAACTTCTGCGCCTTTGTCAGCGGGTAGACCGGATGACCCTTTCTTGTCTTCATGCTTTTCTCCTTCCTTATGATAAGCTTGCGATAAACGCATCGAGCGCCTGCTCGTAACGCTCCGTATCCTTGTAGTAACTCTCCGCATGCGCCGCTCCCTCGACGATCAGCTTCTGCTTCGGGGAGGCGATGTTCTCATAGATCTTCTCGCACATGGACGCCGGGACAAAATGGTCCGCGCTCCCGTGGATCATGAGGATCGGCACGGAAGCCTTCCGCACCTCGCGCGCGGCGTTGCACTCGTTCATGCCGTAGCCCGCAAGCCTTTTATTTGCAAGGCTCGCCAGCGGGATCACAGGGAACGCCGGCAGATGATACATCGAATGCATCACATGAGTAAACACCTCCTTGGGCGAGGTGAACCCGCAGTCGGAAATGATGCCCCGCACCTGGCGCGGAAGCGTCAGACCACTCGCCATCAGCACGGTCGCCCCGCCCATGGAGGTGCCGTGCAGCAGGATCTCGGTCTCCTCGCCACAGCGCTCCAGCAGCCAGTCGATCCAGCAGAGCACGTCCTGTCTGTCCAGACATCCGAAGCCGACATACTCGCCCTCGCTCGCCCCATGCGCACGCGCATCGGGGAGCAGCAGACTGTAACCATGCCGCAGATAATAGCCCGAAAGCGCCAGATAATCCTTCATCCCCTCGCTCGTATAGCCGTGCAGGCAGATCGCCGCCTTGCGCTCCTGCCCCTGCGGAAAATAGGTCGCGTGCAGCTTCAGGTTATCGTCCGACTCGATATACACATCCTCATGCGGCTGTGCAAGCAGCTGTTCCTTTCGCTCTGCGATGAAATCCGCATACTGCGACCAGTCCGTCCCCGCCATCTTGACTGTCCGGTCCGTCTTTGCTTTTCCGCGCTTCATTGTCCGCCGGTAAAAATAGACCGTCTCCCCTGCCGCAGCCGCGGCAAGGATCCCTGCCGTCAGTGCGGCAGCTCTTCCTTTTTTCATGCCTGTCCTCCATTTTTCGACCATCAGTCACCTTTTCTTTTCTCTAACATTATCACGTTTTTGACCATCGGTCAATATGCAGCATGCCATATTTTCCCGGATTCGCGCGCTCTCTTTTCTGCACATTTTCACAATTGCGCGGTTCCGTCTTCGTTTGCTATACTATAGTGAATAGGATGGGGGATGTTCATGAAAAAAAACGTAAAATACGAAAAGATCCTGGATGCGCTCCAGGAATTATTGGAAAAAGAAAGCCTGCAGAACATTTCGGTCAGCGAGATCGCGCAGACGGCAGGCATCGCAAAGGGAAGCATCTATTATTATTTTCCCTCCAAGGAGGCTATCCTGGAGGCGCTTGTGGAACGCAACTATAAAACGCCGCTGGAAACGGCGCAGACGCTGGCGGAGCAGACGGACATCTCGCCCTTTACGCGCATGGCGATGATCTTTCAGGCGTGCCGGAACTCCTCCGCAGCCTTTTTGAGCCAGAAGCAGCTTTCCTCACAGCTCAACGCTCCGGAGGAGGCATTTCTGCGGCAGAAATATATGACCTATCTCGTGTCCTCGCTCAAGCCTGTGCTGACGGAGATCATCCAACAGGGTATCGCGCACGGTGACCTCCGGTTCGATCATCCGGCTGCCCTGGCGGAGATCGCCCTGATCATCCTCGTCGTAAAGCTCGACAATTCCCTGTTCCCCTGCTCTCCCGGGGAGACCGAGGACACGATCGTCGGGCTGATCTCCCTGTTGGAAAAGGGAACCGGCAATCCCTCCGGTTCCCTCAACTTCCTGACCTCCTATACGCAGTCATCCGACCGTGCCGTCTGACCCTGCCGTCCGTATGTCCCTGCCGAACACCATCAACTGGGTCAGCGCCGGGAACGGCGACGGCTCCTCCGACGGGATCAGCTCCTCCAGCCTCAGCCATGTGATCCGCTTGGGCGGGAAGGTGATCTCCTGTCCCTGATCCGTTTTTATCAGCGGGCAGACCATGCGCTCCTCGTCGGAAAAACGGATCGTCACCTGCTTCCACCAGTTGTCATGCGGAAAATCCGCCCGCTCGTAAAGCACGATCCGGTCGACCTCCACCTCGCGCCCAAACTCCAGCGTCAGGCAGGCGTCCGGTCTGCGGTTGATGCCCCAGGATGCATACGGCCACTCTCCGTGGGAATGGTTCTCCACGATGCCGTCGATCGCGTTGCGCGCCGCGAACACAGCCTCGCCGCGCGTCTCCACATTGGCGGATGCGTGCGGATAACAGCCCGTGTCGCCGTGCTGGTCGTTGACGTTCTCCGCAAGGTTGCGGTACTGTCCGATCTCCTCCTCCGTCGCGAGTCGCGCGAACAGGTAATGCCGGTCCCCCGCAAAGGCGTTCGGCGCATAGCTGATGTGCTTCTCCCCGAACGGCACGGTAAATGCGAGATATCCGGTCAGATACACGAGGGAGCGTCCCAGGCACTCATCGACCTGCACCCACAGATACGCGCCCTTCTCAGGCTGCTCTAAGAGGATCCGGTCTCCCTCCTGATACTCCGTCGTGCACACCAGCCCCACTTCCCGCTCGCCGTGCGCTACATATTTTGTGTTTCCTGCGGCATCCTGCACCTTCCAGGTCAGCATATCGTCTCTCCTCCCAGTGTTGTTTTTCTCATTGTACGCGATGACACGCGGAGAGGAAATGCTTAATTCTTTGTTTTTTATGCCATATCTTACGCTGCGTCAGCGCACCTCACTCGTCAAAATCCAGCGAAATGCTTCCCATGCCGCACTCCAGGTCGATCGTGCCCACGGCGTTCTCGTTCCGGATGGTCGTCTGCTCCTGGCTCATACCGCTATAGCTCGCCCGTCCGATATCGATGCTTCCCAGATCGCAGGAGATGCGGTAATCGTAATCCTCCTCACTCCCCCGCAGCGCAAGCTCCATGTTCCCAAGCCCGCATTCTGCGGTCAGATCTCCCTGCAGCTCGCCCCCTAACAGCACCTCGCCCATGCCGCAGTCGATCCGGACGCCCGCAAAGACGCCGTCCTCGATCTCCAGCTGCCCGGCTCCCACCGTCGCGTTCATCTCCTTTGCACAGGTGATATTTCCTATGACGACCTCCCCGGCTCCGACATCCAGCGCGAGCCTGTCGCATCGTATGCCGTCCGTGTCGAACTCCACGGACGCCGCGCCCGCATCGAGCGTCAGATCCGCGAAGGACGCCCCCGCCGGGAGCTCCACCTCGATCTCGGCGGCTTTGGCGTTCCACAGCGTGATGCCGACCAGGGAATCCCGGTCTATGTCGTAGTCGATCTCCAGCGTATCTCCCTGTTGTTCCGCCGAAAAGCAGCGCTCGTCTCCGCTGACCAGGCGTACCACGACCTCATCCGTGCCGCCCGCCTCCGTCACAATCACGTCCGCAGCCTCGATCTCCAGCTCCAGATTTCGGATCCCGGCGAGCGGGAAGCGCCGTACCGCACCGCCCCGCAAGGAGCCGTCCGCGCGCTCCGGCTGCTCCTGTGGCTCCGCGCTCTCCGGCTTCCCCCGGTCCGCCCCTTCCCCGTCAAAATACACGCCGTGTTCACTGACGCGCCAGTTCCCGAAATCCAGCTCTCCGCTGCGCATCATCGCGCGCAGCCCGTTCCTGCCTCCTGCCATCACATTTGCGATCCCACAGAGCAGGATCCCCGCCGCAAGCAGGATCCCCGCTGCGATCAGACCGATCTTCGTAAATGCTTTCATGCGTGAACGACCTCCCTTCCTTTTTTCACCAGCGCCCTGCAAAGACGGGCGATCCACTTGAACGCCCACGGCAGGAACACCCCGAACGTCCAGACCATGAGCAGGATCGCCAGGATCCCCAGCGCGAGAATGATGAATCCGCAGCCCATCAGCCCGAATCCGGCGATCGGACTGCCGGAGCAGAGACCGGCAACGCCCACGCCGGATATCGCAACCCCTGTGATCAGCAGCGCAGCCACGACCGCGACGACGGAAACGGCAATGCCGAACAGCATACAGACCAGCGCAAGGAGCACGCTCCCGATCAGCAGCAGCAGTGTCAGCCAGAACGGGGAGGTCAGCACGAGGATCGTGACGATGAGCGCCGTCATCCCCGCGCTCCTCTTTTTCCTCCCGTCATCCATACCCATGTTTTTCATGGCTTCATGGATATTCCGGTAATACTCCGCATCCCGGTTGGCAAAGGAATTGTAGTAGCTCCCGTTCCCTTCCAGCCCCAGATTTTTCAGAATGCTCTCCGCAGCCTTCTGCGGCGATCCCAGCTCCCTTAAGACGGACGCCTCATTCTCCTCGCCCGCGTCCTCAAAATAACTGCGGTAGAATGCCATCGCGTCCGCGCGCTCCTCTGCCGAAATGCCGGAGAGAAGCTGCTCCAGCTGTCTTAAAAATGCTTCCTTGTTCATTCTAATCCTCCCTCCTCCGCTTCCCTCTGAGGGAAGAACAGCTCCTGGACTTTTGCAGAATACTCCTGCCATTCCCTGCGGTAATCCGCAAGCTTCCGCTCCCCGCTCTCCGTGATGCGGTAGTAACGGCGATTCCTGCCTCCACACTCCCTGTCGTAGGTGACAAGACATCCATCCTTCTGCAGACGGCGAAGGACCGGGTACAGCGTGGACTCCGACACATCGATCGCCTGCCGCACGTCCTGCGTGATCTTGTAGCCGTACGTGCCCTCCGCATCCCTTGAGACGACTGCCAGCACGATCGCCTCCAGCAGGGTGGCGCCCGTATTGAATACCATGCTCTCAACTCCTTTTTGGTAAAGATATTATTAATTTAACAATACTATATATCGTATAGTATCATTTTGTCAATAGTATTATATAAAAAGATATATAAAAAAAGAGGACAGACCACATCTGTCTGTCCTCTCCCTGTTCTGCTTTATAATCCCCGGATCCCTTGTCAGCTCTCCCAGTCCGCGCGCCGGATGATCCCGACGCCGATCGGATAGGGACCCGTATGTACGCTGATCGCCGCGCCGATCTGATAGATCTCGATCTCCTCGATTCCCAGACGCTCCCGTACCAGCTCCCGCAGCATCTCCCTGAAATGACACGCCTCGTCGTAGTCGTAGCCAAACCCGATGGCAAAGCTGTATTCGCCCGGCTTCGCATCGCGCTCGTCCAGATAATTCCTTAAGAGCTCCACGACCTTCTGCATCGACTTCTCCCGGTTGCGGGAAATGCCGGAGTTGAAGATCTCCCCCTCCTTCAGGGTGATGAGCGGCTTGATCTTCAGCGCGCCGCCCGCCAATCCCGCAAGCTTGCCGATCCGTCCGCCGTGCTTCAGATAATCGATGCTCCCGATCGTAAAAAAGATCCGTCCGCTCTCCCGGATCACCAGGATGCGCTCCACGATCCGGTCGTACTCCCAGCCCAGATCGCGCGCCCGGCATGCCTCCAGGACATAGAGCCCCTGCAGAACCGTGTTGACCGTAGCGTCGATCACAGTGATCCTCGCATCCGGGTATTCCTCGAGCACCATGTCCCGCGCCGTGTTCGCCGACTGCATCGAACCGCTGAACTTGGTCGTGATACAGATGCAGATGACCGGCGTGCCCTCTGCCGCATGCGGCAGGAACGCCTGGTAATAGTCGTCCACAGACGGCATCGAGGTCTTGGGGAACACATCGGGGTGATCTATCATCCGCTGGTAGAACTCCCGGATGTCCAGCTCCTCGATCTCCTTCTGATAGGTCTCGCCGTCAAAGGAGACATAGAACGGCACCACCTGGATATCCTTCTCCTCCGTCAGCTCTCTGGAAAGATCCAGCGAGCCGTCGCTGATGATCTGAAGACGCTTTGACATTTTCACTCACTCTCCCCTCAGGAAAACAATCCCTTAAAAAAGTCTGCGATCGCAGAAAAAACATTGGTAAAAAAACTTCCGACCGAGTCGAACACACCGAGATCGATGCCGTTTCCCTCGCGGTAGGAATGATACAGAGACTCCGCATAATCCACCAGACCGTTCAGGTCGATGCCGAGCGACGTGATCTTTAACAGCAGGTCGATGATCTGCTGGCGCTCCTCATCGGACAGCGTGACCCCGTACTTCCCGCACGCATCGTCGATCGCCTCATTGATGCTCTCCTCGTCGTCGAGGTCATTCTCCGCAATGACCCCCTTGATGTAGGCGATAAATCCCTCGACCTCCTCATCGGTCAGCCCCTCGAGCGAATCCTCAAGCTCTCCCGTGATGATCAGCTCATTGAGCGACGCATCGATCACATCCGCTCCGATCTCCTCCCCGGTCATCTCCTGATACGCCTTAAAGATGCCGACCAGCGCCGCCGTCCCGGAAATCGGCGACGGTCCCGCAACGATGATATCCGCATCCGTGACCCCTGCCGTCGTCAGCGCATTCTTGTACATCCCGACCGTACAGTAGTTGATGTTGCTGGTGGAGATGTTCAGCCCGCTCCCCTTCTCGCGCTCCACGATCACCACAGAGGAGAGCGACTTGCTGCCGATCTGCGACGCGGAGATATAAGAGCCGAGATACTGATGCTCCTCGTCGTTGGTGACATACACGACGTCATAATCCGCCAGGCTCGCCGGATCGATGCCCATCGACGAGAGGACCACTGCGCGCTGCTGGTCGCTCAGGTCGGCTCCCAGCGCCAGATACGGTCTGTCATCCTCCCTGATTTCCACATCGCCGTTATTCCCGCCCGCAGCGGCATCCGGCTGCGCTTCGCCCGCAGACACCGGGATCACGGATGCCGCCAATATCGCCATTACCGCCACAAGACTCGTCACCTGTTTTTTGAACTTCCTCATACGATACTCCTCCCTTGTCTCATCCGTCCTGAAACAAAAAGCGATTGTTTTTTACGCCATGCGCACCTTCAGCCATGCGGCAATATCCGCGTAGACCTGCTCGCGGTCCGTCTCGTTCAAAATCTCGTGGCGGTCGTTCTCATAAAGCTTGTAGGTGATGTCCTCCGCTCCCGCCTCCCGGAACATCTGATAGACGCGGAGCACGCCCTCGCCCAGGTCGCCGACCGGATCGTCCTTGCCGGAGACAAAAAACAACGGGAGATCCTTCGGCACCTTTTTGACATTCTCCATCTGATTGTCGTACAGCACAGCCTCCATCAGCCCGCGATACCCGTTGAGCGTAAATAGAAACGTGCACCGCGGATCGGCATAGTACTGCCTGACGTTTTCCACGTTTTTGGAAAGCCAGCTGTTGGCATAGTCCCTGCCGTACAGGTCGTATTTCTGATAGGGCTTGCTGTAGGACAGCGACTGCATGAGCCTGCTGCGGTAATGCCAGCCGCGGAACGCCGCGATCAGCTTCAGCATGCGAAGCCCCATTTTTGTCGTCGCGTCCGGCACGCTTCCGGTCCCCATGATGACTGCGCCCGCAAGCCCTTCCCCGTGGCGGCTTATATATTTGCGGAGCATATAGGAGCCCATGCTGTGTCCCAGCATAAAATAGGGCAGCCCCGGATTCTCCTTCTGCGTCTTCACGCGGAGCTGGTGCATGTCCGCCACGAGCGTTCCGCTCGGATGCTCGTCGCTGAAATACCCCCAGTCCTCCTCGCTGCCGACCGATGCCCCATGTCCCAGATGGTCGTGCCCGACCACCAGAAATCCCTGGTCATTTAAATACTCTGCAAACGCGCGGTACCGCTCGATGTATTCGACCATACCGTGTGTGATCTGCAACACAGCCTGATACTCCCCGCTCTCCGGGATCCATTTGACCGCGTGGATCTGTGTCTTGCCGTCCCTGGATAAAAACTGAAACTGCTCCTCTCGTGTCATCTCTGCTCCCCCTTTGCTTATTTTATCTTTTCTGCCAGACGCTGCAGGCTCTTTTGGAGCGCCTCCAGGTCATCCGTACCGTTTTTGTACTCTTTGATCTCCGCCTCCAGCTCATCCATGCGCTCCAGCATTCGCTCCTGCGCCCTTGCGCATTCCTCCTGCCCCTGCTGCAGGGCATCCGCTTTTCCCACGCACCCGTCCGTCACAAACTCCCGAAGCTCCTTCTGCTGCGCTTCGTAGGAGGCGAGCCCCTGCGCGGCATCCCGGTAGAGCTTTCCCATCGAGATATTGTTTTCCTTTAAAAAACCATTCAGATGCTGCGTCTGCTCCTCCAGCTCCGCCAGCCGTCCCTCCTCCGCGCCAAACTGCTCCAGGAGACCGTTCGCCTCCCTCTCGTACCCCTCCGCAAAGGCACGCACCTGCTCTGCCGCCGTGACAAATTCCCTTCCCGTCTCTCCCATCCTGCCTGCCTCGATCGCCGCATTCAGCATCAGCACGCTCATATCGCGCGACAGCTCCCCCATCCGCCCCACGCTCTCCTGCCATTTTCCCTGAGCCTCCCGCCAGATTGCCGGGAACTCGCTGATGTACTTCATCGGAGTCGTGAAATGCTTGTTGCTTTCCACGATCTCCTCGATCTTCTCCTCCTGTTTTCGGATCTCCCCCACAAACACGGAATGGTTCACCTCAAACGTGTTCACCCCGTTGTTCATCTCCACAATGGCGTTGCGCACATCCTGCGCCGCAGCCGCTCCGTCCTCCGCAAGCCCGTGGAGCTCCTGCATCTGCTCCCGGAGCTGTCCGATGTTCTTTTCCACCTGTGCATAGGACGCCGTCAGCCGCGCAAACTGCTCCGCGATCTCGTCCTTCCGGTCCGCGATCTCCGAAAGCAGCTTTCCTCTCCGCTCACTCTCCCGCCGTACGGCGGCAAGCTCCTCCTCCAATGCCTTCTCTCTCTTACTGCCAAACATCTCCTGCCCTCCCTGTCCTCACTGATAATTGCGGATGACCAGCTGCACGCGCTCCATCCCCTGATACTCGTTGATCTCCAACGTATAGACGACAGACATGCGGATCCGGTTCTCCTGTCCCCGAAAAGCCGCCATAAGCTCCTGTTCGCCATATTTTTCCCCGTAGTATCTTTCCCACGCTTCTATGTCGCCAAAATACACAGCGTCCACACGTGCCCCCGTCTCGGTCCGCAGGGAGAGCTTTAGTACATTCTTATTTTTTCCCACCACATTCGCACGGATCACAGACAGATTCCGGTCGGCAAACTGTGGCTTTACGTTTCCTTTTCCAAACGGCTCCAACAGGGCGATCTCCCGCACGAGCTCCACGGTCGGATAAGCCGCCGGCATCACAATGTCTATCTTTATCTTAGGGATAAATTCCTCTTCTGTCAATTCGCAGTATGCATTTATTTTCTCCCGAAAAACCGGAACATCCTCCTCATGCAGGGAGATCCCCGCCGCCATCGGATGTCCGCCAAACTTCGTGAAAAGCTCCCTGCACCTGCAGAGCTCCTCGTACATGGAATATCCCTCGACAGAACGACCGGAACCCTTGACGCCGTCCTCCGACCGCGTCAGCACGAACGCAGGATGATTTTTTGCCTCGCGCACCCTCCCCGCGATGATGCCTGCAAGGCTCTCATGCACGTCCGGGAGATAGATGACAAGCACCTTCTCCCCTGCCTGTCCCTCCTCCACGATCTGTAGGGCGCGCTCCGTCCCCTCTATCGTCATCGCCTTGCGCTGCTGATTGAGCTCCACCAGATTCCTGGCGATCTGCTCCGCCTCATAGGGATCCCGCTCTAAAAACAATCCCAGCGCCTTGCGCGCCGTCTCCAGCCTCCCGCTGGCGTTGATACAGGGACCCAGCACAAATCCGATATGGTACGCCGTGATCTGCTCCGGGACCAACTGGTTCTGAAGGATCAGCGCGCGCATCCCGGGATTTTGGGTATGACGGAGGCGCATAAGCCCCTCCTTCACCAGGATCCGGTTCTCGTCCGTCAGATCCATGACGTCTCCGACCGTCGCGAACGCAACCTGTTCCAAAAAATCAAGCCCTTCCTCCCGCGCAATATGGCAGCGCTCATATAACAGGAGGATCACCTTCCACGCGACCGCCGCGCCGCAGAGCTCCTTGTAGGGATAAGGGCAGTCCGGCTGCTTCGGATTGACAACGGCATCCGCCGCGCTCCTCAGATAACGCCGTACCCTCTGTCCCTGTTCCCCGCCCTCCTGCTCCTCGTAGGGAACCTCGTGGTGGTCGGTCACAAGCACGGTCATTCCGAGCTCCTTGGCATGCGCGATCTCATTCAGCGCCGCGATCCCGTTGTCGCAGGTGAGGATCGTGTCCATCCCCTCCCCGTACGCCTCATCGATCAGATGCTCATTGATACCGTAGCCGTCCCTCATACGATCCGGGATGCGCACGCTCGCATTGCCGCCGCACCGCTGCAATCCCCGATAAAGGATGTAGGAAGACATCACGCCGTCAATGTCGTAATCCCCGATAATCCGGATCGGCGCACCCGCCGCGATCTTCTCGCATAGCATATCCGCCAAACGCTCCCCGTCCTTCAAAAGGTGCGGATCGTACAGATCGTCCGCTGTGCCGTACAGATATTTTCTGACTGCCTCCTCCCCAATGACCTCGCGGTTGCGGATCAGCCGCGCCGTTGCGGGACTGATGCCAAATCTTCTCGCGAGCGCAGCAAAATCCGCGCCCTTCTTTATCTCGACCCATCTTTCCATGTCATTCTCCGTCGTATTTCAATCAAAAAGAAAGAGCTGTGCCCTTCGACAGCTCTTTTAGTATACCATGTTCAGACCAGCTCTGCAATCCGCGTGACTGCGACATAAATCTCCGAAATTCGATACCACGTCTGATAATCGAT
>CANRBT010000045.1 GCA_947628935.1 uncultured Roseburia sp. | reverse complement strand
TTTTTTTGTCCTTTCTTTAGAAAATCTTTCAGATTCTATGTACTCCATATTAGGATTTGTCCGGTAAGCTTGTAACCACAGAGAAAAGGGAGGAGCTTACCATGGAACTGAATACGATCATGCAATCCTTTGCCACATACGGACTGCCGGCGATCTATGTCATCGTGCTGCTGGAATATCTCAATCTGCCGGGCTTTCCGGCTGGCGTCATCATGCCTCTGGCAGGCGTCTTTGCGGCGCAGGGAGGGCTTGACTTCGCAGCGGTGCTCGTGATCACGGTCGCGGCGGGGTTGACCGGCAGCGTGATCTTATATGCGATCGGCAGAGGCGGCGGGGAGCTGTTTTTGCAGCGCTTTTACCGCCGGTTCCCAAAGCAGGAGACCCTGATCGAGGAGCGGATGGACTATCTGCGCAGATGGGGCGGCAGAGGGATCTTTGTCAGTAAGCTGGTACCGATGGTGCGCACGCTCGTCTCGATCCCGGCGGGCGTCATACGGATGGATTTTCGCAGTTATGTCGTCAGTTCTGCCCTGGGGATCGCAGTCTGGAACCTGTGCTTTGTGGGAGCCGGCTATCTGTTCGGGGACACAGTGCTCACATGGTTCGGATAGGAGGGGACGGATATGAGGATCGCGCTGCTTACCAACAATTTCAAGCCTTATATCGGGGGCGTGCCGGTTTCCGTGGAGCTGCTGGCGGAAGCGCTGCGTGTGCGCGGGCATACGGTCTACGTCTTTGCGCCGAGCTACAGAGGGCAGGAGGACGAGGACTATGTGGTGCGTTATCCGTCCCTGCCGTTTTCGATCGCGGGTGCGCCCGTGCCGAATGTCTGTACCGGGGCGATCGGGCGCGCGCTGCGGGAGCTCGACATAGAGCTTATCCACGTGCACCATCCGGCGCTGGCGGGCAACGTGGCGCTCGCCATGCGCCGAAGGCTCGGGGCGCCGGTCGTCTTTACCTATCACACGCGGTACGAGGAATATCTGCATTACATCGGCGGGCTGCGCAGTCTGGAACGCTATACAGGGATCCTCGACCGGTATCTGCGGATGTTCTGTGAGAGGTGTGACACAGTGTTCGCGCCAACGCCCGGCATCCGCGATGATCTGAAGAAAAAGGGTGTCACAACGCCGGTCGAGGTCGTGCCGACCGGGATTTCCGCGGAGAGCTTTCGCGTGGATGCCGGCACGAGGGATGCGCTGCGCGGGCGGGAGCTTTCCGGCGCGGACTACCTGCTCGTGACGGTAAGCAGGCTCGCCAGGGAAAAGAACCTGGAATTTCAGCTTGCGGGGCTCGCGTGCCTGAAACGCCTCCTGAAAAAGCGGGGAAGGACCTTCCGGCATCTGGTGCTCGGCGACGGACCGGACAGGGAGCGTCTGGAGCGGATGGCGGCGGAGCTTGGGCTGGCGGAGGAGGTGCGGTTCGCGGGAAGCGTTGCGCATGATCGGATCCGCGATTACTGTGCAGCGGCGGACGCCTTTGTGTTCACCTCCAGATCGGAGACGCAGGGGATCGTCCTGCTCGAGGCGATGGCGGCAGGCACGCCCGTGGTCGCCGTCGCGGCGAGCGGGGTGGACGACCTTGTCGTGCATGGGGAAAACGGATATCGGACCGCGGAGGATGCGCATGAGTGGGCGTCGTATATCGCACGGTGCCTGTCGGAGGAAGGGCTGCGGCAGGAGCTTGGCAGCCGGGCGCGGCAGACGGCGGCAGCTTATGTGGAGACGTCCGTGGCGGAGCGTGCCGAGCAGTGCTACAGAGAAACGCTCCTGCGGTTCCGGCGCACCATGCCGGGGACGATTTTTGGTGGTGTGTAAATCGGGCGGATTATGGTAAGATAACCGTAGAAAAAAACAGGAAGCGGGAGCATGGGACATGGAACAGTACAAGGTGTTGGTCGTGGAGGATGACAGGGAGATCCGCGAGGGGATCGAGATCTTTTTAAAAAGCCAGGGCTATCAGGTTTTTCTGGCGGCGGACGGCGTGGAAGGGCTGGAGATCATCGAGCGGGAGGAGCTCCATCTGGCGATCGTGGATATCATGATGCCGCGGATGGACGGTATCACGATGACGATGCGCCTGCGGGAGAAGTACGATTTTCCTGTCATCATGCTCTCCGCAAAATCGGAGGAGACGGACAAGGTCATGGGGCTCAACATCGGCGCGGACGATTATGTGACAAAGCCGTTCACGCCGCTGGAACTGATGGCGCGCGTGAATTCCCAGATCAGGCGGTACACAAAATTTGCGAGCCGGGCGACGGAGGCGGAAAAAAACGACCGCGTGCATGTCATCGGGGGACTGGAGCTGAATGAGGACACTGTGGAGGTGACTGTGGACGGGAAGCCTGTGAGCCTGACGCCGATCGAGTTCCGCATTCTTGCCCTGTTGATGCGGACGCCGGGACGCGTGTACTCGGCGGAGGAGATCTACGAGCGCGTCTGGAACGAGAAGGCGATCAACACGGACACGATCATGGTACATGTCAGAAACATTCGGGAAAAGATTGAGATCAACCCGAGGGAACCAAAATATTTAAAGGTGGTGTGGGGAATTGGATATAAAATTGAAAAACAACCGTAGACAGAGAAGATGGCTGGCAGCGTTTGGAATTGCGATACTTTCGCTCGCGGTCCTGGCATGTTTTCCGCTCATTGCCGGGCATGCGCAGCAGCAGTTCGGAGACTGGGTCAGGGAAGGGCAGATCTGCAATGAGTGGCTGCTGCAGGAACTTTACCGGGGAAGCTATGTGCTCTATCAGGAGGCAAAGGAGGCGGAGGGTCAGGTAACGGCAGCCGATGTGTATCTGGGGGTCGGCGAGGAGATCTCCGGGGAGCGGCGTGCGATGCTGGGATCACAGGTGGATGCCATATTGCAGACGCTTGGCGCGGGGTTTGAGGAGTATCGGTCGAACATCGATTACTATGCGCAGCTTTCCGACGGGACGTCCGTGACGAACACGACGCGGGGGCTCGAAGACGTGTTAAAGAGCGGGGTGGAGGACGTGCCGCTCCGTGAGCTGTACGAGGCATGCCTGGTGATCCGTTTCGACGGGAACGGCGCAGTGGACGTCGAGATCCCGTATCCCGGCGAGCTGGAGGCGGACGAGATCGTCAAGGCATTCGGACGGGTGGTACGGAGCGAGGATCTTTTGGATTATGCGGAAGACGACACCCTGCGGGAGGAGGCCAAGATCCTTCCGCCGACCGATTTTACCCTGGTCTACGGCATCCCCAGAAACCCCGAAAATGGCAGATACGACCTTGTGACGGAGGACGGAAGCCTTTATTGGGAGAGCCTGCGGATCTGCGGCGCATCGGGAGGATGGCTTTTGTATGTGATATCCATCGCCATGGTGGCCGGGCTGGTCTTTGCCCTGACAAGCAGGCGCATATGGGGCGGGGAGATCGATCTGAACCGTCCCGGGAAATGGTATCTGATGGAGGCGGCGGTCGTGGGACTGATCTGTGTGCCCTTCACGTACGATCCGTTCCTGTTCACCATCGCGGAGTTTGCAGGCGGGTATGAAGAGCTGATCTCCATGCTGACCGGCGTCTCGTCCTACATTGACACGATCGTGGAGCTGTTTGTGCTCTGGCTGGGTCTGGGGGTATGCTACGGGGGCTTATATCTGTGCGTGGCGGTCATCCGCCCTGTGTTTTCTCTGGGGCTGCGCGAGTACATCCGGCAATACAGTCTGCTCTATCAGATCTTCCCGTGGGCGAAACGGCTGTGGCACAGACTCAGGAAAGAAATCGAACACATCGATTTTAACGAGTCGTCCACGAAGACCATCGGAAAGATCGTGCTGCTCAATTTTGTCGTGCTGGCGTTCATTTCCAGCTTCTGGTTTTTTGGCATCTTTGCGCTGGTGGCGTATTCGGTCGTGTTGTTTTACCTGATAAAGACCTATTATGACCGCATGAGAAAATGCTATCAGCTTCTGTACACCAGCGTAGATCTGATCGCGGAGGGGAAGCTGGACGTGGAGGTCACAACGGACATGGGGATCTTTGAGCCGTTTAAACAGGAGCTGGCGAAGATCCGCACGGGCTTCAAGCGCGCTGTGGACGAGGAGGTGAAGAGCCAGCGCATGAAGACGGAGCTGATCACAAACGTTTCGCATGACCTCAAGACGCCGCTCACAGCCATTCTGACTTATGTGGAGCTTCTGAAAAAGGAGGGGATCACGGAGGAGGAACGCCGCGGCTACATTGAGACGCTGGAGCGGAAATCCCTGCGGTTGAAGGTGCTGATCGAGGATCTGTTCGAGGTGAGCAAGGCGAACAGCGACAACATCACGCTGAACCTGGCGGATGTGGATATCGTGCATCTGATGAAGCAGGTCAGCATCGAGCATGAGAAGGAGTTTGAGAAGGCGGGACTGCTCCTGCGATGGAGGGTGCCGGAGGAGAAGCTTCTGCTGCATTTGGACAGCCAGAAGGCGTACCGGATCTTTGAGAACCTGTTCGTGAATATTCAGAAATATGCCATGCCGGGCAGCAGGGTCTATGTGGACGTGGAATGCCTCCCCCGGGAGGAGGATGCGGTAGAGGGCATCCGGCAGGGGCTGGGGACGGCAAGGATCATCCTGCGTAACATGTCTGCCGGGGAGCTGGATCTGGCTGCGGATGAGATCACGGAGCGGTTCGTGCGCGGGGATGCCTCGCGCAACACGGAGGGCTCCGGTCTGGGGCTCGCCATCGCGAAAAGCTTTACGGAGGCGATGGGGGGAGACTTTGCGGTCGAGGTCGACGGAGATTTATTTAAGGTTGTAATCTGTTGGAATTATGGTATTCTATAGGTATCATAAGACAACGGAGGTGATCGCATGGAAACCATGGACGACTACAAGGAGGAGCTGGAGGCTTCCTTCCGCCGCATCCGTGAGGGAGATATCCTCTCCGGCACTGTGATCGATGTGAGCGAGGAGGAGGTCATCCTGGATCTGAAGAGCTACGCGCAGGGGGTCATCCGAGTGGAGGATCTGAGCAGTGATCCGGATTTTTCTGTGTTGGATGAGATCCACAAGGGGGATATCATCGAGGCGACGGTCGTGGAGACGGACGACGGGAGCGGGAGCATCCGGCTCTCGCGGAAGGAAGCGAACGAAGCGCTTGCCTGGGACAGGCTCGCGCAGATGCTCGAGGATCGGACGACGGTCACAGTGCGCGTCAGGGAAAGCGTGAACGGCGGCGTGGTGGCGTATCTGGAGGGGATCCGGGCGTTTATTCCCGTGTCTCAGCTGGCGCTCGGCTACGTCGAGGACACAGGCGAGTGGGTCGGCAGGGACGTGGCGGTTCGCGTCATCACTGTGGATAAGGAGCGGTCAAAGCTCGTGCTCTCCGGCAAGGCGGTGGCGCGCGAGGCTGCCGAGGAGGAGCGGAACCGGCGCATTTCCATGCTCGTGCCGGGCAGTGTGCGCGAGGGGACGGTCGAATCCCTGATGCCGTACGGAGCGTTCATCGACCTGGGCGATGGTCTGAGCGGGCTGGTGCATGTCTCTCAGATCAGCGAGCGGCGGATCGGGAAGCCCTCCGAGGTGCTGAAGGCAGGACAGAAGGTCAAGGTAAAGATCCTGCGCACAGACAACAACAAGATCAGTCTCTCGATGAAGGCGCTTGCCGAGGAGATGGTGGACACGGAGGGCGTGGAGGACCTGGCGGCGTATACGGCGAAGGAGTCGACGGGGACAAGCCTCGGGTCGCTGCTGGCGGGCATCCGGCTGGATGGGGAATAACGGCTCAGGCGCTCTGCGCGTCTGTGGGAGGAGAGGGATTCTGCCTGTGCAGGATCTCTTTCCATTTGGGGGAAAACAGGTAATACCCGAGCATCATGACCATGCCAAAACCGAAGCTGATGGGGAAGCAGAGCATGATGAAGGTCCCGTCGAAGAACCGCGCGATCAGATAGGCGCTCGGAAGGCGGACCGCCCAGAGCATCAGCAGATTGACGACCGTGGTGTAGCGGATCAGACCGACGCCGTTGACGATGCTGATGATGCCGTTAAAGACGGCAAAGAGCCACTGCGACAGCAGCAGGACGAGCACATACCGGCTGGCGTATTTCAGCACGGCGGCGTCGTTTGAGAAAAAGCTCAGGATGGGCACGCGGATGGAGATAAAAAACAGACCGGCGAGCAGCGTGACGGCTCCGGAGACGACCGGGATCATCAGATGTCCCCTGCGGAGCCTGTCGTACCGTCCGGCTCCGTAATTCTGTCCGGAAAATGTGGTGGCGGCGGAGGAGAGGGCTGTGATGGCGACGTTGGCGATGCCTGTGAGCCTGCCCGCGACCGAGACGCCCGCCATAAAGGTAGAGCCCTGCGCGTTCACGAGCGTCTGCATGGCGACGTGCCCGAGGGAGTACAGGGAGTTGTTCAGCCCGATCGGGAGCCCGATGGACGCGATGTCGCGCAGCGTCCTGCGATCGCAGGTTTTCGGCAGCCAGGTGAGCTGCAGCTCGGGAAATTTTTTGCGGATATAGGCGATGCTGACCAGCCAGGACAGATACATGGCAATGCTCGTGGACAATGCCGCGCCGCCCGCGTCCATGCCGAACCCGGCGACGAAGAGCAGGTCGAGGACGATGTTTGCGATGCAGGAGACGACGAGGAACCAGAGCGACGCCCGGCTGTCGCCGAGTCCTCTTAAGATCCCGGCGTTCATGTTGTAGCCGATGTTGCCGAGGGAGCCGAGAAAGACGATCCTTGTGTAGGAGACGGCGGCGTCCCAGGTATCGGCGGGCGCGCCCATGAGCCCGAGGATCGCCGGAGCCGCCAGCACCCCGAGGATGCAGACCGGGATGCCGCAGACGTAGACAAAGAAGACGGCTGTGTCGGTCGTCCGGCGCATCTGCTCCGCATTGCCGGCGCCCGCATGCTGGGAGACCAGGATGGAGACGCCGGAGCCGATGCCGAGGAAGATGCACAGCAGCACCTCGACAGGCTGTGCGCTCGTTCCAACGGCGGCAAGCGACGTGTCGCCGCAGTATCTGCCGATGACCAGCGTATCTACCGTGGTGTACAGCTGCTGCAGGACGTTCGCCAGGATGATCGGAAGAGCGAACAGCAGAACGTTTTTCAGGATCGGGCCGTCTGTCATATCAATTTTTTTCTTCATTGTATGTCACCTCAGAATATCAGATCAGAAAGACTCCCCGTATCTTGTGTACCAGCTGTCGATGCGGCGCTACAGGAGCAGGATGCCGCTCTCTGCGCACGCCTGCACAGTCTGCTCCGGCCACAGGGAAGACTGTACCTCGCCGATATGCGCCTTCCGCAGAAAGAACATACAGATGCGGGACTGACCGATACCTCCGCCGATCGTGTACGGAAGCTTTTCCTCGATGATCGCCTTTTGGAAGGGGAGATCGGCGCGTTCCGGACAGCCGGATTTTTTCAATTGGGAGAGCAGAGCGTCCCTGTCGACGCGGATGCCCATGGAAGAGAGCTCCAGCGCGATGTCCAGCAGCGGGTAGTAGACCAGGATGTCGGCGTTTAAGCTCCAGTCGTCATAGTCCGGCGCGCGCCCGTCGTGCGGTTCGCCGTTCTCCAGAGCGTCGCCGATCTGCAGCAGGCAGACGGCGCCCTTTGCCTTGGTGATGTAGTATTCCCGCTCCTTCGGCGTGTTGTCGGGGAACATCTCGTACAGTTCGCTTGTCGTGATGAAGAAGATCTCCTCCGGCAGGAGCTCGTTGATGTAGTCGTACTGGATGGACATGTACTTTTCCGTCTTGCGCAGACAGGAGTACACGGTTCGGACGGTTTCCTCCAATGTCTCCCGCGTGCGCTCCTCGCGCCGTATGATCTTTTCCCAGTCCCATTGATCCACGAAGATGGAGTGGATGTTGTCGGTCGACTCGTCGCGCCGGATGGCGTTCATGTCTGTGTAGAGTCCTTCGTTCGCGGAAAAGCCGTACTTGTGCAGTGCATAGCGCTTCCATTTGGCGAGCGACTGTACGACCTCCGCGTTTCGTCCCTCCTGCTCCCGGATATCGAAGCTGACCGGGCGCTCGACGCCGTTTAGGTTATCGTTGAGACCGGATGCGGGATCGACGAAAAGCGGCGCGGACACGCGGGAGAGATTCAGGCGCAGGGCGAGAATACCCTGGAAGAAATCCTTCACGGTCTTGATCGCGATCTGCGTGTCGTGCAGGTTCAATGCGGAATGATACTCCTTTGGAATGATGAGATTTTCCATGGAAAGCTCCTCTCTGTAGGTTGGGTTGAATTGGCGGACAGGAATGCCTCGCTGCTGTCCCTCCGACATTGTACCACAACATTTTTTGATTGTGTATCTTATTCTGTGTGAAATAATATCTTCCGAAAGAGAAATAAATATAGTATGC
The DNA here is from genome assembly GCA_947628935.1 of uncultured Roseburia sp. Classification (GTDB taxonomy): domain Bacteria; phylum Bacillota; class Clostridia; order Lachnospirales; family Lachnospiraceae; genus Roseburia. The sequence continues at coordinate 4,651 of CANRBT010000045.1, read as the reverse complement.
TGAATACAGATCTCAGAGAAGGATGGGGAAAAAATGGAACTGACACATGTCGAGCACCCTTTTGCGCCGGTCTTTGACGAGACGGCGGACGTGCTGATCCTCGGGAGCTTTCCGTCGGTAAAGTCCAGGGAGCAGCAGTTTTATTACGGTCATCCGCAGAACCGGTTCTGGCGGATGCTTGCCGGTGTCTTCGGGGAGGAGACGCCGCAGACGGTCGCGGAAAAAAAGGAGCTTCTCGCGAGGAACCATGTCGCCCTGTGGGATGTGGTCGCCTCCTGCGACATCACGGGCTCTGCGGACAGCTCGATCCGGAACGTGGCGCCAAACGATATGCAGCGCATACTGGAACGGGCGCCCATTGCCGCGATCCTGGCAAATGGGGATAAGGCTTATCGGTTGTTTTTACAATACTGTAAGAGGGACGGGCAGCCCGAGGTGTATCGGATGCCGTCCACGAGCCCGGCAAATGCGGCGTGGAGCCTGGAACGGCTCGTGCGGGTCTGGGGAGAGAGGATCGGAAGGGAGGGCGGTTCGGATGAAAAAAACTGAGATGACATGGCTGGCGATGCTGGCGGAGGCGGTCGCACTGGTGTCCGGCGTCCTCTATCTCGGGCTGCAGGTTTTTTATGGCTTTTGCTATGGTACGGACCCGTTCCAGGTCGTCATGAACCTTGCCGTGATGCTGCTGGTCTATGTGGGACTTACCCTGCTCGCCGTATACCCGGAGCGCGTGAACGGATTGAGCAGGGAGGCGTGTAGCGGCGCAGTGCGCACCTGCACGGTGCGCATGGTGCGCATCGCGAAGCTGATCTTTGTCGAGGGGCTTCTGTTCGCGTGCATCTGTGATGTGATGGGACAGGAGATCAATGCGGCGTACAGTCTCGTTGTGGTCGTGCTGATCGCGGCGGATGCGGGGTATTATGAGTACCGCATTTTCCGCCTGCTGCGGGAGCGGAAGAACAAATAAGCCCGCTGTATTCGCATGGCTTGCGGTAAACCCCCATATACTTTACGGAAGACGGTAAGGTATAGGGGGATTTTTATGTCAACCTTTGAGACGATCGTCACTACCTTTCGGGATTATCTGTGGAATGCGCCGATGCTGCTGATATTGTTCGGGACGCATCTCTGTTTTACTCTGCGCAGCGGTTTCATCCAGCGGAGGCTCCCGGAGGGGATCCGGCTCAGTGTCGGCAGCGCGGGGCGCGGCGGGAATCAGGGAACAGGGGCGTACCAGGCGCTCGCGACGGCGCTCGCCGCGACGATAGGGACAGGGAATATCATCGGTATCTCCACGGCGATCGCGCTCGGCGGTCCCGGAGCTGTGTTCTGGTGCTGGCTGACCGGCTTGTTCGGCATCGCGACCTGCTATGCGGAGTGTTTCCTCTCGGTGAAGTACCGGCAGAGGAATGCGGACGGGAGCACCTGCGGCGGACCGATGTATGTGCTCGAAAAGGGGATGGGAAGGAGGGGGCTTGCGGTCCTGTTCTCCCTGTTCACGATAGCGGCGTCTCTCGGTGTCGGAAGCAGTGTGCAGGCGCACGCGATCCGGACGGCAGTGGAGCAGCAGACAGCGGTGTCGCCGCAGCTGATCGGAATATGGACCGGCGTGCTGGCAGGGCTGGTGATCGTCGGCGGCAGCAGGCAGATCGCAAGGGTGTGTACCTGGCTGGTCCCCGTGATGGGGCTTCTCTATCTGGGTGGGTGTCTCTGCCTGATCTGGATGAACCGCGCGTTGCTTCCGGAAACGATCTCGGTCATCGTGCGCTCCGCCTTTTCCGGTCAGGCGGCAGCAGGCGGCGTGGCGGGGAGGGCTGTCATGACAGGAATACGGATCGGCGTCTCGCGGGGGCTGTTCACGGGCGAGGCGGGTCTCGGTTCGATCCCGATGGCGGCTGCCACATCTGAGACGACGGACCCGATGCGGCAGGGGCTTATCTCGATGACCGGTCCGTTCTGGGACACGGTCGTGCTGTGTGCGGTCACGGGAATCGCGTTTGTCGGATGTATGCGGAAAGATCCGGCAAGCTACGCGGGGGCGGCGCCGGAGGAAATGTGTTTTCGCGCATTTTCCTCGCTCCCGCTTGCAGGAAGCCTTCTGCTATCGGTCTGCCTGACGTTGTTTGCCTTCGCGACCATTCTTGGCTGGAACGTCTATGGGACCTGCGCTGTGCGCTATCTTTTTGGGGAGGCGGGCATTCGGGGGTATCAGCTGCTCTATATGATGTTCACCTATTTCGGGGCTGTGCTGTCGATGGATCTGGTCTGGAACCTTTCCGATGTCCTCAATGCCCTCATGGCGCTCCCGAACCTGCTGTGCCTGTGGATGTTGCAAAAAGAGGTGAAATATGGTAAATTAACAGACGGATAAGTTTCCATAATCTGGCAGTTTTTCCATATTGTGGAAGGGACAACGGGTACAGGAGAGAAAACATGGTACGGGAGTATCTGGAAAAGGATGTGTATGAGGCGCTCATGGAGCGCCTGGATTTTTTATTCCGGGAATTTGACAATGTCTATGTCTCGTTTTCGGGCGGAAAGGACAGCGGGCTGCTGCTGAATCTGACGCTGGATTTCCAGAGAATACATTATCCGCACAAGAAGATCGGGGTGTTTCACCAGGATTTCGAGGCGCAGTACACGGTGACGAGCGAGTATGTGGAGCGTACCTTTGAGCGGATCCGGGATGAGGTGGAGCCTTACTGGGTCTGTCTGCCGATGGCGACGCGGACGGCGCTCAGCAGCTATGAGATGTATTGGTATCCATGGGACGACACGAAGCAGGAGCTGTGGGTGCGTCCGATGCCGAAGCACGACTATGTCATCAATCTGGAAAACAATCCCATGACGACCTATCGCTATCGGATGCATCAGGAGGATCTCGCCAGGCAGTTTGGACGCTGGTATCGGAAGGCTCACGGCAACGGCAAGACGGTATGTCTTTTGGGGATGCGGGCGCAGGAATCCCTGCAGCGCTACAACGGGTTTGTCAACCGGAAATACGGCTACGAGGGGCAGTGCTGGATCACAAAGACGTTCAAGGACGTCTGGTGCGCGTCGCCGATGTACGACTGGACATCGGAGGATGTCTGGCATGCAAACTATCTGTTCGGCTATGATTACAACCGCCTGTACGACCTGTATTACAAGGCGGGGCTGACGGTCTCGCAGATGCGTGTGGCATCTCCGTTCAACGATTATTCCAAGGATTCCCTGAACCTTTACCGCGTCATCGATCCGGAGATCTGGGTGAAGCTGGTGGGCAGAGTGCGCGGCGCGAATTTTGGCTGCATTTACGGCAGGACAAAGGCGATGGGGTATCGCAATGTCACGCTCCCGGAGGGTTATACCTGGAAGGAGTACACGATGTTTCTTCTGGACACGCTTCCCACGCGTCTGCGCAACAACTACGCCAAAAAATTCAACACCTCGATCGAATTCTGGCACAAGACGGGCGGCGGGCTGGACGAGGAGACGATCCGGGAGCTGGAGGAGCACGGCTACCGGATCCGCCGCAACGGGGTGTCCAACTATACGATGAACAAAAAGACGAGGGTCATCTTCCTGGATAAGATCCCCGACGACACGGACGATATCAAGTCGACGAGGGACATCCCGAGCTGGAAGCGCATGTGCTATTGTATCTTGAAAAACGACCATCTTTGCCGGTTCATGGGCTTTAGCATGACGAGGGAGCAGCAGAGGAGGGCGGATGCCATCCGCAGGCAGTACAAAAGCGTGGAGGACATGGAATATGGAGTATAAAAGCCCTGTGTATCAGGTCATTCCTGTGCCGATCGAGAAGGTCAAGCCGAACAATTACAACCCGAATGCGGTCGCGCCGCCGGAGATGCGCCTGCTCTATGAGAGCATCCGGGAGGACGGCTATACGATGCCGATCGTCTGTTATTATGACAGGGCGAAGGACCAGTACATCATCGTCGACGGGTTCCACCGCTACCGGACGATGCTCGAGCACAGGGATATCTATGAGCGGGAGGGAGGCATGCTGCCCGTGACGGTCATCGACAAGCCGATCGACCAGCGGATGGCGAGCACGATCCGCCACAACCGCGCCCGCGGCAGCCACGATGTGGATCTGATGAGCAATATCGTGCGTGAGCTGCATGAGCTGGGGCGCTCGGATGCATGGATCTGTAAGCATTTGGGCATGGATAAGGACGAGGTGCTGCGTTTAAAGCAGATCACAGGTCTGGCGGAGCTGTTTCGGGATGTCAAATTTGGGAAGGCATGGCGTCCTGTGGAGGAGAGCGAATCATAAGCCAGCTTCTCGCCGGTCGTGGTAGCGGAGTACGAAGACCATGAGCATTACTTTGTGCCGTATGTGGTCGCGCCGACCGCGATGGGCTGGGGCTACACGATGTACCACTGCGATTGCGGGGCGGACTATGTGGACAGCTATGTCGCGCCGACCGGCGGGAACGCGGTCTATGCGTCTGCAAAGAGCCCGAAGACGGACGAGGGCGCACAGGGCGCGTGGGCAGCGGTATTCGCGGCTGCACTGTGCGGCGCGCCGACGGTCGTCTGCGGCTTTGGCGTCCGGCGCAAGGCGCAACAGGAAGTACATGTCCAGGTAAGGAAATACAGAAACTTTTTATAAAGCTTTTATAAAACGATACTTGTCATCAAA
>CANRBT010000044.1 GCA_947628935.1 uncultured Roseburia sp. | reverse complement strand
CTCGCATGCGTGAGATATCATACAGATATGAGTGCAACGGGAAAGGATTTTGTGGGATGAAGATTATCAAACGAAGCGGCAGTGAGGATGAATTTGACATCAAAAAGATCGATGCGGCGATCCGCAAGGCGAATGACAGCGTCATCGACTATGAAAAGCTCAGCGAGGAGAAGATCGCGATCATTCTTGCGAATGTGGAGAACGCGTGCGAGAATATGAAGCGTTCCCCGAGTGTGGAGGAGATCCAGGACATGGTCGAGAACCAGATCATGAGCCAGCGGGCGTTTAATGTTGCCCGCAACTATATCACATACCGCTACAGGCGCGAGCTGGTCCGCAAGTCCAATTCGACGGACGAGCAGATCTTAAGCCTGCTTGAGTGCAACAACGAGGAGGTCAAGCAGGAAAATTCCAACAAAAACCCGACCGTGAACAGTGTGCAGCGCGATTACATGGCGGGTGAGGTCAGCAAGGACATCACACGCCGTTTCCTGCTCCCGCCGGACATCGTGGAGGCGCACGAAAAGGGGCTGATCCATTTCCATGACGCGGATTATTTTGCCCAGCATATGCATAACTGCTGTCTGGTGAACCTGGAGGATATGCTTCAGAACGGCACGGTCATCAGCGAGACGATGATCGATCCGCCGAAGAGCTTTTCCACGGCTTGTAATATCGCGACGCAGGCGATCGCGCAGATCGCGAGCTCGCAGTACGGCGGGCAGAGCATTTCGCTCTCGCACCTGGTGCCGTTCGTGCAGGTGAGCAGAGAAAAGTTCCGCAGACAGGTGCGTGCGGAATACGCGGAAGCAGGCGTGGAAATGTCCGACGAGCAGATCAATAAGATCGCGGAGATGCGCGTCAAAGAGGAGATCAACCGCGGGGTGCAGGTGATCCAGTATCAGGTCATCACGCTGATGACCACGAACGGACAGGCGCCGTTCATCACTGTGTTCATGTATCTCGACGAGGTGCCGGAGGGACAGATGCGCGAGGATCTGGCGTCCGTGATCGAGGAGATGCTGCACCAGCGCATCTTGGGCGTCAAGAACGAGCAGGGCGTTTATATCACCCCGGCTTTCCCGAAGCTGATCTATGTGCTGGAGGAGGACAATATCCGGGAGGGCACCAAATACTGGTATCTGACGAAGCTTGCGGCGGAGTGCACGGCGAAGCGCATGGTGCCGGATTATATTTCCGAGAAGATCATGAAAAAGCTCAAGCAGGACAACTGCTACACCTGTATGGGCTGCCGCTCGTTTTTAACGGTCTACAAGGACGAGAATGACAAGTTCAAATTTTACGGAAGATTCAATCAGGGCGTTGTGACGCTGAACCTGGTGGACGTGGCGTGCTCGTCCAACGGGGACGAGGAGAAGTTCTGGGAGATCATGGACGAGCGTCTGGAGCTCTGCCATCGCGCGCTGTTGGCGCGGCATAACCGGCTGAAGGGGACGCCGTCCGACGTGGCGCCGATCCTGTGGCAGAACGGTGCGCTGGCCCGCCTGAAAAAGGGAGAGACGATCGACAAGCTGCTCTACGGCGGGTATTCGACGATCTCGCTGGGCTATGCGGGGCTCTGCGAGTGCACGCGCTATATGAAGGGCGTCTCCCACACGGATCCGGAGGGGACCGAGTTCGCGCTCCGCGTGATGCGTCATCTCAACGATGCCTGCGCGAGATGGAAGGAGGAGCACAACATTGCGTTCAGCCTCTACGGGACGCCGCTCGAGTCGACGACCTACAAGTTCGCGAAATGCCTGCAGAAGCGCTTCGGCATCATTCCGGGCGTGACGGACAAAAACTATATCACGAACAGCTATCATGTCCATGTCACGGAAAATATGAACGCGTTCGACAAGCTCAAGTTTGAATCGCAGTTCCAGGAGCTCTCTCCGGGCGGTGCGATCAGCTATGTGGAAGTGCCGAACATGCAGAACAATCTGGATGCCGTTCTCTCCGTGATGCAGTATATTTACGACAATATCATGTACGCGGAGCTGAACACCAAAAGCGATTATTGTATGGAGTGCGGCTACTCCGGCGAGATCCAGATCGTCAACGACAAGCACGGCAAGCTGGTGTGGGAGTGCCCGAACTGCGGCAACCGGAACCAGAATATGATGAGCGTGGCGCGCAGGACCTGCGGCTACATCGGCACCCAGTTCTGGAACCAGGGGCGCACCCAGGAGATCAAGGAGCGCGTGCTGCACCTGTGAGGGAGCAGGGAGGCTTTATGAGATATTCTGCGATCAAGTATTGCGACATTGCAAACGGAACGGGCGTGCGGACCGTGCTCTTTGTCTCAGGCTGCCGCAATCACTGCAAGGGTTGCTTTCAGCCGGAGACCTGGGACTTTGAGCACGGGGAGCCGTTTACCGCGGCTGTGGAGGAGGAGATCCTTGCATCGCTTGCACCAGGTTATATCAGCGGGTTGACGCTTCTGGGAGGGGATCCCTTTGAGCCGGAAAATCAGGAGGCGCTGCTGCCGTTTCTGCGGCGTGTCAGACAGGAGCATCCCGACAAGGACATCTGGGCGTACACAGGTTATGTGCTCGAGCGTGATCTTGCAGAGGGAGGCAGATGCCATACCGCAGAGACGGACGAGATGCTCTCTCTGATCGACGTCCTGGTGGACGGACCGTATATCGAGGAGCAGCACGATATCTCTCTGCGGTTTCGCGGTTCCCGGAACCAGCGGCTCATCAACTGCAGACATTACTGCCGGACGGGGGAGATCGTAGAGGTGTGAGGGCTTTGCTTTTTGGGGCGGGATGTGATATAATAAGTTCCGATTTTAGTGTTTTATGCCAAGGAGAGAAGAGCGATGAAAGTTACATGGAAGGCAGTGGCGGCATGGATCTGTTATGTTCTGGGCGTGATAGGCTGGTGTTATGCGGGAGGATGGATGGTTCTGACACATCCGCTGAAGGGTCTGGTGCTGGCGCATCTTGCAGGTGATCTTTCGTTGGGCAAGCTGATCGTGGCGGTTGTACAGGGGTTTGCATATCTTTCGCTGGGAGGCGCGATCTGGTGCGTGGGCTATATGCTCAGCAATTATTTTCGGGATAGATGATCAGAATGGAAGGGTGCGGCGAAGGTACGCACCTTTTTCTCACAGAAAATGGCATCCGATGAAAAAAGCCGGGTGACGAAGCGCAGGATAGCTGTTGAAAGCTATCTGCTTTGTCATCCGACCTTTAGTACCTGCCAGTGATGAAATGCATGAATGATACCGGCTTTTTGCCCTCTGCCTTTGCCGCGTCCAAATACTTTTCATAGTAAAGAATGACTTCGCCAAAGGTCATGGTCGCATCGATGGAAAATATCATGTTCGGTACACCTCCTTTTCCTGTGGATGCTGTCAGTATAGCACACGGTTTGGGGAAAATCAATAAAAATAAAAATTGCAAATTGTGAAACATGCATAAAACAGAGCGCGGGACAGGAAAACATGCATAGATTTCAACTCAAAAAAAGAAGCTTCTTGTGCATAACTGACAATAAAAACGAGCGCAGATTTCTGACATACCGGAAAAGGTAGATAAAAAATCGGATCTCTGACCGCAGGAAGCGAAAAAGCAAACAAAGTTTCCAGCCAGCAGGCTGCCGTTAGGCTGCCTGCCGGCTGGCGGCAGGGGCGAAAAGGGACGGGGAGAACATGAGATACGAGAAGGAGATCAGGATCGAGGAGGAGGAACGCCGCAGATACGAGGAGATGCGCAGACAGCGGAGAAAGCGTGTCCGGCAAAGATACCGGCTGCGCCTTGCCGTTGCCGTGTGCGTGCCGCTTCTCATGCTGGCTGTGGTACTGGTCGTGCCGCGTTTTGTCCGGGAACGGTTGGGGCAGAGGGAGGCGCTGATGCCCTACGATCTCAAATATGTGGCGGAGGCTCCGCCTTATCAGGTGGAGCTGATAGAGCCGAACGAGTATTCCCGTCCGGGGACGCCGCTTGCAGAGGTCAACGGGGTCGTCGTCCACTATACGGCAAATCCGGGGACCTCGGCGGAGGGGAACCGCAGCTATTTCCAGAACCTGTCGGAGACGAAGGAGACCTACGCGAGCAGTCATTTTATCATCGGTCTTGAGGGGGAGATCCTTCAGTGCGTGCCCTGCAACGAGATCGCCTACGCCTCGAATGAGCGCAACAGCGACACCATATCCATCGAGTGCTGCATCCCGGACGATACGGGAGCGTTCACGGATGCCACCTATGATTCCCTGGTCGCGCTCACGGCGTGGCTGATGGGGCGGTATGACCTGACGACGGCGGATATCATCCGCCACTATGACGTGACGGGGAAGCTATGCCCGAAATATTTTGTGGAGCATGAGGATGCGTGGGAGCAGTTCAAGATGGATCTGCTGACCTACATTGACACGAACGGTATTGCCAAAACAGAGGAAATCAAGTAGAATACCAAGTAATCAGTGAGGTGTGGGAGCGTATGTGGGAGGCGTATTATCAGGAGCTGGAGCAGGCGGGAGACGGAGCGGGCGTGCGTGAAAATGTAAGCCTGCTCCGCCAGGCGGCAAAGGATCCTGCCGTGAGGGATGCCGTGCGGGAACGCGCGAAGGACGGCGCGCTGCTCATCGGTTTTTTGGAGAGCAGGGAACCAAAGGTGCGGAAAAATGCGGCGCTGCTGCTCGGAGATCTTGCGATCGCTCCGGCGGCGGACGCCCTTTTTGCCGCGTATCAAAAAGAAGGCACGCGCTTTGTGCGGAGCGCTTACCTGACGGCGCTTGGAAAGCTGGACGCATCGCCCTACTGCGAGGCGCTCGCAAAGCAGAGGGATCTCCTGAACGCATATGAACCTGCAGAGGAAGAGCGAAAACATGTTTTGGAGGAGCTGCGCGCGCTGGATGCGATCCTCGTCAGGCAAGGGGGAGAAAAACGCCACACGTTTGCCGGTTTTTCGGAGCCGCACGATGTTCTGCTTACCGTGGGTCAGGAGCTGCGCGAGGTGACGCTTGCAGGCGTTGCGGCGTTCCCGGCAAGCCTTCGGCGGACCGCGTCGCTGCATCCGCTCGGCGTGCTCGTGCGAACGAAGGAGCTGCGGAGGGTGGCGTCGCTGCGCACCTACCGGGAACTGCTGTTCCCGATCCGTCTGAAAAAGGAGTACGGGCGGGAGGAAGCCCCCGGACAGTTGGCGGAAGCGGTCTGGCGTTCTGATCTGCCGGGGCTGCTTGCCGAGATCTGCCGGGGAGACGCCCCCTTTTCCTACAGGATCGCATTGCCGGAGGGCTGGGAGACCGCGGCGAGGAGCCGGTTTGCCAGAGACTTTTCGGATGAGCTTTCCAGACTCTCCCAGGGACGGTTTGTCAATTCCACAGATCACTATGAGATGGAGCTTCGCCTGATGCCCAAGGTGAACGGAGGGTTCGGAGTGTTTTTACGGCTGACGGGTTCCGTGCAGGGGATGCCGCCCGACCGTTTTGCCTACCGCAGGCATGCCGTGTCAGGCTCGATGCATCCTGCGCTGGCGGCGGCTGTGATGGAGCTGGCAAAGCCATATCTAAAGGAAGGGGCGCAAGTCCTCGACCCGTTCTGCGGGGTCGGAACGCTTCTGATCGAGCGCGATTACTGCGTCCCGGCGGGAGACAAATACGGCATCGATCTCTATGGAAAGGCTGTGGACATGGCGCGGGAGAACGCGGCGGCGGCAGGGGAGCAGATCCGGTTCGTCAACCGCGATTTTGCGACGTTCGGGCATCGGTATCTGTTCGACGAGATCGTTACAGACATGCCTGTGCGGGGAAAGGACGGAAAGGAAGCGCTGGACGCTCTTTACGGCATGTTCTTTGAGAAGGCGAAGGAGCTTCTGACGCCGGGGGCGGTCATCGTCATGTGCTCCGGGGAGGAGGGCTTTGTCAAAAAGCAGCTGCGCCTGCACGGAGAGTTCCGTCTTGCGGGGCAGCACCGCCTCCGTAACAGGGACGGGTTTGGAATGTTCATCATACGGTATAAGGGATAGAAAAGGGAGCGCGGGTATGGCATTTTCAATCAAAAAAAGAGATGAGAAAAGGCGTGTGACGGATCAGGAGCTTTTGGATGTCTCCCTGATGCAGAGCCTGCAGGATCGGTTCTGTGACGCGAACAACGTATATCTGGTCTGCGTGAGCAGAAGGAACGGCGTTATCACAAAGGCGTACGGCTCGAAGGAGGAACTGGGATATCTGCACGGGCTTGTCAATATGGACATGCACGTATCGCTTATGAACAAGCTGGCGGACAGCAGCGTGGAGAGCGTGATCGAGGAGAATTGCGGCACGGATCTGGTCAAGCTGTGCGGCGTTTCCATAAGGGTCGGCGGGGAGGTCGTGGCGACCTGGATCGTCATCGGCATCATGGAGCAGCAGGACGGGGAGGACGACGTGCCGGAATGCATCATGCGGACGACGGCGGAGCGCTATTACAAGTCGCTGGAGTTTTTGGAGACGCTGTCCAGACAGATCTTCGCCGTCAAGATGGAGGAGCTGATCGCGCAGGAGGCTTTTGTCAAGAGCCGTGAGTCGGAGGCGCAGATGGAGGCGGAGCTGCGCCGCAACGAGGCGATGACCGCCATCGTCAAAATGCTCGAATCGGAGAACAGCTTTGAACAGATCGTGGGCGATATCTTAAAGGATGTCTGCGAATATCTGGATATCTCCGCGGGAGCGCTGCTGAAGTCGGAACGGGAGGATGGACAGGTGGAGACGGTCTGCCGTTACGCAGCGCCGGATGCAGCGCCGGATGCGGGGGTTGTGCAGGAACAGCGGGAGACGATGACGCGCGGGGAACTGCCGTTCTTTAACGGCAAGCCGTATATGATCTCCGCCAACTCCATGATGCCGGACGGTTTTTTGCAGTTTTTCCGGCAGACGGGCATTCGGGCGGGGATCTTTTTGCCGGTCTTTTTTAACGAGAACGACTGCATGTATCTGTGTTTTTGCGAGAGGAGCCGGGAGCGCATCTGGGACATGGGAGACATCAAGTTCGTCAACGATGTCCGGCGCATCATCCAGAGCATTTTGATGAAGCGCATCGCGAAGGAATCCCTTGCCAGCTCCTACGCCTCGCTGGAGGCGATCCTGGAAAACGTGGGCTGCGGCATCTACGTGAAGGATCCCGTGAGCGGCGAGCTGCTGTACATGAATCAGCGGTTCCGCGATGCGTTCTGCAAGAGCGGGGAACAGGACGTGCTCGAGTCGTATATCGCGCAGAATCCGGCGGAGCGGGAAAACTGCTACTTCCGCGAGATCTACTGGGAGGAGGAGGAGCGCTGGTTCGACTTCCACAGGACGAGCATCAGCTGGGTGGACGGACGCACTGTGCTTTTGTGCACGGTCTACGATGTGACGGACAAGAAGCTCTATCAGCAGAAGATCGAAAAGCAGGCGAACAATGATTTCCTCACAGGGCTTTACAACCGGATGCGCTGCGAGCAGGATCTGGAGCGCTGCGTGCAGCAGACGAAGGAGAACGGCGGCGAGGGGGCTTTGCTCTACATAGATCTGGACGATTTCAAGCATATCAATGACGGGCTGGGACATCAGTACGGGGATATCCTGCTAAAGAGCATTTCGGAGAGCATGCGCCGGATCCCCGGTATCGAGAACAGCTGCTACCGCATCGGAGGAGATGAGTTCGTCATCATTCTCTCGCACCAGCGCGTTCAGCTGCTCAAACAGGTCCTCGAGGAGATACGGAAGCTGTTTGCAACGCCCTGGACGCTCAGGGAAAAGGATTATTACTGCACGATGAGCATGGGCATCGCGCGTTTTCCGCAGGACGGGGAGACGGTCGAGGAGCTGATCCGCAAGGCGGACATTGCGATGTATGCGGCGAAGTGCTCCGGCAAGAACCATGTGGAGTACTACGACGAGAGCGCGGAGTCCTCCTCCTTCAAGCGCCTGGATCTTGAGAAAAATATGCGGAATGCGACCAGGGATTCCTTCTCGGAGTTCGAGGTGTGCTACCAGCCGATCGTGGATATCACAAAACAGGGCAATCCCTGTATCGGGGCGGAGGCGCTGATCCGCTGGAATTCCGACGAGCTCGGAGCGATCTCGCCGACCGAGTTTATCCCGCTGGCGGAGTACCTGGGACTGATCAATCCCATCGGTGATTTTGTGATGCGGGAGGCGTGCAGACATTGTAAATACTGGAACGATATGGGACACCCGGAGTACAAGGTGAACGTCAACCTCTCTGTGGTGCAGCTGCTGCAGAATGATATCGTGGAAAAGGTGCAGAGCGTGCTGGAGGAGACCGGCATCTTCCCGGAGAATCTGACGCTTGAGGTGACGGAGGGGCTTGCCATCAACGACATGGAGCGGATGAAGCGGATCTTAGGGAGGATCCGGAGCCTCGGCGTCAAGGTGGCGCTCGACGATTTCGGAACTGGCTATTCCTCGCTCAATCATATCCGCGAGATCCCGATCGACGTCATCAAGATCGACCGCTGCTTCATCACAGAGATCGACAAGGATGAATTTCAGATCGCGTTCGTGCGGATGATCGCGGAGCTTGCGGGAGCCATCGGCGTGCGCGTGTGCGTTGAGGGCATCGAGACGGAGGAGCAGCTCGAGATGCTCTACGGCACGAAGATCCAGTACATCCAGGGCTTTTATTTTGGAACGCCGCTCCATATCGAGGAGTTTGAAAAAAAATATTTGTAAAGAATTCTGCAAAAGGCATTGACAATCGAGACTGTGTTTGTTATGATTATCAAGTCGTCACAAAAGCGATCGTAACACGGATCGCTTTGCGGAAGTGTCGGAACTGGCAGACGAGCAAGACTAAGGATCTTGTGGTAGCAATACCGTGTGGGTTCAAGTCCCATCTTCCGCATTTGCGGAGAGCGCATTTCCGCAAGAGATATCTGCAGGAGTGGTGGAATTGGCAGACGCGCAGGCTTCAGGTGCCTGTGGTAGCAATACCGTGTGGGTTCAAGTCCCATCTCCTGCATTTCTGAGAGAATCTTCGGAAGAAGGTTCTCTATTTTTTTCAGAAAAAAAGGAAATCGGACAGAAGTGCGGAATATTATAATTAGATGATGAAACGGCTGCATCTGGCGGCATCCGAGGAAAAGAGGAAGAACCATGTCGATACGAGAGGAGATAGAGCGAAGAGAGCGCGAGATCTTAAGCCCTTATGCGACGTTAAGCGCCGAATCCGAGGGCAGGGACGTCTGGGAGGAGCCCTGCGATATCCGTCCTGTGTTCCAGAGGGACCGGGACCGCATCCTGCACAGCAAGGCGTTTCGGCGGTTGAAGAACAAGACGCAGGTATTCCTGACGCCCAAGGGGGACCATTACCGCACAAGGCTTTCGCACACGCTGGAGGTCTCGCAGAATGCGCGCACGATCGCAAAGGCGCTGCGGCTGAACGAGGATCTTGTGGAGGCGATCGCGCTGGGACACGATCTGGGGCACACGCCGTTTGGACATGCCGGCGAGATCGTGCTCAATGACATGTGTGCGGAGGGCTTCCGGCACAACGAGCAGAGCGTGCGCGTTGTGGAGCGCCTGGAGAAGGACGGCAGTGGACTGAACCTGACGAAGGAGGTGCGGGACGGCATCCGGAACCATCAGACCAGTCTGATGCCGAAGACGCTGGAGGGGAAGATCGTCCGTCTCTCGGATAAGATCGCTTATGTCAACCATGACATCGACGATGCGATCCGCGCGCAGGTGCTCACGGAGGAGGATATTCCGATGGAGCTGAAAAAGACGCTGGGATTTACGACCAGGCAGCGGCTGAACACCCTGATCCACAACATCATTATGAACAGTCAGGGGCGGGACGATATCCTGATGTCTGACGAGATACGCGAGGCAATGCTTGATCTGCGGAAGTTTTTGTTCCAGCATGTCTATAAAAACCCCGTGGCAAAGGGGGAGGAGGTCAAGGCAAAGGCGATGATCGGGCAGTTGTTCCTCTATTATAAGGAGCACCTCGAATTTCTGCCGGAAAAGTATTTGCGCATGATGGATGAGGGCGAGAGCGAGGAGCGCGTCATCTGCGATTACATAGCGGGAATGACCGACCAGTACGCCATCACCAAATTCAGCGAATACTTTCTGCCCCAGGCCTGGCAGGTGGACGGATATTAAAGAAGCGGAAGCACTGATACTAAGGGAGGCATGACGTATGCCGTATTATTCAGATGATCTGATCGAGGAGGTGCGCGGGCGCAATGATATTGTGGACGTGATCTCCCAATATGTGCGCCTCACCAAAAAAGGGAGCACCTATTTCGGACTGTGTCCGTTTCATACGGAAAAGACCGGCTCCTTCTCGGTATCGCCCAACAAGCAGATGTATTACTGCTTTGGCTGCGGCGCGGGAGGCAATGTGTTCACCTTCCTGATGCAATACGAGAATTTCAGCTTCGGGGAGGCGATGGAGTCGCTTGCAGAACGGGCAGGCATCACGCTTCCCAAGCAGGAGTACACGGGCAGGCAGAAGCAGGAGGCGGACTGGCGGGCGAGGCTTTTGGAGGTCCATAAGGAGGCGGCAACCTATTACTATCGCCTTCTGCGCAGCGAGCGGGGACAACGCGCGCTGGACTATTTTCGGCAGCGCGGGCTCTCGATGGAGACGATACAGAAATTCGGGCTCGGCTATTCGGACCAGTACAGCGACGATTTGTACCGCTATCTGCGGAGCAGGGGCTATGAGGATGAGCTGCTGCGGGACTCCGGTCTGGTGACGATCGACGAGAAGCGCGGGGGACGTGATAAGTTCTGGAACCGGGCGATGTTCCCCATCATGGACGTGCACAGCAAGGTCATCGGCTTTGGCGGGCGCGTGATGGGAGACGGGGAGCCCAAATATCTGAACTCGCCGGAGACGAAGATCTTCGACAAGAGCCGCAATCTCTACGGATTGCACCTTGCCCGCACGACAAAAAGATCCTATCTTCTGCTGTGCGAGGGATATATGGACGTCATCGCGCTGCACCAGGCAGGCTTTGACAATGCGGTCGCCTCGCTGGGGACCTCGCTGACGAGCGGGCATGCAAGCCTGTTGAAGCGCTATACGAAGGAGGTCTATCTCACCTACGACAGCGACGGCGCGGGAGTCAAGGCGGCGCTTCGCGCGATCCCGCTGTTAAAACAGGCAGGGCTGACGGCGAAGGTCATAAACATGCAGCCCTACAAGGACCCGGACGAGTTTATCAAGGCGCTGGGGGCGGAGAGCTACCAGGAACGCATCGATGCGGCGGAAAACAGCTTTCTGTTTGAGATCCGCATGCTGGAGGGGCAATACGATATGAAGGACCCCGAGGAAAAGACAGCGTTCTACCAGGAGGCGGCAAAAAAGCTGTGCGGGTTTGCGGAAAAGCTCGAGCGGGAGAATTATATCGCCGCAGTCGCCGAAAAATATCGGATCGAGGCTGCGGATCTGCGTCGGATGGTGAACCGGTATGGGATGAAAGCAGGGTTCACAGCGGAGCGCCCGGGGCGCGGGGAGGAATGGGAAAAGGATGACTCGGTCCGGCGGGCAAAGGCGGACAAGCAAAAGGGCAGGAAGCAGGAGGACAATATCCTGCAGTCCCAGAGACTTCTTCTCACCTGGCTGATCGAGAACAACGGTCTGTTTGAGACGATCAGGCAATTCATCGAACCGTCCGATTTTACGGAGGGGATATACGGCAGGGTGGCGCAGCAGCTCTTTGCGCAGTACGAGGAGAGCGGCTCGGTCAATCCTGCGGGGATCGTCAGTCTGTTCCGGGACGAGGAGGAGCAGCGCGAGGTCGCCGGATTGTTCAATGCCAGGCTGGAGGAGCTGGAGACGCCGGAGCAGCGGGAAAAGGCTCTGCAGGACGTTGTTTTTAAGGTCAAGACGCACAGTCTGGATCTGCACATCAGGACGGATGATCCGCAACGTCTGGGGGACTTGTGCCGATATAAGAACGAGCTGCCGGGACTGCTGGCAAAAACGCGTTTTTTAGCGGATGAAAAACCGTTGTAGAGGACAAAATAGTAACGAACTATGAGAGGATGAAGCAAAATGGCAAAAAAGAAAGAAAACATGGAAAAGAAGGAGAATCTGGAGGAAAAGATGGAGAACGGCAGCGGCAAGGATGCGGCCGGTTCCCAGGAGCAGTTTCAGGATAAGCTGCGCGAGCTGCTTTCGATGGCAAAAAAGAAGAAAAATATGCTCGAATATCAGGAGATCAGCGACTTTTTTTCGGATATGCAGCTCGACGCCGAGCAGTTTGAGAGGATCCTTGACTTTTTGGAGGCGAACAATATCGACGTGCTGCGCATCACGGAGGATGATGTGGACGACGAGATGCTTTTGGAGGTCGAGGAGGAGGACGAGATCGAGGTGGAGAAGATCGATCTCTCCGTTCCGGACGGCGTGTCCATCGAGGATCCCGTGCGCATGTATTTAAAGGAGATCGGCAAGGTGCCGCTGCTCTCCGCGGAGGAGGAGATCGAGCTTGCCAAGCGCATGGAGCTTGGCGACGCGGAGGCAAAGAAGCGGCTTGCGGAGGCGAACCTGCGGCTCGTCGTCAGCATTGCAAAGCGCTATGTGGGGCGCGGCATGCTGTTTTTGGATCTGATCCAGGAGGGCAATCTTGGGTTGATCAAAGCTGTGGAAAAATTTGATTACCGCAAGGGCTATAAGTTCTCGACCTACGCGACCTGGTGGATCCGTCAGGCGATCACGCGTGCGATCGCAGACCAGGCGCGCACCATCCGCATTCCGGTCCACATGGTGGAGACCATCAACAAGCTGATACGCGTGAGCAGACAGCTCCTGCAGGAGCTTGGGCGGGAACCGACCCCGGAGGAGATCGCGGCGGAGATGAACATGCCTGTGGAGCGCGTGCGGGAGATCTTAAAGATCTCTCAGGAGCCGGTCTCCCTGGAGACGCCGATCGGCGAGGAGGAGGACAGCCATCTGGGAGACTTTATCCAGGACGACAATGTGCCGGTCCCGGCGGACGCGGCGGCGTTTACGCTGCTCAAGGAGCAGCTGGAGGAGGTCTTGAGCACCCTGACGGATCGTGAGCAGAAGGTCTTGACACTGCGTTTTGGTCTTGAGGACGGACG
>CANRBT010000043.1 GCA_947628935.1 uncultured Roseburia sp. | reverse complement strand
ACGCTGCTTTCCAGCGCGTCCCTGTCCAGATACCGCCCGGTCAGACGTTCGAGTTCCCCGAGGAGCGCCTGCTCCAGACGTTCCACGGAAAGAAAGGCGCCCTCACAGGCATCCTTTGACACATGGCGGCTCGGGCACTGCAGATACTTCCTGTCCCGTGTTTTTGTAGAACGCATCACATAGCCGCAGCCTGCACACAGAACTTTTCCGGCAAACAAACCGATCTTCCCGTCGGAAAAAGGTCTTGCACGCTCCTGTAAGCGCGCCTGCACGCGTTCCCACAGCTCTTTTTCGATAATCGGCTCATGGGTGCCTTCCACCCGGATCCACTCCTCCTTCGGACACGGCACGTTCTTTTGGGATTTGTAGGAGATACTTTTATACCTTCCCTGTACCATATTCCCAATGTACATCTCATTCTGCAGCATATCCGCAATGGCAAAATATTTCCACAGCGTACCGCATGTTCCCTTGGGCTGATGATAACGCAGCCCGTGAATGCGCTTGTACTCGGTCGGATTGGGTATGCCGCGATCGTTAAGCATGCGGGCGATCGCCGTCTTCCCGAAGCCCTGCGCATACAGGGTGAACACCTCCCGCACCACGGCAGCGGCTTCCTCGTCGATGAGAAGATGTCCCTTTTGCTCCGGGTCCTTCCGATAGCCGTACAGGGCAAAAGCTCCGATGTGGATTCCCCGCATCCGCTTGTCGTCGAGAACGCTTTTGATGCTCTCGGACATATCCTCCAAATACCATTCATTGACAAGACCGTTGATCTGCCGGGATTTCTTATTCCCCTTGCTTGCGGTATCGACATTATCGACGATGCTCACAAATCGAATGCCCCACAGCGGGAACAGTCCATGGATGTACTTTTCCACAAGTTCAAGCTCACGGGTAAAGCGCGACTGTGTTTTGCACAGAACAATGTCGAATCTGCGCTCCCTCGCATCCTCGATGAGCCGCAGAAATTCCGGTCGGTTCCGGTCGGCGCCTGTGTAATCATCGTCGCTATAAATGCGATAGATCTCCCAGCCCTGTTCTCTTGCATACCCCTGCAGCATGGACTTTTGGTTTCGGATGCTCTCACTGTCATCCGTGGTACACTGCTTTTTTCTGTCTTCCTCTGACAGCCGGCAATAAATAGCGACCCTCATATCCCGCCTCCGCCGGGATTTCCTTCGCTTTTTTCCGTGTCTCCAAGCTGCTCCTTCTCCAGCTGCGCAATGAGCTTTACCCACTGTCCGGTATATCGCTTCCGCAGCATCGCTTCATCCTCGTCCATAAAAACGCTGTTACAACGTATGTTTGTCTCCGGTCTGCTCACTATGCCTCACTCTGCTGTTTTTATCATAAGCATATGCCGTCCTGCCTGTACCGCATGCAACATTTCATCGTGTCAATTCCGGGCATTTGATCGCAAAATGAGCGCCATTATACCGGCTGCACTGCTTCATCCGATTCCCGGGTAAACTCATCCTCCGGCTCCCTGCCGTCGATGAAATCCTGCTATCAAAAATGTATCTCTAATATCTTCATTCTCTCATCGACTGTCTCGATCCTCTATATCGAAAGCAGACCGCCTTTCCTCCCGACGCGCATCCGCTTGATCCGGTCTGTTCCTTCGTCACAGACAAGATACCATCTTTACAAACACAATGCAACCGGTCCGCCGCGCGGATCCTATAATTCCGGTAGACAAATTTCCCCTTTTGTGTCATAATTTTAACAAACCAAGCATTGTGGTCGATGGGCTTGCCATGGCGCGCCCGTAAACCGCAACAGACATTTTCACGGGATGGTAGATGGCATGAAGCTGATCAGATGGTGCATCGCCTACATCAACGGCGAATCCACAAAAGAATTTTCACCGGCGCAGATCTTACAGTTCAGCGCTGTTGCGCTGGCGCTTTCCCATTTCTGCATCCTTTCGATGTTCTTATACGCCAGGGTCTATTTCATGGTGGCTGTGAATATCGGCAGTCTGCTCACCTATGTCGCGACGTTCTTTGTCGCCAGAAAGGGAAACTATCGGCTGTTCTATTTGATGGTGTATATCGAGGTGTGCATCCACATCGTACTGGCGACCCTGACGATCGGAGAGGACGCCGGATTTATGATGCACTGGATCGCGATCCTCTCTGTCCTCTACATGTGCTGCTATGGCTTTCGAACGATGTCCGACGCGTCCGGCAGGTTCCGCCCGTTCGTCTTCAACATGATCTCGTTTCTGCTGTTCCTGGCGCTGAAGCTATACTGCCTCTTTTTTGAGCCCGTACACCCGCTGGCGGACGCCAACATCTACCACATGTTCTACACGCTCAATTACGGCATCACGCTGTTCTCCGTCGTCCTTTCGCTCAGCATCTTCATCACACAGGCGCTGACGCTGCACAACAGGCTGCTGCAGCAGAACCGGCTGCTGGAAAAGCTCTCGACCACAGACACCCTGACCGGGCTGTCCAACCGCCGGATCGTGACGAATTTCTTTGAATTTTCCGCGCAGGAAAGCATCCCGTTCTGTGCGATCCTCGGCGATATCGACGATTTCAAAAAGATCAACGACACCTATGGTCACGACTGCGGCGACCGGGTCCTTGTCACAGTCGCCGACATCTTCCGCTCCTGCACCCGGGAGAACGACATCGTCTGCCGCTGGGGAGGCGAGGAGATCCTTGTCATCCTGCCGGACTGTTCGCTCCCCAATGCAAGGAAGATCGCAGTTCGGATCAAAAACACCTTAAGCGCATCCTCGGTCTCCTACGAGGGACAGAGCATCCATGTCACCATGACGCTCGGCGTTGCCTCCTCCGACGAGGCTTCGGATATGCACAGGATCGTCCAGATCGCGGACAACAACCTGTATTACGGGAAACGGCACGGAAAGAACTGCGTCATTACCTCAGAGCTGGCGGGGTGAGACCTGTCATCGTGCGTTGTTCTGACAGGATCGCAGCATCTGCTGCCATATCCTCTACCAGATCCGTAATGGCGTCTCCCTTTACCTGGAACTCGCATGCGTTGAAGGGGATCCCCCCTGCCGCCTGCGGCCAGATGCCCGCCGTGTGATCCACATAGTACGTCGCCAGTCCCGCCGCCTCAAGTTCCTCCGCGCTTAAGCCCTTTGTGAGCTGACGGACGATCGTCGCGACCATCTCCATATGCGCAAGTTCCTCGGTTCCGATATCGGTCAGAAGTCCCGCTATCTTGCGGTAGGGCATGCTATAGCGCTGGGACAGGTAACGCATGGATGCGGAAATCTCACCGTCCGGTCCGCCATACTGGCTCATGATGATCTGTGCGATCTTCGCATTCGGTCTGGTGATGTTGATAGGGTACTCTAATCTTTTCTCATAATTCCACATTTAGCAGTTCCCTCCTTCCCAGGGCAATGGCATATCCGCCCAGCTAAAGGTGCTGCAGCCCGCGTCCACCATGTCGACCGTGAGTGGGCCGTACTTCTCTGCATATGCCTTCAATGCTGTTTTCCGCAGCTCCTGATAGTGGTCAAAATACTTCAACGCTTCCTCATCCTGGGGATGGGTGTCGAGATATTCCGTGACATCGACCACTGCAAAGCTGACCATATCCAGCCACTGTAACAATTGCTGCTGATTCATCTGATTGACCATCATCGCTTGCAGCACCTCCCTCCTGCCAGGAAGGGTTTATCCAGCTCCGGGAAGATCGTTCCTACCTCCAGCGCCTTGTCTGTATCATACACCGTTGTAAAATACTGCCATGGAACATACGCCATGCCAGGCACATATTCCTCCCTTGCAAAAGACGTATTCGGCATGCAGCCGCAGCCACGCTCCGCGCTGCCTGCCATCGTGTAATTTTTCATAACGCATCCTTTCTGAAATCTCATTGCACTATAATTTATGTTCTAAAATTCCAGATGGTGCATAAACTGATTACGCTTCACTCATTCGGTCGATCGCTATCAATAGCTTCTCTACCTGCGGCCGCATGTCTCCCACCTTGTCAAGGAGCTGCTCCGCCTCCTTCTTCTGCTGTTTGACCGCCCGCAGATTATATTCGATCTGCGTGCGCAGCTTTTGGCGACGGGTCAGAAGGCTGTGCTTGACCTCCACCATCTCCCTGGGATTGACCAGCGCCACAGCCTGGGAGACCCAGATCTGTGTGTCATAAAAATGATATCCTGACAAAAGCCGTACCAGACGCGCGTTAAAATATTCCAGATCCTCGTTCGTGCGCGCGTATTTTTCGCGTTCCCTGACCGCCTCCAGATAATACTCCCACTGCTTCTTGAGCTCCGTGGAGTTTCCGACATGAAATTTCTCACAGGTGTAATCCACTGCGTTTGCGATGTTCACATACTTGATCTTGACCTTGTTCTCCAGGGCGATCGCCCGGTTGTGGTTTCGCTCCGCCGCCGAGATCTCACTCTGATCGCTCTGCGTCTTCAAAAAAATGCCGCAGATACTGACCGCTGTCAGGAATAAAAGGACCATCCAGGCATAAAAGACATCCTGCTCGAAAACGAGCTGAAGGATCCCAAGTGCAACGGCGATCGTCGCCGCTATCCCGATCAGGACATAGAGCAGATAGGTCAGCATGGTACGCTGATGCGTCAGATACTCCTTGCGCAGCACCCACTCGGATTTTTCCCGTTCCAGATACTTCATGTCCCGTTTTAAGGTATCCTGATACAGTTCGTTGGAGGACAATCTCTGGATCGCGGCAGGCACCTCCCGCTCCTCCTGCTCCAAAAACGAGAACTGCGCATCCGACAGCTTTTTCGCCGAATTCAGGAACTCCATACGCGCCGCATTCAACTGCACGACATTCGTCGCAACTTCCGTAATGGTCTTGCGCTCGTCCTCCGGCATATTTTCCAGCTTCTGGATATCGCTCAGATAGGAGGTGACGACGCGGTACTCCGACTTTTCCTCATCCAACTCCTGCGTGATCTCCAGCATCTGCTCTAAACGCTCTACCACATACTGCTCGATCTTGCGCGCATTTTTAAAATCCTTGCCTGAGAGGACGGTCGCATCCAGCTCGCTGAATTTTTTTTCGTAGCTCTTTTCTGTCTCTTTTTTCTTTTTTCTAAATAACATGTTCCGCTTTCCTCACACTCTGCAATTTTTCCGATAGGCGTCCTTCCACTCCTCCGTGATGCGGAGGATCTCCTGCGCCGCATCCCCCTCAAACAGCTGCTCCAGCCGGATCTCAAACTGTTCCAGATCGCCCGTGCGCCGCTTGCCTTCCAGTTCCCGGTCGATCCATTGCTGCTCCTTCTCTGTCATTCCGCCCTGCGCCGCGATCTCGGCAAACGCCTGCTCGTCGCCGCAGCAGCGGCAGGCGTACAGGCATTCCCGCAGCGATTCCTGATTTTGATTGAGCTCAAAAGCCTTCCGAAAGCACTGCACAGCCTCCTGATACAAAAAAATGCCGACATACGCCTTGCCAAGATTATGCCACACATTTCCGACCAGCGCGGGACTCTGTTCCTGCACATGCTCTAACAGTCTGCGGTACTCCAGGATCGCCGCGGGATAACGCTTGTTCTCTACATAGCGGTCCGCCTTCAGCTTCCTGTGCTCATATTCGGATTTTGTCTCCAGCTCTGTCAGCATCTGCTTCAGCTGCCGGATCCGCTCCGGCTTACAATAGCTGCTCAGCTGTAACACAGATTCCACAAAATCCGACAGAGGTCCTCCGTTTTTGCAGATGCTCCGCAGACGCTCCGCCTCTTCCGCCAGCTGCATCTCCTTCTCGATCCAGCTGCAGAGCTCCTCGCCCATGAAGTCTTCCTCCAAAAGATACAGGTTGTTCTCAATATAATAGCTGAGCTCTTCCAGAGAATAGACATTCAAGGAAGCGCTGTCGATATAATAGGGGAGTGCAGCCAACGGCTGGCTGCACAAGATCAGCTCGCCCATACTCTCACCAAACCTTCCCGCAACGCAGAAGCTGCAGCCCTGCGTGCCCTATGATCCTATGATTCCTCCTCATAGGTCATCACATACTCCCATACCTTGTCTGAAGCGCGAAAAATCTCTCCAAAGCCAAGATCCCTGATCTGAACCTTCACCCGCACATCCGACATCGGCTTTGCCGTGATGCGCAGCCGGGTCGCACGCTCCGGGCGCTTCGGCAGATCTGAGAGCTCCAGGTGCTCCACCTTCGCCTCCCGGCTGTTGGGAGGCTGAAGCCAGAAATCGATCTCCGGCGTTCCGTCCAAAATCACCTCGCAGCGCCCTGTCGCATCGTACCAATTGGTACCGGCGCCGATCAACGTATAGAACTCCGGCTTTCCCTGACGAAGTACCCTGAGAGAGACATTGACCTTCATCTCATTGTCGCCCAGATACACATAGTTCCATGCGCGTCCGCCTGCAAGGACTGCAGCCGCATAACACGCGCCCTTCGAGTAGAGATTCTTGCCGACAAACGCTCTGCGCCCCTGACACAGAAAGGCGACTGAGCGCTTCATCCACCCGCCGTCAAAACCGTCGCCCACCAGATATGTCGCGGAGACAATGCGCCCCTGAAACTGCTCCTTCAACACACGCAGGAAGGTCGTATCCTTACCCTCGGCAGGCATCCTCACACTCTCCTCTGTCAGCGTAATGAGCTGCGGCGTCGTGCGACGCTCCTTTTCCAATCTGCGGCAGCACAGTTCCTCCCCGCGGTAATCGTACAGCCATACGTCGTGGAGCGTCAGCGCCGGATCCTGGTGATAGACAAAGTAGTAAAAGCACTCCCTGCGGTCCAGCAGGATCAGCTGCTCCCTGGAAATGCCAAGCCCCGGCGCCAGATCGCCGAACAGCTCCGCCGCCTCCCTGGACAGCTCCTCCAGACAAAGCACCAGACAGTCCGGCTTCTGCTGTTTTCCCAGGCTTCCGGCAAGCAATATCAGTTTTTTCAGATAAAGGCGCAGCAGCTCCGACGCCGGATGGGATTCCCCGTCCACACAAACGCTCTCCTTGTGAAGCGCACGCGAAAGCAGACGATCGACCCCCGTCTCCTCCTGCGCCGCTGCCAGCCGCACAGCATCCTCCCCGATGAACCACTGTCCGATCCCTCTCTTTTTTGTCAAAAGCACGGGAATCTGGAATACCTCGCTCCCCGCCACAGTACTGACGGTCTCCGGCTCGGGCTTGTCCGTTTCATAATAGCTGACGATGGCATACGCATCATCCAGATCAATGCCGAGATAAAACTGGTTGTCCATGTACCCTTCCTCTGTTCCTATAGCAGCTTGAACGCTTCCTCTCCAACTCTTAACTCCCTGTAATAGTCCTTCATCCGGCGCTTTAAAGCCTCACGGTCCTCCAGCGTCATCTGCAGCAGCATCTCATTGATCCTCGCGAAACGCCCCTGCTCCCTGTCGTCCGCGCTGACATCATGGTTCTGCAGACACTCGCTCTCAACGACCTTCTGTCCCTCCTCGCTGTCCTCCGTGATATAATATTGCAATGCCTCTCCGAAAAACAGAACGAATCCCCTGACGTAAATTCCATCATACACCTCCGCAAGCTCCTCCGCGCGATATGCCTCCTCGCCCATGCGGAAATGGATCACCACGCGCTGATGCGGCGCCGTATGATACTCCAAAAAGCGCTTGTCATACAGCTGATACTTATGAAGCAGCTCCGACGGAAAACGACGGTAAAACGAAAAACAGATGCCCCGTTCCACATACTCCTCCAGCAGTTCATCCGCGAGCCGCACCTGCGCTTCCGTCCAATGTTCCCGCTCCGCCAGATGCTTCAAAAGCCCCAGGCGGCAGACATCGTTCGTCTCGCGCCCTCCCCGCAGCCGATCCTGCACCTGCGCAAACACATGCGACGGCACGACCGCATCCTGTGTCAGATAGACGTGAGAAAAATAGGACAGATATGCCATACACACGATCTCCCGTCCGCCCCCCGCGTAATAGCTGTCATAAATCTGCTCCGCGTAGGGCGTATATTCCGTCGTGTAGAGCATCTGGGTAAGGATCCGCTCCTCCAGATCGAACGTATCGATCTGAAACGCACCTGCCGCCTTCCACACCTCCGCCATCCGGCGCGTCGCTCCGTTGTAGTATTTGCAGAGATAGATCAGAAGGATATCATTGTATTTGCCCTGCAAAAAGGTACTCTCCGCAAAGCCCATCAAAAAATCGTCCTCCTCAAAGCCCGCCTCCGTGACCGCATAGCTGCACAGGGCAACGCGCGCCGCACTTCCCATCTGCTCATATCCATACGTCTGTATCAGAGCATACGCCTTCTCAAATTGATTTTCCTGAACATACAGCTCTGCCAGCTGTCTCCTTCCCGCTGCCGGCAGAATGCCTGCATCCACCTGCTGCAGATAACTCTCCGCTCCATCCTTGTGGT
This sequence comes from uncultured Roseburia sp., assembly GCA_947628935.1. Classification (GTDB taxonomy): domain Bacteria; phylum Bacillota; class Clostridia; order Lachnospirales; family Lachnospiraceae; genus Roseburia. The sequence goes on along the minus strand of CANRBT010000043.1, from coordinate 4,789 downwards.
AAAGATGATCCTCCTGCGCCTTCTGACAATGCGCCAGAAGCTCCGTCATCAAAACGCCCCGGTACCGTCTGCTGAGCGCATCATGGGACAGCAGCCGCGCAGTCTGCTCCACAACGTCCTCTCCGTCGCTTTTCTCCTGTTGTTTGACAAAAAGCAGATAGGAGAGCTCGTCGGGTGCGAGCTCCATACATCGTGTCAGATAATGCGCCGGATTCATCATCGCAACATCCTGCCAGGAATCCTCCCTGCTGAACCGGTTCCCCATCCGGTCCTCCAGCACGATGCAGTAATGCGGCGTGTATGCCTGAAAATATGCCACGCCATCCGTCACGGCGACCACCTGGGGCTCCCTCAGCTCCTCATGCCAGACGATCGCCTGCACAACGCCCTCTTCCATCACGGTCAGCTTATGCGTAAACAGGATCGCCCCGAGCCTGTGCGCGATCTCCGCGTTCGGGACGCCGGTCCGCAATATCTCGTCGTAAACGATCGCGAGGTTATCGCTGATGCGCCCTGCCTCCATCTGCTCCATGGCGAACTGCTCCATCATCCTTCTGTATTTCTGATAAACCTCCGGCTGGTGCCGCTTTCCCGCTATGATGTTGACGAACAGCACAGCCTTCTGCTGATAGGATAACGCGCTGTCGTACTGAAAATACATCTGCAGCATCTTCGGCACAGTGCGCACCTCCCTGGTGTCCATCGACATCAGATATGCCTCGTACAGTCCGGTCAGCCTCAATTCCCGCGCGATCCCCTGCTCATACCACACATGATACCTGTTCTCGTACCGCTGCCCCTTGATGAGATAGCCGCAGACGACCGTCAGCGCCTCATCCCCCGGCGCGACCTCATAGCAGGACTCCAGGAGCCGGTAAACATGCAGGTCAAAGCTTCTCTTCCCCGCAGCGAGATGCAGGACCTGCATCGCGATATCCCTTGTGATGGCATTCTGCTTTCGCGCCCATCCGAGGACCCGGATCTCAAAGGCATCCAGCCGGCGCAAAAGATACGGATCCTGGCACAACAGATAGTACGCTTCCAGATACAGATAAGGACTCCGATTCTCCTGTGACTCCATCCACTGTTCGATCGCCCTGTAGCGCTTCGCATGGTCACGGTAATAGCTTTCCCTCACAAAGAGCAGCACCCAAAAAAGCACGGGATTCTTCGGATGCTTTTGAAACAGACGCTCGATCTCCTCCGCCACGCGGTCCACATAGGACGGCTCCCGCTCCATGAGGGTGCACAGATAGAGATAATAGCCCCAGACAGGCGTCTCCCTTCGATACGCGTTCTCTCCCATGCAGCTCCGCTTGTACTCCTCCATGAGCCAGGCAGCCTCCTGCCGCTGCCGGTTCACGATCAGCGCCTGCGCCTTCATCAGCGGATACATCTCCTCCTCCGGCTCCAGAGCCATCAGATGATCCAGCACCTCCACCGACCGGTTCGTCCAGGCGCCTGTCACGATACGCTTGAGACGGTAATCCAGATAGAGCTTCAGCAGACGCACGCGTCCCTCTTTCGTCTCCTGCCGTCCCGTCCGCGTGACCGCTCTCTTTTTTCTTCTGCGCGAGGCGCGTACCGCAAAGGACAGCTCACCCCCGGGAAACGCAAACCGCAGCCTTCCGAAATTCCAGCCCGCATGCAGCGCCTCCTCCCGAATGTAATAGGGGAACTCGCAGATGCTCCCCAGGAAATCATCCTCCGTGAGCCTCTGCTTTTCCGGCACCAAAAAATCCGCATCCGACGATACCCTGATATCCACGAACCCCCACTGGCTCTTCGTCAGCTCCACGGTCTCCCTGCGTGATTCCGTCACAAGCTCACACTCTGCCTCTGCCGCGGACAGCGAAAACGTCACGGGAAGCTTTTTCCTGATCCCGACCAGGAACTCCTCCGCCTTCTGTCCGGACGGCGCTCCCTGACGGAACCCCTGATACAACAGCAGCGCCGCTCCCTCGTCGTCCGCGATCACATTGTAAAACCCCGGCGAATAGAACAGCTGATACGCCTCCCCCGCGCTCTGCCTTGCCAGCGACGCAAAGTCATTTAAATTCCGCACCCTTCCGACGGATGCTTCCGCGTATAGCCTGGAGATGGACGCAACAAAAGAAAGGTCATATTCCCCCTGGTCGCAAACGATAAAAAATTCGCCCTTTTGAATATCCCCTTCTACCAGCCCATTGCTGTGAAATTGATACCGGATCCGTACTTCCTCTCCCTCGAATTGCGGCGTCAGGCACTCCATCCTGGCATCGGAGGTATAGACGACCCCTCGCATCCGTACGCCATTTTCGCTTGTAATGACAAAGTCGCCTGCGTAGTCCTTTCCCTCCAGCACCTCTATGTCGACCCGGTCCGTCGAAAACGAGAGAAGCGGTCTGGCATCCGGGAATCTGCCCTGTGCCAATTGTTGTATCCTCTTACGCAAATCGCCACCCGCTTTTCTATTGATTTTTTACCCGCAATGACTATAATAAATTATAAACTAATTTGGAGGATGAATCAATGATAAAACACAAAGACCACTTCCACGGAAGTGATTTGGAAAAAATAGAGGAGATCTATGGGATCCGCAGGGAGGAGATCGTCAGCTTTTCCGCGAATGTCAATCCCCTCGGGGTCTCGCCGCGCCTTCGCAGCGCGCTATCCAAACAGATCGACGCCATCACGTCCTACCCCGACCGGGAATACACCTCTCTTAGGAAATGCATCGCAGAGTACTGCGGAACCGAACCGGAGCACATCCTCGTCGGCAACGGCTCCACAGAGCTGATCTCGCTGTTCATCCAGATCGAACATCCCCAAAAGGCTCTTGTCATCGGTCCCACTTACTCCGAATACGAACGCGAGATCGCGCTTGGCGGAGGCACGACACTCTACTATCCCCTGAAGGAAAAGGACAACTTTCACCTGAATGTCGAAGACTTTCTGTCGCACCTGAACGAGAGCATCGACCTGCTCGTGATCTGCAATCCCAACAATCCGACTTCCTCCTGCATCACGCGGAACGAGATGCGCCACATCCTGGATGCGTGCAAACAGAACGACATCTATGTCATGGTGGACGAGACCTACGTGGAGTTCGCCGACAATATGGACGAGATCTCCGCAGTGCCCCTGACGCACTACTACAACAACATCTTCATCCTGCGCGGCACCTCCAAATTCTTTGCCGCACCGGGGCTCAGGCTCGGCTATGCGATCACAGGCAATCATGACCTCATGAAAGCCATCAACACAAGAAAAAATCCCTGGACGATCAACTCGCTCGCCGTAGTCGCGGGAGAGACGATGTTCCGGGACACAGAATACATCCGACAGACCAGGGAGCTCATCTCGGGCGAACGCGCCGCCATCTATCGGCTGCTGCAGGAGCATCCTGCCTATAAGGTGTATGAGCCAAGCGGGAATTTTCTGCTCGCGCGCATCCTCTCGGAGGACATCACCTCGCAGGATCTGTTCGACCGCGCCATCCGCCGGAAAATGATGATCCGCGACTGCTCCACCTTTCCGTTTCTGGACAACAAATACATCCGCTTCTGCGTGATGAAGCGGGAGGACAATGAACGGCTGCTCTCCTGCCTGCTGGACTCGGACGTCCGTCTCTCCTGACCAGGGCTTTGCCGTCTCATCCCGCCGACAAAAATTCCACACAGCCCTCTCTCCGGTAGAGCCGGAAATTCTGTAAAAATCCGAGCGCCGCGCCATACAGCGCATCGCTCTCCGGCTCCTCCAGGCTCCCCTCCAGCAGATAGCTCATCCCGTTGTGATAGTCCCTGCCCTCACCGAGCAGAAAGCTTCTCCACAGACTCTTTTCCCTCTTCTGCTTTTCCCCGCGCATCTGCTGCTCCAAAAGCCGGATGCCGCTCTCCTCATTCCGCGCAAAATGATTCCGATACAGATAGATAAAATGCTGCGGCGGGATCCGCTCCAGCTCACGCATACCATACTGGTTCGCGGGGTGATTATCCTTCTGCTGCATCCAGACGAACACCCCGTGAAATCTCACGCCCCCCATATGCGCAAACCGGGTCCGCTCCTCCAAACGCTCGAACGGCACCGCCCGCAGCCTCCGCTCCACTGCAATGTTGTCGCAGAGTCTCCGAAACATCCACTGCATCTGCTCACAGGTATAGTAATAGTCGGAATTATAGTACGTAGTCCCCGCCCAGCCAAGTCCCGACTGTTCCACGAGCACACGTCCCTCCCGCTCATTTTTCGCCACGCTCCATCTCGCATTGACCCGGCAGAAGAACTCATAGAGCAGCTGCAGCGTCTCCTGCTGCTGTTCCTCCGGGACGACGACCTTTTTGTCCCGCTCCACGCATTTTTGAAAACAGGCGTAAAAAAGCTCCCCCACAGCGCACTCGTCCAATGCGCCCCTGTAGTAATCGTGCATCACGGTATCTGCGACCTTGTAGAGCAGATCCGCCTTCCAGTTCCCGACGCTTTTCACATCGTCGATGATATCCCGATAGGACTCCGAGAGGAGCACCGGTTCCTCCTCGTCGGAGATCTCCAGGGAATCCCAGTCCGCAGGCACGTCTCCCTCGCCCTTTCGCACGATGCGCCGGTCCTCCTCCCCGCCATCGTCCTCCTCAAAGGGAAAGGATGGCAGAGCCGTCGTCCCATCCGCATCCTCGAACTCCCGCAGCAGAAAATCAAGGAACTGAAACGTCCACTGCCGGCGTCTGCGGTAGCTGTCGCCGTCCGCTGCCACACGCACAACGGCACTTACCTTTTCGGTCTGCATCTCTTACCCCTTGGCATTGTAGCTGCTGCC
>CANRBT010000042.1 GCA_947628935.1 uncultured Roseburia sp. | reverse complement strand
TCCACATAGTACTGTCCGACATCCTCCAGCCAGACAGGTGTTGCGCCGTTGGCGGTAACCAGGTTTTGCGCCTCCCGCATGCCGGCGGAGTAACAATCCAGTTCAAAAGGTATCGTGTCGACATCGGAGAGGGTTGTCTCCTGCTCGGAGGATGCAGGATCCTCTGCCGGCGCGGTATCGTCGGAGGATATCGGCGTCTCGCTCCAGACGCGGGTATAGAACGGCATACCGAGGATCAGCTGGTCAGCGGGAACCTCCTTTAAGGTGTTTGCGATCCCCTCGGAGACAAAACCGATGGACGCGACAGAGCCCGCCTCGTCGGAGCCGGAGTAGTGCTCGTCATATCCCATCAGAATGACATAATCGGCAAAAAGCGCCTGCTCCTCGCGATCGTAAAATGCCGTGTAGTCCGTGGGGGAATAATTGTCCACGGAGAGCACGATACCGTTGTTCGCACATTTTAGGGACAGCTCCCGGATGAATTGGATGAACGCCTCTCCGACTGTGGAGGGGTCGATCGATTCAAAATCGACGTTGATGCCGTCCAGATTGTATTGGATCGCCATGGAGATCAGGTTGTTGACCAGGTTTTCACGGTGCGAGGTGTATGTCAGCACCTGCGCGAGATCCGGGTTCTCCATCCCCTGGTCCCTTGCGCCAAAGTTGCTGACAAGCGCCCATACCTCGATGCCGTTCTGATGGCAATAATCCACATAGGAGCTGCTCGCGAGCGAGCCGATATTCCCGTTCGTGTCCGACAGATAGAACCAGGTCGGAGAGATCACGTTGACGTTGGTGCCCTGGAGGACAGACGCAACGTTTCCGTTGGCTGAGGTGTTCGTCACCTGATGCCATCCCAGATTGATCTTAAAATCACGGGAAATATGGGAAAAACTCTCCGGCACATAGCTGCTGACGGCGGATTTTGTGGAGACAGCGCCGAGTGTCTTTGATTTCACGTAGCCGATGATGCCATTGTCGGTCATGACCTTGGTCCATGTCTCGTCCGGCTCCAGCACGGTCAGCTCGGCGCCCTTTTCCACGTCCGCCAGGATCGGGCTTTTGATACCGCCCTGGTAGCGTAGCTCCGTATTCTTTTTGAGAGGGGCTGTGGTATAGTCACCCCATTGGTTTGTTATGACGATCCGGGCTGGATCCGTGTACACTTCATAGGAAACATCCGAGTACAGCTTGACGAAGTCCGCTGCGATATAGGCGTTGTCCGATGTCACCTTGACCACGATGTGATCCAGCTGGCGGGCATCTCTGGTGACCAGATAGGAGGCGCTTTCCGCATCCGCGGAGATCAGGTCTGTGGCGGTTGCGTAGAGCAGCTTGTTCTCGTTGGAGTCCCAGAAAAACCGCTCATTGATCAGGTCGTGTACGGTATCAAAATCCAGATAGACATTGCCGTCGATCCACTTGCCCTTGACATCGAGAACATCATGATTCAAAATGACGGCAACGTCGTCCTCGGAAGAGAGCTGATAATATTCGGACAGCTCCTGCCTTTCCTTGGATGGAGTGTATTTTTCGATCAGCCTTCCCAACAGAGTGAACAGAATAACGATTATGATCAGAACGACCACGGCAATGATCGGAATCATCTTTTTTTTCATGGAAGTACCCCTTTCTATAGGTCTATACGAACCCATTGTAGCATACCACCTGCTAAATTCAAAGTGTTTTCGACAGAAAGCGGCACATGCGAACAGGGGCTTGCACGAGTGCAGCCCCTGTTGTTCTCTTATCAGATCTTTTCCTTTTTCCGTTACTAAGTGTCCTTTGCCGTGGAACATTGAGGAACCCATCCACAGCATGATTGCAAAACCGTATCCTAAGCCCTGTCAGGGCTGGTTACATGTGATTCGATCAAAATGAATTTCTTTTAACACCCCCTCGTCAAATATGTAATCTCTCATATAACTGCTCTCTTCCTGTACGCTGAGCCTGCTTGCCACCTTTTCGGAGGTGCTTGGAGCACCCTCCATCCAGATGGTGATGCCCTGATTTTCCAGGGTTGCAAGCTCCAGATACAGTTGCTGCATTTGTGTGTGCATCAATTTGACTTCCCCCATCCATAGTCTTTTGCCAAAAGGAATTCGCAGGTTACAATTTCGTGGTATTTTTGCCCGATCCCCGGCGGGCGGATACGGCTCCTACGGAGCCGGCAGACATCTTTCCAGAAACGGAAAGAGCTCTTTTTCAATGCGAAAAGGGTTTTGTATGAACGGAACCTGGGACATCGCGATGTGGTATGCTTTGGAAAAACCGGAAGCCGCTTCGGCGTTTCCTGTCTGTGTCAGAAAATCAAAGCCTTCCCCAAGGTTGATTGTGGAAAATTGCCGAAAGAATGCTTCGTATTTCCAGCGTTTCCACGACGCCAGGTCCCCCAGCACCAGCTTTTGGTCGCAGCGCAAAAATTCGGATGTGTTTGCCTCGTCCATATGTCCCGTATCGAAGATCAGATATTGATAGCCTTGATTGAGCAGCATAGGCAGCTCGCTGTCAGGCAGATGCGGGTAGTAATCTACGCCATAAAGGCGGAAATGAAGCAAAGGATCCGGTACAAGCGCGTTTTCGGGAACCAGCCGTGCAATTTCGCTCCGTGTGTGAAGTTCGGCGTATGCCACAGATTTTCGCAGCTTGGAAGCGCAGTAACTGCACAGGGAAATGGCAAGATGCGTGACGCCGGCGCCCGCATCACAGCCGAGGATTCCCAGGGTCAGATGCCTTTTTGTTCCGTTTCGGTCAAAACCAAAAATGTTTGTTCCCTCCTTTCTTTGGTAAAGATAACATTGCAGAAAAAAGCCGTGTTTTTTCGTCGGAGACACGATAAGGATCCGTATCATGCGGAAAGCAGTAAACGCGTTGCCCAAGAAAGCGGGCAAATTTTTTTGCTGCGGCGTGATTTCCATAGTTGCAGATGAATACAGTCTGTGGCAGCAGGGTAAACTGTTTTGCGTAAGAAGCGGCATCCCGGATGTCCCAGGAAGCGCCGCTGAGCACGAACAGAATTTTATCGGCAGTTTCCAACTCGCGAAGAGCGGCAGGCTGTGCGCCGTAATCTTTTATGAGGCAGTCTCCGGAAGGCGGGGAGAGCATAACGCCGTCCCCGTAGCATGGCATCCCGCGGAAAAGTCCGCAGGAGTAAATCCCGTCCTGCTGTACCATATGCGCTTTTGCGCGTGCGATAGCATCCAGGGTGTCTGTGCGGTCCATCGGGAGGTACAAGGCAGAAAGTCCCTGTTTCCCGAGCGCACAGACGAGAGAGATTGCAAGATGCGTGGCGCCGGCGCCTGACCGGCATCCGATCACGGCAATGTTTTTTATGAGATGCGAAGAATCGCTGCACGGTTGATGCTGTATGTCCGTAAGCGCACGCTTCATATCGCCGGCAGTCTGAAAACGATCAGCCGGGTCGGCAGCGGTTGCGCGTTGAATGACATGCAGGAGTTGGATTGGGCAGCGGGAGTCTGTGGCATCTGCCAGAAACTCCAGGATCCTGCCTGCTCCGTAAATGTCGGCGGACGGTGTGACCGGCTGCCCGCATAGGGCTTCCGGGGCCGTAAATCCGCCGGTTCCAAACATTTGGTGGGTCTTACCGGAACCGGTAAAAAAAGAAGCAATTCCAAAGTCGATTAATTTGATCTGATTTCCACATACTATAATATGCTCCGGTTTTAGATCCTGATACAGGATAGGGTATGGAGACAGATGATGTAGATAATCCAGCACATCGCATAGTTGAATGCCTATTTTTACGATCAGCTCCTGTGAAAGATTTTCCTGATGGAGTGCATATGACTCCAATGATTCGCCCTGAATAAACTCTTCTATCATATAAATATACCGGTCATCGTCGTCGATATCATAAATGAGGGGGATTCCCGGATGACGCAGATTTTTTAGAAGCTCCGCTTCCTGTGGGAAGCCGGATGTCAGGGAGAGAAAAGACCGATATGCCAGGTTCTTGGGGATACATTTTATGGCACGATAGATCTTTAACTTGAGATGTTCAGCGAGGTATACCGTCCCAAAGCTGCCAATGCCGAGCACAGACACGATCCGGTATTTGCCGAACAGAATAAATTCTTCTATGCAGGTCCGCTCCTTTCATGCCGTAGCAGATTTGCATCTCATGCATATGTTTATAACATGAAGGATGTAGTTAAGCAAGGACTTTTTAAATATTTGTGCATTTTTCACAAAATTGTCCGAGAAATGGAAAGAAATAACTGAATTAACAAAGATTAAATAAAAACGTATACTTTACATTAATATAGCATTTGATTATAATAAATGTACAGTTTACAAGGGTTTTCGGATAAAGGAAGTGATAGGATGAAAATAGAAAAAGTAAATGATAATCAGATTCGATGCACACTGACCAGAGAGGATCTGGCGGAGAGGCAGTTAAAGCTCAGCGAGCTTGCATATGGGACGGAGAAGGCGAAGATGCTCTTTCGGGATATGATGCAGCAGGCGGCGTACGAGTTTGGTTTTGAGGCAGACGATATACCACTGATGATAGAGGCGATTCCGTTATCGACCGACACGATCATCCTGGTGATCACCAAGGTGGAATACCCTGAGGAGCTTGACACGCGATTTTCCAAATTCTCCGAACCGGATCCGGAAGATGTTTATGAGGATGCGCTTGAGGGCAGTGATATGGCGCCCCAGTCAGAGGGAGCGGATGACATCCTCGGGTTGTTCCGCAGGATGCAGGAGGAGCGGCGCAGAGCCGCGGAGACACAGCAGGAAAAGGAGAGCGTCGGTTCTTTGGAGAGTGAAAAAAAGAAAAAGGACGCTCCGGTCAATATACTGGTAGATATTACAAAGCTGTTTGTGTTTCGGGATCTTGCGGAGGTCACGCAGATCGCGCATGTGCTGGAAGGCTTCTATACAGGAAAGAACGATTTGTATAAGAGCGATGGAACACATAAATATTACCTGCTGGTGTCAAAGAGCTCACAGACACCCGAGGAGTTCAACAAGGTCTGCAACATCCTTTCGGAATACGCACTACAACAGACCTACACGCCGGCTGCCGGTGCGTTCATGCAGGAGCACTACCGTGCGATCGTAAAAGAAAATGCCCTTCAAACCCTTGCACAGCTGTGAGAGCAAAGTAAAAACCCCCATGCGCGTTATCGTGCATGGGGGTTTTATGTGGCGATGTGTTACTGCGCAAGATCTTTTGCAAGAAAATCATTGATCTCAGTGACAAGCGCATCCGGTTCGATACCGTGCACCATAGCAGCCTCCTCGATGGTCTCCATCTGGGATGACGGACAGCCGAGGCAATGCATACCGATATTTAAAAGAACGGGTGCGATATTCTGATCGATCTGGAGCAGCTCCCCGATCATGGTTGTCTTTGTAACCTGAGCCATTTTTCTGTTCCTCCTTTTATTTTGCAGTTCAGGGGATTGGTGAGATAGAGTCATTCCATTCTCACTGCAAGATAAGTATCCCCTGCAAGGTGTAATTATAATACGAAATTGCAGAGAATGCAAACAAAATCCATGGAACACCCTTTAGTGCGGGGAAAAGAAGTCCGATATATAAGGCAGATCAAAAAAGGAGAAATGATACATGAGAATTAATTACAATACTTCGGCGGCGATCGCCAATAAGCATCTGCACGGGATCGAGAACAATATGAGCGTAGCCATGGAGCGTCTCTCCACAGGTTTAAAGCTCAATCATTCCAAGGACAATCCGGCAGGTATGGCGATTTCCAATAAGATGAGAGCGCAGATCAACGGTCTTGACCGCGCTTCGGAAAATGCCTCGGACGGCGTGTCCGTGATCCGTATCGCTGATGGTGCGTTGAATGAGGTGCACAGCATCCTGCAGCGCATGAGGGAGCTCTCCGTGCAGGCGGCGAGCGATGCGACAATGTGCCTCTCCGATAAGGAGGCAGTGCAGGTTGAGATCGCTTCCCTGAAGGAGGAGATCGACCGGGTTTCCAGAGATACCGAGTACAATAAGATGCCGATCCTGGACGGCTCCTTTGATTCGAGAGTGTATGCGGACAATGCGACCCGCATCCAGGCATCCGACCGGTTGGAGGCAGGCGTTTACACTGTGAACATTACGGATGCTGCGACACAGGCGACGGTGACGACGAACACAGGAATTTTTAATACGAATACGCCGGTCGGGGTGGGAGGCAGCTTTTCTGTCAACGGTTATTCCACGGAGATCCTGGCAACAGATACCATGGAGCAGGCATATGAAAAGATCCGGCAGGCTGCGGAGGTCGGAGAGGTGGATGCTGTGCGCGGTTCGGATGGAAGCGTCACGTTTACTTCGACGGCATACGGTGAGCAGGGAGTCATAGAGCTTGCATTCGATGATCCGGCTCTGGCGACAGCTCTCGGTTTGGATAATAGACTGGTTGAGGATACGGAAAACGAGAGATGGGTCTATGGAACCAGGAATGCAGACGGTACGATTGTAGCTCCCAGGGGAACAAATATGAACATTGCTCTGCCGGCGGACAGCGGCTTCAGCAGCTCGGCGACGGTCGCTGCCGATGGCAACCGTGTGACGATCACGGATCGAGGCGGCGCGTCTCTTTCCTTCCTGGCGGAAGCAGGCGAAGACGGTACATTTACATTTGAGGTGACGGATATCGGCACGATGATCCTCCACATTGGCGCGAACATGGATCAGAACATGGAAGTGACCATTCCGGAGATCTCCTGTGAGAGTCTTTACATTGACGATCTGGATGTGACGACGGTACACGGTGCGGACAGGGCGCTGGTAAGACTGGACGATGCGATCGCGCGTGTGAGCGAGGTTCGCTCCAGCCTGGGTGCATATGAGAATCGTCTGGAGTACACTACCGACAGCTTGGACGCGTTCGAGGAGAACATTACGGACGCTTATTCCCGGCTGACGGATGTCGACATGGCGGACGAGATGACAGAGTACACCCAGCAGACCGTTTTGAATCAGGCGGCGATCTCTGTGCTGACGCAGGCGAACGATCTGCCCCAGATGGTTCTGCAGATCTTACAGTAATGGAGGTTCGATTTGAAAGACGAGCAGCTTGTAGATTTTACGCGAAGGATCAGTCAGAGCAATCGGAGCGGGCTGACCGTAGTGACATATGAGATATTTTTCGCCTATATGGAGGATGCCAGGGCGGCTTATGAGGAAAAGGAGTGGGAAGCTTACAAGGAGGCATTGCGCAAGGGCTCCCATGCGATCGAGGAGTTGATAGGAACCCTCAATTTTTCCTACGAGTTGGCGGGTAGGCTGTACCGTATTTATCTGTTCTGCAAGGAGGCGCTTGCTGCGGCGATGTACAAAAGAAGGACCGAGGATATAGAGGTTGCGGTACGTCTCATGGGAAAGCTGTACGATGCCTTTGTGGAGGCGGCGAAGACAGACGATTCCGCGCCCCTGATGCAGAATACCCAGCAGGTGTATGCCGGGTATACCTACGGTCGGGACGATCTGGTTGAGACATTTCAGAGCTCAGATGCTTCCAGAGGATTCTTTGTATAAGAAGGATCCTCTTTTTTCAGCTCATATTTTTTGATGCTGGCGAGCAGAAATTTATACCGCATTTGAACGGAGTTCAGCTCATAGATATAGCAATCGATCAGATCCGGATCGATCACATTCTGTAAGTTTCGGTAGGCATCCTGTAGATCTTGGGCGGTCTGGCGAAGATCGTTCATGAGTAAAGCATAGTGCTCATCCTTTGCTTTTTCCCTTTGAAAAAAACGCGACATACATCCTCCCAGTCCTGATGGGCGCTGCCATGGGAATCCGGCAGTGTCTGTTTGATATAAGTATATTCCAAGTATAAGCAAATCAATCCTATTCTATACAAAATCCAGTAAAAATTTGGAAATGCATCGACGGAATCCGGAATAAACCGGACACGGACGGAATAACCATAGAACAAAGCAAACTGTGAGGTAAATTGCAAAATGGCGGATATGGTTTCTTATGGCTGGCTGCTGGGGGCGTTGGCGTTGGTGCTTTCGATCCTGCTGCTCAAGAGCCGTGCACGGCTGTTGCTGAATTTTGTGGTACGGATGGCGCTCGGATCGTTCTGTATTGTTTTTGTGAACCGTCTTTTGGAGGCGCAGGGGATCGCATTGGCGGTCGGCATCAATCCGGTCAGCCTTTTGACATCCGGAACGCTTGGTTTTAGCGGGATCGCGCTCATGTATGGAATTGTGGCATGTCAATTTTTGTGAAATTTTTACAAATGTAAAGCAGATTGCCTGAAAGCGCTGGACAAAAGGAGGAGGGGCTGTTATAATTCGGGTTACAAACGAAGAAAAGAGGTGATGGATTGGGGGATTTGCATTGCTGGCATTGCCTGTCATACTTGGGGTGGCGGTAGTGACAGATTTTCGGGAGATGAGGATCAGTAACCGGCTGATCGCTTCCGGGCTTATGGTTGGTTTTGTGCTTCGCATTGTGGGGGAGGGAAGCACAGGCATCGTTCATTTTCTGGTGAACATTTCTATTCCGGTTATCATGTTGTTTCTTTTGTTTCAAATGCGTGCATTGGGCGCAGGAGACATCAAATTGTTTTCCGTAGTAGGTGGATTTGTAACAGAACGGCAGCTTTTGTGGGTGATGGCGATCGCATTTCTGGTTGCTGCTGCGATTGGCGCAGGAAAGCTGGCATATGTAAGATGGACCACTGGCAGCTGGGGAAGGAACAGGACGTATATGCATTTTTCGCCGGCAATTTTCATTGCATATGGAATCGTGGTTTGGGGGTGTGTAGTTGAATAAAATTGAGGTAGCAGTCTGCGATACGGATGATGTATATCGGGAGCGGTTCGTTGCGTACCTGGTGGAACGCAGAGCCGAGGATATGTCTGTACATGCATTTTCAACACAGGAGTCGCTTTTGAGAGGGCTGACGGAAGAGAAGCAGCCGGATGTCATCGTTGCAGGAGGAGGCTTCGAGACAGTGGCGGAGACGGTAAGGGATCAGGGAATACCGTTGCTGTTGCTGTATCAGGAAGGTGCGGGACAGACTGGGGAGGAAAAGGAGGAGGAGCAGACATCCCGGTTTTCCATGATGTTCCGTTATCAGCCGATGGAGGCGATCCTGCATGAGGTGTGGGTTCTGGCGGCGGCAAATAAAAGGGAAACCGAAAAATGGATGATACCGGGGCGGCTTGAAGTGATAGGTGTGTGTTCGCCGATGAGTCATGAGATGCAGATGCCGTTTTCCGTGGTACTTGCCAAAATACTGGCGGAAGGGAGGAGAGTCATATATGTCAACCTGATGGAGCATTCCGGCATGCAGGAGTTGTTCGGATTGCCGGATGGGTATGATATGGGGGATATATGGATCCGTTTGCGAAATCGGAAGCTGACGCCAGAGACGTTCCGGCAATGTGTGTATGAAGCGGGGGAGATGTATTATATTCTTCCTTTTGAAAATCCGGAGGATCTGCAGGAAGTTTCTGATGCGGAATGCAAGGAGTTTTTAACATTTTTGGAGGAGCAGACAGAGTTTGAAGTCATCGTTTTGGATATGGGCGGCGGTCTGGCGCATGCAGCAGGTCTGTTGGGGTATTGTACCAGCATTTATTGTCTGACAAAGACAGGATTTTATTATCAATGCAGGCTCAACAGCTTCACGGATTATCTGAGCAGGCGGATGGAGGGGCAGCTCACAGAGCGGATGCACGTGGTGCAGCTGCCTTTTTCAGCCAGACAGATCCATGACAGTGGAGATACGTTCCGACAGCTGATATGGAGCGAGTTTGGGGATTATGTGAGAGAACAGATCCTGGGAGGTGGTATGTGAAGGAGGTGACATGTCAGGCATTGGAGCCGGATCTTCATGCGTTACGTGATCAGATCATGCAGGAGCTGGATCTGTCACGCGAGCTGGAGGACGATGAAGTATATTTTCTTGTGGAAAAATATGTGGGAAGCTATGCGCGGGAACAACGATTGACCATGCGCGAAAGGGAGGAATTGGAGCAGATCCTGTTCAATTCCATGCGAAAGCTGGATGTTCTTCAGGATCTGCTGGAGGACAAGGACATTACCGAAATTATGGTAAACGGTACAGATCACATATTTTATGAGAAGCAGGGACGCCTGTATGAGTCAGGAAAATGCTTTTCGTCAAGGGAAAAGCTCAATGATGTGATCCAGCAGATCGCGGGCTACAGCAACCGGATGGTCAACGAGGCATCGCCGGTCGTGGATGCGAGGCTTGCAGACGGGTCAAGGGTCAATATCGTGTTGGAGCCTGTGTCGCTCGACGGGTCTGCGATCTCGATCCGGAAATTTCCAGAGCATCCGATCCGGATGGAGGATCTGATCCGCATGGGTTCCATCACTCAGGAAGCGGCGGATTTTTTGCGGATGCTGGTGTGTGCAGGCTACAATATTTTTATTTCAGGAGGGACGGGATCCGGGAAAACGACATTTTTGAATGCGCTCTCACAGTATATACCGCGGGAGGAGCGCATCATCACGATCGAGGATTCTGCGGAGCTCCAGCTTTTGGACAAGCCAAATCTTGTGCGATTGGAGACCAGAAACGCGAATACGGAGGGTGTGGTCCCTATCACGATCCGGGATCTGATCCGTACGGCACTGCGTATGCGACCGGAGAGGATCATCGTGGGAGAGTGCCGCGGCGCGGAAGCGCTGGATGTGCTGCAGGCAATGAACACAGGACACGATGGTTCTCTGAGTACCGGGCATGCAAATTCCTGTCGGGACATGGTCAGCCGTTTGGAGACCATGGTGCTCATGGGAATGGAGTTGCCGCTGGCGGCGATCCGGGGTCAGATCGTATCGGGAATTGATATTTTCATTCATCTGGGAAGACTGCGGGATAAGAGCCGCAAAGTTTTGGACATTGCGGAGCTGACCGGTATCAAAGACGGAGAGGTGCAGTTGGCGACGCTGTTTCATTTTGAGGAGGAAGGGAACAGGGAGGGGCGCGTACAGGGAAGGCTGCGATGTACCGGGAGGCTGAGCCGTTTGGATAAGTGCCGGAGAGCGGGGTATGTCCTGGCAGAAAGAGAGGAAGGAGATGGATTATAGACGGTATGCGCTGAGTGCGAGGGAGTGGATTTGGAGTATCTGTGTGAGCGGAGTTTTGGCAGGAGGAATTGCCTGGCTGTTTTATCGGTCCGTGTGGGGGCTGGTCGTGTTTCCGGGAGTTTTGGCGTTGTATGTCAGAGGATATCGGAAGGAGCGCCAGGAAAAACGCAGGGAGCGCCTGCTTTCCGAGTTTAAGGATGGGATGCAGGCTGTGTCCGCCGCTCTTTTGGCGGGGTATTCCATGGAAAATGCCTGGCGGGAGGCAGAAAAGGAGCTGCGTGAGCTGCACGGAGAACAATCTTTGATGCATGCGGAATTCCGGCAGATCAATGCCGCGGTACAGCTCAACCAGCCCTTGGAGAAGGTTCTGGCAGCGTTTGCTGCCCGCAGTGGCTGCGAGGATATTGAGAGCTTTGCGGATGTGTTCGTTTTTGCAAAGCGCAGTGGCGGAGACTTTGCCAAAATCATTCGCACAACGGTCAGTAAGCTTACAGGAAGGATGGAGGTCAAAAGGGAGATTCAAACGGTACTGGCAGGCAAAAGGCTGGAGGGAAAGGTGATGAACGCGATGCCGATGTTGATCCTTGCCTATCTGACAGTGACATCCGGGGACTTTCTGGCGGTATTGTACGGCAATGTTACAGGGGGGCTGATCATGAGCGCGGCATTAGCTGCCTATGCGGGGACGCTGGGTATCTCCTCGCGCATATTGGAGATACAGGTTTGACAACGGATGGGGGGATGTCATGATTGTATGTGGAATTGTTCTGGTGATCGCAGTGACGGGATGGCTATGGGGCAGGAAACGTCTTAAGGCAGAGTGGAACAAAATGTTGTTGATCGTGGCAGCAGGGGCGTTCGCAGGTCTTGGGATCGGATATGCGGAGGACAGAGACGATGTGATCGCGGACGGGAATCGGCTGGTGCGCAGCGCGGCAGGGGAGGGAAGCTATGAACAGGAGCTGACCTTTTGCGTGGAGGGGACAGAGGAGGAACAGTCTTTTGTTGTCATTGTGCCCGAGCAGATATTGACAAGGGAGGAGGAACAACGATACCTGCAGGCGGCAGGGGAGGAACTGAGAGAAGCGTTTCCGGGAGAGAATGACTCACTCAACGAAATCCGCGGAAGTGTAAATGTCTGCGACAGTTATCAGGAAGGGAAGGTGACGGCAGAGTGGCAGTTCGATGACTATGGGCTTGTGGATTCCGCGGGGAATGTGACCGCGGAGGATCTGCCGGAGGAGGGGAGTCTGGTCAAGGCAACCGTAACGTTGTTCTGTGGGACATCCCTGTCGGAGGAGGAGTTCTATTTTCGGGTGTTTCCGCCTGTACGCGGAGAACGGGAAGCGCTGCTGCATGAGGTAGAAGAACTGATACAGACCGATGGGGAAAAGATAGGAACCGCATTTTTACAGCTGCCGACACAGGTAGGGAGCAAAAGGCTGAAATGGGGAGAGATCAAGGAGCGAACGGCAGAAAAGGTGCTCTGCTTCGGCTGTGTGCTGGCAATGTTTGTGCCTGTGTTGGAGCGCAGCAGGCAGCAGGAGGAGCAGAAAAAACGGGACAGACTGCTCGAGATCGAGTTTCCGGAGGTAGTCAGCAAGATGGCGTTGCTTCTAGGAGCAGGGATGACTCCGCAGGCGGCATTTCGAAGGATCGCATATACATATGAAGAAAAAAAGAAGCAGCGTCTCTGCGTCCCCATGCCTGCGTATGAGGAGATGCTGGTCGCATGCCACGAGATGGAAAGCGGCATGGGGGAAGGACGTGTTTACGAGCGATACGGGGAGAGGTGCAAACGTGCGGATTACCGCAAATTTGGTACTATTTTAGCGCAGAATCTGCGAAAGGGAAGTCAGGGAGTCATCCTGCTTCTGGAGCAGGAGGCAGAAAATGCGTTTGAGGAGCGAAAAAGCGCCGCTAAGCGATATGGGGAGGAAGCAGGGACAAAGCTGCTCATTCCTATGATATTCATGCTTGGGATCGTTATGGCTCTTTTGATGATCCCGGCTGTCATGACATTTCAAATATAAGAGAGGAGGAACAACACATGAGAGGACTTAGAGAATTTATGTTGGAAGAAGATGGGGTAGGCGTCGTGGAGCTGATACTGATTTTGGTCGTGCTCATCGGGCTCGTTTTGATTTTTAAGGATCAGCTCACGGATTTGGTCAATGATATTTTTGATACGATTACCAAAAAGGCAGGGCGCGTGTGATATGAAGCGTGAAGGAAGCATTACCGTGATTTCCGCGATGACGTTCCTGTTGGTCGCGTCATTCCTGTTTGCCCTTTTGGAAGCAGGGCGGCAGTATCAGCTTATGACATACGCAGACATGACGACATCGCTTGCGATAGAGTCTGTGTGCGCGGAATACCAGCCGCAGCTTTGGAAGGAGTATCATCTTCTTGCGCTGGATGGGGCTTATGGCGGAAAAAGCTTTTCCATGGAGCATGTGACGGGGGTTTTAGGCGCGCGGGTGCGCGCCAACCTCGCGCAGGAGGGCGCGGGAAGCAGGCTGTTAGAGCTGGAGCTGACCCAGGTACAGCCGACGGATTACCGCCTCCTGACGGATGGAGACGGAAAAGTGTTTCTGCATCAGGCAGCGTCTTGTATGCAGCAGAACCTTCCCCT